>NZ_JBFMVT010000002.1:309339-618678 GCF_040786275.1 Buttiauxella gaviniae
CAGCACCAGGGCAATCTCTTTGAGGCTCATTTCATGCTGATAGTAGAGGCTCAGGATAATTTGCTCGCGTTCATCCAGCCCGGCGAGTGCCGCGCGCAATGAATCGCTGATAATGATTTCGTCTTCCAGATTGCGGCTGTTAAAGCTGAAATCTGAATCCGTGGTGAGAAGATCGTCAAGGCTATGCAGCGCACTTGCGCTGTCGAGCAGCAGATACTCCTGATACTCTTCGGCGGTGATCGCAAGATGTTGTTTTATCTCTTCGAAATCCACATCTTTGCCCAGTTTGCGGCTGAGTTCTCGAATGGCATCATTGAGCTTGTGCGCTTTCTGGCGCAGCCGGCGCGGACGCCAGTCCAGCACGCGCAATTCATCAAGAATCGAGCCGCGGATCCTTTGCGCTGCAAACGCGGCGAACTGTTCATCCGGCTTGCCGTAACGGCGAAGCGAGCTAAGCAGACCCATCAGGGCGATCTGCTGCATATCTTCGCTGTCGATAACGCTCTGCGCCTGCCAGGCGAGCTGTTTTACAACCCGCTTAACCAGCGGGAGATATTGTGAAACGTAGCGCGACTCTTCCGCAGGCGTTAACGTTTCACTGGAGATAAAGGTGCTGCATTCCATTGTGCGTTCCTTTCCGATCGTTACTGCAACAACATTTTGCTAATGATCACATCGTTAAATGGCATCTCGTTTTTGAGCTGTTTAAAGCGCTCGCGATAGGCATTCATCAATTCATCGTGTAAATCATTCACGCTCAGGGTACGAACCAGGGCGTAATCCTTTTCGGTTAATAGTGCGACGGTGGCCCCGCGAATCGCCGGGATCATCATCTCAGTTTGTTTTACCGCGTCCTCGGTGGCAGCCGTTAAGGCCAGTTCGAGCAACATGTAGCGCTCTTTGCCACCGTCATTTTTCAGGGTGATCATGATGTTGTTAATTTCAACAAACAGCACCTGAGTCTCTTCTTCTGACGAAGAAAACATCTCTTTGACTTTTTGCCAGGATGACGGCGCGGGTACCGCTTCAGGTTCAGCGGCTTGCGTCGGTTGTGCAAAGTGCATCGTTCCCATCACGGCCAGCACAGAAGAGATAAGGGCGATTGCCAAAGCCATCGAAAAGGTTTTAATCGTCATAGTGTTAGTCAACTTCTTATACTGTCATCAAAATAGATTTATCATCCCGCGAGCGCGTATCGCGCGCGGTGTCCTGCTGTTCATTCGCCAGAATCATTTCACTTTCGCGGCCGGATTGTTGCTGGCGCTGGCCCGGCTGTTGCTGCTGCGTTTGGTTTGATAAATGGACATCCACATCAACAAAATGCTGCTCGGTTAACGCCTGGCGCAGTTCGTTGCTCACCTGCTGTAACGCGCGGTAAACATCCCCCTGCCCGGCATTGATTTGTACCTGGATTTTCCCGGCTTCGATCTGCACGGCAATTTCAATGCGCCCCATATCAGGTGGATCAAGACGGATCGTCGCGTGTTGAATTTGGTTATTGATCTGCAAATTCAGGCGCTCGCCGAGTGCGTGTTGAAGCTGAGTGGAAAGCTCCTGCCCGCTGCGGTCTGCACGAATCGGGGCGTTGACCTGAACATGTGGCTGCCCGGCCGAGATCACCGGCACATTTCCCGCGGGCGTGGCGTTTATCCCGGCGATGCGCAGTGAATCTGCCGTAGCCGGTTTCAGCGTTGTTTTCGGGAGCGCTAACTCAGCGTGTTCAGGCGCAGGCGCCTCAGTATGCCGATTCGCCACCACTGACGGCGGCACCACGCCTGATGTTTCAGGCGCAGAACGTTCCGCTTTTTCCGTCAAAGCAAGGGCATGTGCCTTATGGGATACAGGCACTTCAACGGCAACCGCTTCAACCGCAACGGGCGCTGCAGAACTTATCAGCACCGGGACATCTCTGTTTACCAGGGAAGCCAAAAATTGCTGTGCCATCTGTTGCACCTGCTCTTCGGGCAGCTCAGGCAACAGCGCTTCAAATGCGCTCTCTTCTTGCGCGATATCCACCGGTTCTTGCGGCGTGAGAGACGCAGACCCGGTGGCTACCAGCAGTTCTTCAAACAGCATTTCGCTGGTATTTGCACCCGCCGTTTCATCGACAACCTGCAACGTAGCCGTCGCCGGAGCCACCAGCGTATGCAACTGCGTTGACTGCGGTAAATTGCCCGAATCCGAGGCGGAAAAAGCGAGGAAGTCACTCATTAACCACCTGCCCCTCTTCCTGGTCCATAAACACGGCATAGGAGAGTGCCCCTTCGCGCTGATTGCGCTGCTGGAGCATCTCTTTGCTTAATTCATCCCGTTTATGGCGCACCATTTGATGGACGTAGCTATGAACTTGCTGAAGCGTTCTCATCGCTTCACGCTTTTGATCAGAGATCTCACGTCCATGCATGCTGACCAGCGAGGCGGCAATGTCGCTATCCAACTGTTGGATTCTTTCCCAGTCTTGACGCTTGCCCGCCGCGGCGAGCGCCCGCGTCTGCCAGTCAAGTAACTGCAAATCATCCATGGCGTTTACCCATTTCGTCCCAGCCTTCGCGCAGTTCGGTCAGAATGGTTTCCACTTCTTCAATGGCGGCGACGGACAAATTATTGCTGCCGTCATACAGGCGATAGACGCAGTAGTCGTACAAATTGGCGAGATTTTTTGCCAGTTCGCCGCCTTTTTCGTAGTCCAGCGCGCTGGTCAAGGCATTGAGAATATCGATGCACTTATTGATGCTTTGCGCCTTGCGCTCATAGCGTTTCGCTTCGATATGGCTTTTGGCTCGTACCAGTTCGTCGGTTAAGCCGTTGAACAGCATAAGCACCAACTGATGCGGCGTTGCTGCCGCCACCTGCGCTGCCATATCTGACTCATAAAAGTCGCCGAACCCTTCCTGGGTGTTTCCGTACATAGAGATTTCTTCCTTAAACTAAGCCAAACATACTGGCGGTGTTGTTCATCTGCTGTAATACGCTCTGCATGCGGGTGAACTGCTGCAAATAGCGGTTGTAAGCCGTGTCATAGCGGGTACTGATTTTGTCGCTGCGATCGCTTAATTCCGTTTCGCGGCGGCGGTTGGTTTCTTCGCGGCTTTTGATTTCCCCGTTGAGTCCCACATACTTATCCAGAGATTTGTCCATTTTGCGCAACAATCCATTACTGCCATTGAACAGCGTGTTCAGCTTGCCCGGATCCTCAGTAAGCTTCTCTTTAAGCTTGTCATTATCAAGCTTTAGCTTGCCGTCTTTATCCGCGCTAACGCCGAATTGCGTAATATCCAACCCTTCAATAGATGTACGTAACATTTCGTTGAGTTCACGACGCAATGAGCTAATTCCTGCATCACCAGCAAAGGCTCCGCGATCGCTACTGCTAGAACCTGAAGCAGTCAGTTCATTTAATGAACTCAACATTGTGTTATAGGCTTCAACAAAGCTATTAACCTGGGATGTCGTCTCACTGACATCGATCCCAATATTAATACGCAACGGGCTATCGCCTGCTTTGTGAGTCTGATTAAGGTCAATCGTGACCCCATCGATCAAATCTTTTAGGGTGTTTGTGGTGCCAGTTATACGCAGGCCACTACCCGATTCACCTAACCAGACTACAGAATCCTGTGCCTGAGTAAGCGTGCTGACTCCCCCTTGCGTAATCTCTGGCGGGGCAGTCAACTTAATTTCATTCTCAGCTCCGCTGTTATCACTGCTCAGCATAAGGCGAACTTCACCTCCGCTACGCACTAATGACGCAGTCACACCAGGATTATCATCTGAACCATTAATGGCCTTTGCCAGGCTGGAGAGGCTATCAACCTTATCCATATCAATGGTCAGCGTTTTATTATTAATTGTGATATCTAGATTGCCGGTGGCGCTTGCGATTGTGCTGTCATCTAGTTTGTCGAATGCAACCTGATGCGCAGACGCAAGTTGCTCAATAAAAAGGTTATAAGTGCCTTTACGTGCATCGGAAGTGGTCGTCGCAGAGACCATATTTTCCACACTCATCGTGGCGCTGGTTTTCAGCATTCCGGCATTGGTTTTATTTAAATTGCTCAGTGCCGTGCGAAACGTACTTAATCCACTTTTGAGCGATTTAAGTGCTGTTTGTTGAGCGGTTAATCTCGCCTGCTGTGTTTTTAACTGACTTTTTAGCGCCTGCACGTCATAGCCAGCTAACTGTGTAGCCATTGACTGAGGGTCAATACTGCTGAAATCGCTCATCCATTCTCCCTGGCGCTGTGCTAATCCTTTTTATGAATTAGCAATATTCATGCCAAAATTAAATTTTAAGTATTTCAAGTGGTTAGAAACCATAAGGAAGGATTATTTCCGCCCACCGGAAATAAAGAGGAAAACACCGCCGGAGCGGTGTTATGAGACGTTAACCTAGCAGGGACATCACCATGCCTGACATGCTGTTGGCTTGTTTCAGCATCGACATGCTGGTCTGCGCCAGCATCTGGTTACGGGTCATGTTGGTTGCTTCGGAAGCAAAGTCAGCATCACGAATATTGCCCAGGGCCAGGGTAGTGTTATCTTTCATATTCGCGAGGTTAGCGGAGGTATGGCCCAGGCGGTTGATATTGGCACCTAATGTTGAGCGAACTGTGCCGACAGTATCCAGAGCTGTGGTAATAGTATCAATAGCAGCCCCACTCCCTGTACTGAGATTGATTGCAGCAACCCCCGCTGTTGTTGTTGTAAATCCAAATGCCTTATCAAGTTTATCCATAAGGTCAGTGGTACCACCTGTACCCTGTTTTGTGAGATCTAATTTGAGTGATTCAGATTTATCAGCACCAATCTGAAAAGCCATTTCTTTACCTAGCTTTCCGCCATCTACAGTGAATGTTGTACCATTCGTCCCCATTGAAAAAATCAGACTTTCTCCACCAAATTTGGTTTGCGTCAGAATGTTTTTCAATTCTTTATTCAGCTCATCTGACTCTGCCTGCAATGCATCGCGCTCGTTAGTACCGTTAGTATCGTTTGCCGCCTGAGTAGCCAGATCCTTCATGCGGTACAGGATGTTGGTGACTTCATCAAAAGCGCCTTCTGCACTCTGCAACATCGCAGTCGCATCAGAGACGTTACGCTGGGCAACACCCATGCCATTAACCTGGCCCTGTAAACGAGTCGCAATCTGCAGGCCTGCCGCATCATCAGCCGCAGAGTTAATACGCTTGCCCGTTCCCAGACGCTCCATGGCTGTAGACAGAATTGAGTTGGACTTATTCAGCGCATTGGTGGAAGACATCGCTGCACCGCTGGTGAAAATAGATAAAGCCATATACTGCTCCTTGTGATTTCGGGTAACGCCTGTGCGCCCTGTACCTCCTTAAAGCGACATTGCCCACGATAAAATTAAACCCTGATTTGTATTTCATCGCCCGGAAAACAAAAAAAGCCCCCGTACAACGGGAGCTTTTGCGTAATACAACAGAACGTGCCGGCGAAATTAGCCCAGCAGGGACATCACCATGCCTGACATGCTGTTGGCCTGTTTCAGCATCGACATACTGGTCTGCGCCAGCATCTGGTTACGGGTCATGTTGGTTGCTTCGGAAGCAAAGTCAGCATCACGAATATTGCCCAGGGCCAGGGTGGTGTTGTCTTTCATATTCGCGAGGTTAGCGGAGGTATGACCCAGACGGTTGATGTTGGCACCTAATGCAGAACGAACACCACCTACATTATCGAGTGCAGTCTGTACATTATCCATGAGCGTGGTTATCTTACCGAGATCGGCAGTTCCCGTACCGGTAGCAATATCCAGGTCAAAACCAGTTAAAGAAGTAACTGTTGTTTCCAATGCTTTTCCAGCACCAGCATTTAGATCCAATTCTAATTTTTCGCTTGCCCCTGCACCAATCTGAAAATTTAATTTCCCAGCTAATCTTCCACCTGTCGCTGCAGTACCATCTCCAAATAACACATCACCAGCATATTTAGTATTGGTCATAATATTGGTTAACTCGGCCTGCAACTCGGTCAACTCAGCTTTGACCGCTGTACGATCATTTTTGCTGTTAGTGTCATTCGCTGCCTGAGTAGCAAGGTCTTTCATGCGGTATAGAACATTGGTGACTTCATCAAAGGCGCCTTCCGCCGTCTGCAACATCGCAGTCGCATCAGAGACGTTACGCTGCGCGACACCCATACCATTAACCTGACCCTGTAAACGAGTCGCAATCTGCAGACCTGCCGCATCATCAGCCGCAGAGTTAATACGCTTGCCCGTTCCCAGACGCTCCATGGCTGTAGACAGAATTGAGTTGGACTTATTCAGCGCATTGGTGGAAGACATCGCTGCACCGCTGGTGAAAATAGATAAAGCCATATACTGCTCCTTGTGATTTCGGGTAACGCCTGTGCGCCCTGTACCTCCTTAAAGCGACATTGCCCACGATAAAATTAAACCCTGATTTGTATTTCATCGCCCGGAAAACAAAAAAAGCCCCCGTACAACGGGAGCTTTTGCGTAATACAACAGAACGTGCCGGCGAAATTAGCCCAGCAGGGACATCACCATGCCTGACATGCTGTTGGCCTGTTTCAGCATCGACATACTGGTCTGCGCCAGCATCTGGTTACGGGTCATGTTGGTTGCTTCGGAAGCAAAGTCAGCATCACGAATATTGCCCAGGGCCAGGGTGGTGTTGTCTTTCATATTCGCGAGGTTAGCGGAGGTATGACCCAGACGGTTGATGTTGGCACCCAGCGATGAGCGCATAGTCCCTACCTTATCAAGAGCAGTGCCTACGTTTGTTATCAATGTTCCGGCATCAGCAGCATTGGTTAAGGCAACCGCAGGTGTCGAAGCTGTACCAAACTTTACAAGTTCAGTCATCACAGCACCTTGAGCAGTAGAAAGATCTAATGCCAGTTTCTCATCTTTGCCCGCACCAATTTGGAAATTGATAGCGGCGCCAAGCTTACCTCCGCTTGCAAAAGTGGTCGCAGCTGCATCAGTAAACAGCGTTTCCCCGGCATAACTGGTTTTAGTCATTATGTTACCCAGTTCTTTAACCAGTTCATTAACTTCCGCACCAATGGCCGTACGTTCATTGGTCCCATTGGTATCGTTCGCTGCCTGAGTCGCCAGATCCTTCATGCGGTACAAAATGTTGGTGACTTCATCAAAGGCACCTTCCGCCGTCTGCAACATGGCTGTCGCATCAGAGACGTTACGCTGGGCAACGCCCATACCGTTAACCTGGCCCTGCAGACGCGTAGCGATTTGCAGACCTGCTGCATCATCGGCCGCGGAATTGATACGCTTACCCGTTCCCAGACGCTCCATGGCGGTGGACAGGATGCTGTTAGATTTGTTCAGCGCATTGGTGGAAGACATTGCCGCACCGCTGGTGAAAATAGATAAAGCCATATACTGCTCCTTGTGATTTTGGGTAACGCCTTTGCGCCCTGTACTTCCTTAAAGCGACACCACCGAAAATAAAATTAAATCCTTTTTTGGAATTATCCATCTGATATATACAAAGAGCGCCCGTATAAATGGAACTCTTTCGTAACACAAACGAACGATTTGTTGAGATTAGCCCAGTAGGGACATCACCATGCCTGACATACTGTTAGCCTGCTTCAGCATCGACATACTGGTCTGCGCCAGCATCTGGTTACGGGTCATGTTGGTGGCTTCGGAAGCAAAGTCAGCATCACGAATATTGCCCAGGGCCAGGGTGGTGTTGTCTTTCATATTCGCGAGGTTGGCGGAGGTGTGACCCAGGCGGTTGATATTTGCACCTAAGGCGGATCGAATACTTCCAACATTATCCAATGCAGTTTGTACATCACCCATTAATTTCTGCGTAGCTGTCACATCTGTAGCCGCAACACCAGTATCAATTCCCAACTCGAGAGCAGTGCCTGTGAAAGAAGACACGGCTGTACTTAATTTATTACCCGTATTCAATGCAAGTGTCAGAGTTTCTGATGAGGCTGAACCAATCTGAAAATTCAATGAACCGCCTAATTTTCCTCCAGTTGTTGCATTGTTTGTCCCATCACCAAATAGCGTTTCACCAGCATATTTTGTATTTGTCATAATGTTGGTTAATTCTGACTTTAGCTCAGTCAGTTCGGCTTTTACTGCCGTACGATCATCTTTACCATTAGTATCATTCGATGCTTGGGTCGCCAAGTCCTTCATGCGGTACAGGATGTTGGTGACTTCATCAAAGGCGCCTTCCGCCGTCTGCAGCATAGCGGTCGCATCAGAGACGTTACGCTGGGCAACACCCATGCCATTAACCTGGCCCTGTAAACGAGTCGCAATCTGCAGGCCTGCCGCATCATCAGCCGCAGAGTTAATACGCTTGCCCGTTCCCAGACGCTCCATGGCTGTAGACAGAATTGAGTTGGACTTATTCAGCGCATTGGTGGAAGACATCGCTGCACCGCTGGTGAAAATAGATAAAGCCATATACTGCTCCTTGTGATTTCGGGTAACGCCTGTGCGCCCTGTACCTCCTTAAAGCGACATTGCCCACGATAAAATTAAACCCTGATTTGTATTTCATCGCCCGGAAAACAAAAAAAGCCCCCGAACAACGGGAGCTTTTGCGTAATACAACAGAACGTGCCGGCGAAATTAGCCCAGCAGGGACATCACCATGCCTGACATGCTGTTGGCCTGTTTCAGCATCGACATACTGGTCTGCGCCAGCATCTGGTTACGGGTCATGTTGGTTGCTTCGGAAGCAAAGTCAGCATCACGAATATTGCCCAGCGCCAGGGTGGTGTTATCTTTCATATTCGCGAGGTTAGCGGAGGTATGACCCAGACGGTTGATGTTGGCACCCAGCGATGAGCGCATAGTCCCTACACTATCAAGAGCAGCCCCAACGTTTGTCAGTAATGTTCCTGCTTTAGTCGCATCAGTAACATCTGTAGCTGGAGTTCCCGGGTTACCAACCGCTGAAAGTTTAGTCATTACGTCGCCCAATTGGGTCGCTACGTTTAGAGTCAGTTTCTCATCTTTACTCGCACCGATCTGGAAGTTCATCCCTGCTGCAACTGAAAATTTTCCAGCTGCGGTAAAAGCAGTGCCATTAGCCGCAAAAAGATTTTCTCCCGCATAGCTGGTGTTACCCATGATATTTCCGAGCTCTTTAACCAGCTCATTAACTTCCGCACCGATGGCCGTACGTTCATTAGTACCATTGGTATCGTTCGCCGCCTGAGTCGCCAAGTCTTTCACACGATAAAGAATATTGGTCACTTCATCAAAAGCCCCTTCCGCCGTCTGCAACATCGCGGTCGCATCTGAAACGTTACGCTGGGCAACACTCATGCCATTAACCTGGCCCTGTAAACGAGTCGCAATCTGTAGACCAGCCGCATCATCAGCCGCAGAGTTAATGCGTTTCCCGGTACCCAGGCGCTCCATCGCGGTGGACAGGATACTGTTAGATTTGTTGAGAGCGTTAGTGGAAGACATTGCCGCGCCGCTGGTAAAAATTGAAAGTGCCATTTGTTCTCTCCTTGAGAATTATGCTGTGAGACAGGGTTTGCCTATGTACTAAGCAAAAACGACACTATTGATAAAAAAATTAAGTACTGATGAAAAAAATACTCACCTGTAAATAATTCTCTTTCAACCAAAAAATCTAAATCATTGGCACGATTAATTTCCACAAAAATGGACATTGTTAATCAATGAGCATTAAAAATAACAATGCGACAATTTATTTCACCAACTTAAATCCCAATTAATAAAAAATTTGTACAAAATAATATAAAAGCTATCATATCAATTAACCGTAAGTGCCCATGCAATTAAAATCATTTAATTATTTGATTTTATTGTATTTTTTATTTTGATGCATATTTTTAGCGCATCCAATATAATAACCAAATAAAAATAAACCCATTCTCAATGGTTGAAGAATTTTACCATCATAAAATTAAACACTTTCGTTACACTCGCCTTGTACAACCTTAACCTGAAGCAGTGAAATCTGTTTTTCCCATTTTTTTGTGATTGATTCAATACACCTTTAATTTTGAAATATTATGAACAAATCGCGTTGTTCTGTTAATAATTGGTTGCTGGATTATGCCTCCGGCGCCATCGTTCATCGTCACTCCGGGGAAGTTCGCCGGCTGGGTGAATACCAACTCAAACTGCTGGATTGTCTTATTCAGCACGCAGGTCAAACGTTATCCCGGAATGAACTAACGAGCCTTGTGTGGGAGCGCCGGGTCATTGGCGATAACAGCCTGTCGAATGCGATTCATGCCCTGCGTTCGGCGCTGGAAGATGACGGTAAGCAGCAGCGGGTGATCAAAACCATTCCCAAAAAAGGTTACCTGCTCGACCCTGAGTTTTGCCAGCCCATTGAGCCTGAAGAGGTAACCGCGCCGGAACCCGCGCCCGCGGTGCAGGCTGTACAGGTTTCTTTGCCCGCGCTGGAATTACCCGAACCCATGCCGACTCAGCACAAACCCGCCGAGCAAATCAACGATCCCCCAACTCCACGCAGGTCATTTGCCATTTTTGGTTGGCCGATGCTGGCCACGTTACTGCTAACGTGTTTGATTCTATCCTCTGGCTGGTTTTTCCTGTTCCATACCGCTTGTGATGAGATGCGTGCACAGGAGCAGGTGAAAAATCAGTACAGCAATATTCGTGTTTTCCGCATTGCCGCCGCCGTGGATGAGATAAACGATGAGGACATCGTGAAATTGAAATCCCTTCTCAAGACGTTAAATCAAGAACTTATCGCTCATGATGCCTGGATGACGGTGTATTACCGCACCGACGAACAGGTGCTGAATTACACCTTTTCCATCGAAACCGCCTGCGCAAGCCAGCAGTTGGCAATGACGCTTTATCACTGGCGGGTTGATAACCAGAAGCTCACTAAAATCATTAATGACGAGACCGAGAGAAAATTAAATGAACTGGCTCAGTGTAAGAAATCTTAATATTAGCCTTACTGCCATTCTGGTTGTTTTTCTTGGCGTGATGCATCTGCACACCTCTTCGGCAAATGCCAAAAGCGGGCCGATCAAGGGCAGAATGGAGATTGGGTTTTACGATTTAATGTCCGATCAGCGGGAAGTTTATAATGCGCAGATTATGGATATGGATGAGGCATTGCTGTTTACGCTCACACGCACTGAGGACCCCATGTTTGTGCTGCGTGGCAGGCTTGATGAAACTCGCCGCAAGCATGGGCGCGTGTTTTATGACTATGTGCCGATTCGTTATAGCAACCCGGAAAACTACAAACTGGTGTTCAGTTTTATCGATTTCCTGCGCCACAACACGGTGTGGGTCTACCCAATGACCGTCAATAAAAAACCCCTGGTCATTGGGCAGAGCGGAATGATGTTTTTATTTCCGCTGAACGCGTAACCGCCCTTAGCGCAGCAGGTTACTCACCGTGCCCTGCTGCAAATTCGCCTGGCCGCCTAATGCACGGGCGGTGGCCGCATAATCCTGATGGCTATTTTGCAGATGCGTTCTGAGCGCTCGGGCGTGTTCCAGCGCCTGCTCAGGCTGATACTGGGTCGCCATTTCATTGATTCGACGACGAACATTATCCTGGTGGCTGTATAGCTGACCGCGCTGTTGGGTCAGTTGCTCCAGGGCTTGCTGAACCTCGCCCTGAAATTCGCGGATCATCCCCGGCTGCTGTGCCAGTTGGCTGAGCGTATCAGTCACCGCAGGCTCCGGGCGCGCCAACAGAGCGGTAAATTCATTCCCGGAAAAACGCTTTCCTTCCCCACGCACGCTAAGCTGGCTGCTGACCTGCGGCCAGTTGGCTTCATCCACGCTAAATACCAGCCCCTGCTGTTTATCCACACTGGCATGCACGCCAAAACGCCCTAACCCCTGATTCAGGCGCATCACGTCCTGGCGCGGCGTGGCTCCGGCCTCGAACGATACCGCTACCATTTCGCGTCGCGGTCCCGCCAGGGAAAAAATCAGCGTTTCGCTTTCATCGTTTTGCAGTAAACGCTGTGCGGCGGGAAGCGTAAAATGCACCTGCGCGGTTTGTTCAGGATCGACCGACAAATGCCGGTCTACCGTGCCCGCGCTCAACTGTGGGCGCTGATTTAACAGCGTTGAAAGAGAACGCGCCGCATCCTGAGTCAGTTCGCCGCGTCGTGCGCCATGATTTGCGGCATAGCGCAGTTGCAAAAGCTGGCTTTCAACCTGGGATAAATAGTTATCCGCCTGCTGGACCGAGGTAAGCTGCTGATTCAACTGAACGTTGTAGCGCAGCGGGCGCGTGGAGATGAGCGGCGATTCCGGGAAGCGGTTATCGCCCTGACGAATGCGCGGAGCCTCCGGCTGGCGCACCGCTTGTGTATTCTTCACTCCCCCGCTATTGAGAGGAGTGGTTAAGGAGAGTCCTGCCTGGTTTAATCCAACCTGCATAATGATTACATCTGATTAAAGAGAGAGAGTTGGCTTATCATCATGAACGATTTGTTCGATGCCTGAACCGCCTGCGTGTAGAGCTGGATATTCACGTAACTGGTCGCGGCATCCACGGCGGAAAGTTCCTGAACCACCTGGTCGTGGGAGATTTTAATATCCTCATGAGCATCGCTGATTAACGACAGGCGATTTTGTTTGCCGCCCAGTTCGGTATAGACCGAGGCGATTTTATCGCTGGAGGTTTTCACTTCGCCGAGCAGTTGTTTGAGGTCATCGCGGTAATCCCCGCCCGGCGTCGCCATTTTGTCGCTGACGCTTTTCAGCAAATTCAGCATGCTCAGGTCGTTATTGCTGCCGGAAAACGCCTGGCTAATCGCGGTGTTTTCCGCAATCTCAATGCCGTTTGCCACGGTCGTTAACCGTGATGCATCGTTCCCCGCGTAGCTGTATGTTCCGGTGGTTTTATCAAACGTTACCGGCTGAGTGTTGGTTTTGGTACCGGAAAAAATGTAGTGCCCATCTTCGTTTTTCGCATTCATCGATGAGACCAGCGATTCCAGCATCTGGGAGATTTCCGCTGAGAATCCGGCCATATCTTTTTCGCTGTGCGTGTCATTGCTGGCGGCGAGAAGTTTGTCGCTCAGCGCCAGGAGTTGGTCGCTCATGGCGGTGACGTGAGATTCCTGGATCGACAGGTTGCCGGAGAGCCGCGTAATGTTGCTTTGATACTGAGCGATTGCCGATTGTTCGCGGTTTAACTGCACCAGGCGGCTGCTGGCAACCGGATCATCAGAAGGCACGTTAACGCGTTTTTGCGTTGCCATCTGCTCCATCAGTTTGCTCAGGCGCCCACCATTCTGGTTCATCTGGTGGAGCATGGCGGAAGAGTGATACAGGCTACTGATACGCATGATAAATTCCTTTTTCCGTTATCAGAAGAGAGTCAGCAGATCGCTGAAAATTTGGTTGCCGGTGGCGATCACTTTCAGGTTGGACTGATAAGCCTGCATATAGACCTGGAGGTTCATCGCCTCCTCGTCCTGGTTCACCGCACTCAAGTTATCGCGCTGGGTTTGCGCTTCATAACGCACCGCCTCGGCGGCATCCAATTCAGTTTTGTTCTGGCGGCTGGCGATCCCGACGCTGCTGATAATCGCGGCGGCGGCTTCGTTCACGCTCATGTTGCCCATATTGCCGATGGCGAGGTCTTTGTTTTTAAGCTCGATAAGCGCCTTCAGGTTGGTGCCGTTGCCGCTCTCATCGGCTTTATCGGAGAGCGCAAGTTCATCGGGCTTCAGATCGGTCACCTGCAACATCCCTTTGCCGCTGGTGAGATCGAAAACAAACAGCGGCTTACCCGGCTGGCCGTTAAGATCAAAACCTTTCGCCAACTGGTCGTTGAACTCTTTTGCAAACTGCTCGGCCATATCGCGCACCGTGCTTTGCATGGTTTTCAGGGTGCCCTGCTCGTAATCATTGAGCGCGCCCATCTGCCCGCCAATCGCCGATGAAACGCCGAAAGTGGTGTTGTGGAACTCAAGGGAAATATCCTGCTCGCCCTGCTGATTCATGCTGGATTTGAGCTGACCAAAATGGCGACCGTTCACCAGAGGTTGGCCGTCACTTAAAGAGACGTTATAGCGCCCGGAAGCATCTTCCGAGACTTTCACGCTCACCATGCTACTGAGCTGTTTAACCAGCTCGTCGCGCTGATCGCGCAGCACGCTGGCATTGCCGCCGGTCGCTTCCTGGTCGGCAATTTGCTGGTTATAGCTGGCGATATTGCTGCTGATAACATTGACGTTGCTGACTAACGCCTCGCGCTGGGTGTTAATCGACACTTTCTGGCTGCTGATAAAGCTGTCAACGTTGTTAAAGCGGGTCGCCATCGACTGCCCTTCGTTGAGCAACTGCTGGCGCAGCGCGGGAGAATCCGGCTGGGTGGTCAACGCATTGAGTGCGGCGAAGAATTTATCCAGCCCGCCGCCGAGGCTTGTGCTGTCGGTGCCGATGACGCTTTCCAGCGCGCCGAGGTATTTTTGCCCGGCGGAGTAATATTCAGCCCGCGTATTGCTGTGCCAGACCTGGTTGACCAGGTACTGATCGGAAATACGGCGAATGCTGTCCACCCGCACGCCATTGCCCGCAGAAAAGCTATCGCCGTTGGTGCCGATAGCGCTCTGAATAATCCCCTGACGGCTATAGCCCGGCGTGAGGTAGTTGGCCACGTTCATTGACGTGGTACTCATTCCCTGTCGCGCAGCCTGCGCGCCGGTAAAAGCGATATTAATTATGTTCATTACAACAATCCTTGCACATGCGCGTCATGGGAGTGTTTACCCGGCTTCTTTATCAGCTAAAGCGACCGGATTTCCCGTTAACTTAACCGCGCGTTCCATGCCCTCGACCTGGGGCCCAAGTTGCTTGATGATGAGCGAGGCAATGCCGCTGCTGCGCTGAGAGGCGAGCATCGAAGCGAGCTTATCGTCATAAAAGTCGCGCATCATCGTCTCCTGCTTGCTGGAAAAGGGATTATCCCCGTCAGACAACGCATCGGCGGCTTTGCGCATCTGTTGTAGCATCGAGCGCAAAAACATCCCTTCGAACTGCTCTGCCGCCTGCTCAAGATTTTGCGCTTTTTGTGTCCCGGTGAAATCTCCTGGAACGACGTTGGAGCGCCTGCTCAGCGAATCAATCATGCTCTCTCCTTAAATGACGACCAGCTCGGCATCCATTGCACCGGCTTCGCTCAGCGCCTGTAAAATCGCCATCGTGTCATCCGGCGAGGCACCCAGGCTATTTAACGTGTTGACGATATTTCTCAGGCTGGTTCCCGCAGGCACCATCACCATCTGTCCGCGCTCACGATTCACGTTGATATTGGAATTTGGCGTCACGGTGGTGTTTCCCTGGCCGAATGGCGCAGGCTGGCTAACCTGTGGCGTCTCCTGAATGGTGACCGTCAGGTTGCCGTGTGAAACGGCGGCGGCACGCACTACCACGCCATCACCAATCACGATCGTCCCGGTGCGAGCGTTAAACACCACGCGTGGCTGCTGCCTGCCGCTGGTGATCTGCAAATCCTCAAGGCTCGACATAAACGCCACGCGCGCGCCCGGCTGTTCCGGGGCACGCACCATCACGTTAGTCGCACTTTGCGCGGTGGCAATCGAGCCGAACGCCTGATTAATCGCCATCGCTACGTTGTTGGCGGTTTTAAAACTAGGCCGTTTCAGGTTGAGAACCACCTGGCTGTTGGCCTGAAAATCGGTAGGGATTTCGCGCTCAACGGTGGCGCCGTTTGGCACTCGCCCGACGGTTGGGGTGTTCATGGTGATGCTTGAGCCGCTGTCGCCCTCGGCTTTAAAGCCGCCCACCACCACATTCCCCTGCGCCAGGGCATACACTTCGCCGTCTGCCCCGCGAAGCTGCGTCAGTAGCAAGGTACCGCCGCGCAGGCTTTTCGCATCGCCAATGGATGAAACCGTAATATCGATGGACTGCCCGCGGGCGTACATCGGTGGCAGAGTGGCGCTGATCGCCACCGCCGCCACGTTTTTCACTTTGGGATCGATTTTGGCAGGCATCTGCACGCCAAACTGACGCAGCATATTGGTCACCGACTGGCTGGTGAATTTGACCTGGTTTTTATCCCCGGTGCCGTCAAGGCCCACCACCAGGCTGTAGCCCACCAGTTGGTTGCCGCGCACGCCCTGAATATCAACGATATTGCCTAACCGCTCCGCACTGGCCTGTCCGATAACGGCCAGCAGGAGCAAAAAACCTGACATCAGGTTACGCATGAGATTCTCCTGCTTAAATCGGGAACAGTGGATGGTTAAAGAAACGCGTGAGCCACCCAGCCGCGTTCGAGTCGCTCAGGGCTCCGCGTCCGGCGTACGAAATGCGCGCGTTGGCGATTCGCTGGGAGGAAACCGTGTTGCCCAGGGAAATATCTTCCGGCCTGACTAACCCCGTCACGCGCATATATTCGTCGCCCTGGTTGAGCGTCAGCCACTTCTCGCCGCGAATTTCCATCACGCCGTTAGGCAGAACTTTATGCACCGCAACGGTAATCGACCCGCGCAACATATTTTGCTGGGCGGAGTTAGCGGCCCCTTTGAAGTTACGATCGCCGCTGATCGACGCGCTGGCTTTATCCAGCGTTTTGCCGAACACCTCCGGCACGCCAATCGTCACGTCGTTCTCTTTGCCGAAGTTGGTGGTGGCCTGTTTACTGGACTGCGTGGACTCATCCAGGTTGACGGTCAAAATATCCCCTACGCGATAGGCGCGGCGATCCTGAACTAAAGACCAGCTATAGCTGTTGCTGTACAACCCGCCGCCGGAGACAGCAGGCGTTGCCGCCGCCAGATCTTCCGGTGGCGCGTAGGCGGCATCATC
Organism: Buttiauxella gaviniae; assembly: GCF_040786275.1. NCBI lineage: Bacteria > Pseudomonadati > Pseudomonadota > Gammaproteobacteria > Enterobacterales > Enterobacteriaceae > Buttiauxella > Buttiauxella gaviniae. The sequence continues at coordinate 326,162 of NZ_JBFMVT010000002.1, forward strand.
TTTTTTGACAAACAGCGTCTGGCTTTCACAGCCGGTCAACGCCAGGGCCAGCAGCCCCATGAGCATTTTCTTTTTCATATCCATTTACTTCTCAAGCGCAATCCCTGCGTTTTACAGCGTTTGTGTGATGAACTTCAGCATGTCATCGGCTGCGGAAACCATTTTGGCGTTCATTTCGTAAGCACGCTGAACGGTGATCATATCGACCATCTCTTCCACCACCTGCACGTTGGAACCTTCCAGTGTTCCCTGCTCCAGTTGGCCCAGCGCCTCTTCACCCGGCACGCCTTCCACCGGCGCACCGCTGGCTGCGGTTTCACGGTAAACGTTGCCGCCCACCGCCGACAGACCGGCTGGATTGACAAAGTTCACCAGCGTGATTTGCCCCAGTTCGACGGGATCCACTTCATCCGCCACCAGCGCAGAAACGGTGCCATCTTTGGCGATGTTCAGCTCTTTGGTATTGCCCGGTAGTTCAATCTGCGGGACCAGCGGTTGGCCCTGTGCCGTGGTGACCACCCCTTCGCTGTTCACTTGCAGGTTGCCAGAGCGCGTATAGCCCACGGTGCCGTCGGGCATTTCAATCTGGAAGAAACCTTGTCCGGCAATCGCCACATCCATTTTCTGGTTAGTGACCTGCATGCTGCCCACGGTGAACGCTTTCTGCGTGCCGACCACTTTTACGCCGCTGCCGTACTGCATGCCGCCAGGTGTGGCGTTATTCTGGTTCGCCTGCACGCCAGGGGCGCGCATGTTCTGATAGAACAGATCTTCAAAGACCACGCGGTCGCGTTTAAACCCGGTGGTATTTACGTTCGCGAGGTTATTGGAAACCGCGTTCATTTTGGCATCCTGCGCCGCAAGACCGGTTTTACTGATCCATAATGCTGGATTCATACTTTATTCCCTTAATAGTCAAATCAGGTATTGCGGATCACGCGGTTACCGGCCTGAGCGAGATCTTCCGCCACTTTCATCATCTTAATCTGCGCTTCAAAGCTGCGATTAAGAGAGAGGCTGGAGACCATTTCGCTGATGGCAGAAACGTTGCTGCTTTCCAGATGTTTGCTGGCAAGCGTTATCTCTTCGCTGCGCGGTTCGGTGCGGTTATTGGTCACCAGAAAACCGTTGTTATCTTTGTTTAGTTGGCTGGTTGCCACGTCCACCAGCTTGATGCGATCGACATCCATCAGGGCGTTAATATCGCCATCCTGGGGAACGATGGAGATCGTGCCGTCATTGGCGATAGAGACCTGGGAAAACGGCGGCAGCACGATAGGCCCGCCCTCGCCCATCACCGGCTGGCCGCTGATGGTCAGGTCGCCGTCTTCGCTGACGTTGATATGCCCGTTACGGGTGTAGACTTCTTTCCCGCCCATTTGCAGGGCAATCAGGCCGCTGCCGATTATCCCCACGTCCAGGTCACGCCCGGTTTCTTCCAGCGAGCCCGGCGTCATATCCACGCCGCCGGTGGCGTTTTGCACCATGTAACGGGAGTCGTAGCCGCTGCCCTGCACCTGGGTTGAGAGCGCTTTATCCAGGTCACCACGAAAACCGCTGGTGTTCACGTTGGAGAGGTTATTGGAGTGAACCTGCTGCTGCATCAGGCTGCGGCTGGCTCCGCTCATGGCGGTATAAATTAAGTGGTCCATTACACAGCCTGCATCAACGCGTTCATCATGTTGTCGTTGGTGCTAATCACTTTGGTGTTAGCCTGGTAGTTACGCTGGGCGCTCATTAAGCCTACAAGTTCGGAGGTTAAATCCACGTTGGACTCTTCAAGCGCGTTGGATTTGATATAGCCCAGCAGGCCGCTGCCTGGCGCGCCGATCAATGGCGCACCGGATGAACCGGTTTGTGCCCAGGTGGTGCCATCTTGTGATTGCAGGCCGTTCGGGTTCGCAAAGTTTGCGATGATCAACTGGCCCTGCAACATGCGCTCGCCGTTGGAGAAGGTGGCATAGACGTTGCCTTTTTCATCAACCTGCTGGCCGGTGCGCTCACCGGAGGCGTAACCGTCGCCCTGGTTGCGGCTGACGGAGAAGTCAGAGCCATACTGTGTTGAGCCTGTATAGCTCATCTCAATCTTCAATGGATCCGCGCCATTAATATCAACGCTGAGATCGGTCATCCCACCAGGAACGGCAAGAATCCCTGAATTACTAAATTGGACTGCTATTTTTGAATCTGCTGGATCCGTAAGTTTCTGCCCATCGAGACGCAGATGTACCGTCCAGTTATTATCACTATCTTTAACGAAATATTGCGTCAGGGTATGTTCCCGGCCTAACGAATCAAAAATTTGAGTGGTGTAAGTATTGTTGTAGGTCGAATCATCTTTCTCATTGAAATCGATTGGATTATTGTTTCCATCAACTTTAGGAATAGCTTTGGCATTGGCGTCAAAGTTAGCGGTGAACCCGACATTGGTTGTCGCTTTCGCGGGAATAGAACCACTCTTAATACTCAAATTCGATACCGTACCCACCTGCAAATTACCCTTGGAATCTACAGGATAACCCTGCATGTTCATGCCGAGGTTATTGACCAGGTTGCCGTCTTTGTCGGTACCGAAATAACCGGCGCGGGTATAAGAGGTGGTGCCGGTGGTATCGCGTACCACAAAAAAGCCGTTGCCGGAAATCGCCAGATCCAGCGAGTTGCTGGAGCTAATAATATTGCCCCCGCGCGTAATGCTTTGTGTTACCCCGGTGACGCCCACGCCCAAAGGCTGAGACTGTGCATACAGGGCAGAAAACTCCGCGCGACCGGATTTGTATCCTACGGTTCCGGTGTTGGCGATATTGTTACTGATGGCCCCCAGCTGCTGGCTGATAGCGTTAAGACCTGAGGTTGCGATACTAAAACTCATGATTTCATCCTGATTACAAAAGTTGTTACGTCCGACGCGTGCCGGAAGCCTGTCCACCAAATTGACTAATACTGCTGTAAGGCACTTCCCCGAGCCCGGCGATTTTGAGCATCGTGACGCCGCCTTTTAGCGGAATGCGCACATTGCTGACGGTGCCGCCAATTTCCACGGGAATCGACTGCTCGGCGGTGTCCGTCACCACGCTCAGCGTGTATTTACCTTCCGGTAATCCCATTTTTTTCGCATCGAGGGTGAAGTCCACCAGACCCGCCTGCTGACGGCCCAGATCGATCTTATGTTCGTTGCCGACCGCATCTTTCACGTGAACCGTTACCGATGACGCCGGGTGTTCCAGGGTTAAACGGCCATTGAGCACCGAATCGTCCTGCACTTCCACGCGGTCGGTTTGTACCATCACGTTTTGGCCGACCAGATTTGCCGTGGTCAGCGTCTGGAGGTTATCCATCATGATGCTGCTGTTTTGCATCAGACTTGCGACGCGTTCCATAGACTGCACCTGGGAAAGCTGCGCCAGTTGGCCCACGTATTCCGTGCCATCGGTCGGGTTCAGCGGGTCCTGGTTTTGCACCTGCGCCACCAGCAATTTCAGGAACATATCGTTCATGCCTGAAACGGACTGCCCGTTTGCGGAAACAGAACTTCCGCCGGTCTCCTGGGTGTATTTAGCCGTATCTGTCACATTCATAAATTACACCTCGCCCAGGCGCAGCAGGCTTTGCTGCATACTTTTGACGCTGCTCAGCACTTCCGCGCTGGTTTCAAACCCGCGAGAGGCAGACATCATGTCGGCCATCTCTTCCACGACGTTAATATCCGGGTAATAGACATAACCCTGATTGTTGGCCATCGGATGGTTGGGTTCATAGCGTTGGGTTGCCTGGCCGGTTTCTACCACGTCCATAATCTGTACGCGGGCACCCGCCATAGCGTTGTTCCCGGCCAGTTGGCTGTTCTGGTAGATGGAGGCGAAAACCGGACGGCGCGCTTTATACACCGTCTCTTCGCTTGCCGATGCGGCATCGGCGTTGGCCATATTACTGGCGATGGTGTTCAGCCTGACGGTTTGCGCCGTCATTGCAGAACTGGAAACTCGATAGATGTCCGTAAAAGCCATACTTTCTTCCTGAACGAATTATTTGCCTTCGATGGCAGCCCGTAATCCTGAAAATTTCATTTTCAGAAATGTCAGGCTCATTTGGTAATCCATGCTGTTCTTTGCGAATGCGGCTTGCTCCACATCCAGCGCCACCGTATTGCCATCCGTAGACGGTTGATACGGCAGGCGATATTTCACTTCTGCCCCGCTGTTTTGAAACAACGCCTGCTTCGAACGTTGCATCTGCGCGGCAAAATCAATATCTTTAGCCTTGAAATTAGGGGTATCCACGTTGGCGAGGTTGGTGGATAACAGCTCTGCCCTGGTCAGTCTGAGCTGCAACGCCTGTGGATGAACGCCTAATGCCTTGTCAAAACTAATGCTCACTGTCTCTCCTTACAGTCTTGCGTCCTCTCTGGCGCACCTTGCTTCGATTTCTCTCACAAGACGCTTGCCATCAACAACGACTAAAGCAATTTTTATGCCAGGTTTATAAAACTATGATTTTCAAACGAATAGAGAGAAACCGCCCCCTGATGCGGAAAAACATCTTCCGCCTGATTTTTGTCGGGCTGAGTATGGCTTGCGTTAGCGCACAGGCTACGGTGGATTCCAGTAAGCAGATTGACACCGGGGTGCGAAAAGCCGCTCAGAAAGAGATTAGCGAAATAGCGCAGCATCAGGGCTTCGGGAAATACGCCCTGCAACTGGACGTGGTGATCCCCCCGGAAGCCGCATCGCTCGCGCCTTGCCCTAAAACCCCTGCCGTTGCACCTGGCGCTAACAGCAAACGCACGCTGTACCGCCTGCGGTATGAAGTCACCTGCCCCGGCGTTCAGGACTGGAAGCTCAACGTCGCGGTCAAAACGGCGATTACCCTGCCGGTGATTACCGCTGTAAATGCTCTGGAACGCGGGCGGGTGATTGATGCTCAGGATGTGGTGTTACGCCCGCAGGATATTGCCCCGCTTAACGGGCAGTTTTTCACCGCGCCGCAAGAGGTCATCGGCCAAATCGTCAAGCGCCGAGTCTCTGAATCGCAAATTATTACCGGCAGCCTGTTAGAACAGCCGGTGATGGTAGAGCGCGGGCAAAGTGTGCTGATGGTTGCCAGCCATCAGGGCATTGAGGCCAGTACTACGGGAGAGGCGATGAAACAGGGGCGCAAAGGGGAAGTGATTCGCGTGCGTAATATCAGCAGCCAGCGTACCGTCGACGCCATTGTCGTCGCCCCTGGCGAAGTGCGGATTCTGACGCCAACCCGCTGATTGGCATTTTTGCGACGGGAATTAAAGTTTTCCCCCGTTCACGTCGCTTTATACAGACAGCAGACGAATTTGGGTTTATCTCGGGAGAGAATATGAAAATTAACCAAAACCATTACGCGCCGATCCAGTCGACTCAGGCAAGCCAGGCCACCAAAGAGCTTTCTGAAACCAAAGCCTCTGCGCCGTTGCGTAGCGCGCCGATTGCCGCGGTAGATCCGGTGCTGGGCGATGCGCAAAAAGCGCTGCAAAACCTGCCAGAAATCGACATGGATCGTGTCGCCGAAATGAAACAGGCGCTCAGCAACGGGCAGTTGCACGTCAATCTTGATGACCTGACGCTCTCCATTCAAAAATATTTTCAACGGTAAACATAATGATGACAGCAGGCCAACGGATGACCGCTTTGTTACAGGATATGGTGCAGGACAGGCAGCGCTATATCACGCTGAAAAACTTGCTCGAAGAGCAACGCACGCTATTACTGGAGCGTAATAGTGAGCAACTAAGCCGCGTAAATCTGGAGTTAATGGAAATTTATCAGCAACTGACGGATTGCGCTGCAACGCGCCAACAATCTTTGCAAACGCTGGGATTTAGCGCAGATAAAGCCGGTTTACAGCAGTTTATTGAGCGCCTGCCCCAGCAGCATCAAGGGAAAATCAGCGCGCTTTGGGAAGATTTGCAGCGCAATGCAGAACTGTGCCAACAATTAAATGAACGTAACGGCATGGTTCTGCATATGCAGCGGCAGATTATGGAAAACGTCAGCCAGGCGAGTGAGCCGGCTGACTGGATATACTGAGATTACCCGCCGCGCCTGTTACGCATCCAGCTTTGAGCGGACATCGCGTCGGTGGTTTTCTGATCTTTTCTCGCCTCTTCCACGGCAAATTTATCTTGCCGCTGCTCCAGCACCAGTTGATACCCCCGTTCACGCCGCGCTTCATGCAATAAATTCTGTTGCAGCTCCTGCATTTTCATATCCGCAAGCGCCTGCTCCTGCTTTTGCCAGTTGATGATGCGCTGAATATTTTTCTTGTAGTGCGCCTGGTTGGTCATCATCGCCGCGTGGGTATTTCCGCTACCGCCAGGGGCAATCGCCAGGTTATTGAGCGCCTGAATGTTATTTTCATAGCGCTGGCAGAGCTGGCGTTGAGTTGAGACTTTCCCGGTGAGATCTTTCACCGTGCGGGCGCGCATCTGGACCAGTTGTTCAAGCGTTCTGATGGTTTTTGGCATCCTTTACCTCATCTTTTTTACCGGGCGACAAGCGTCTGCAAATCCTCGAGGGTATTTTCAAGCGTTGCCGCGAGGCTAACTTCCTGTTGTAAAAAATGGTGGATGGCGGGCGCCATTCCTACGGCACGATCCACCAGCGGATCGCTTCCGGCGACGTAGCCCCCAAGGGGTAACATCGGCTTAATATTCATATATTCGCCGTAGAGCTGTTTTAGGGTGCGGGCATCACGCTGGTGATCGCGGCTGGTTACCAGCGACATACAGCGGCTAATCGACTGGGAAATATCGATGGCCGGATAGTGCCCCGCTTCTGCAAGATGCCGGGACAACACAATGTGCCCGTCCAGCACCGCACGCGCGCAGTCAACGATCGGATCTTGTTGATCGTCACCTTCAGCCAGAACGGTATAAATGGCCGTCATCGTGCCCTGCCCTTCGCTATTTCCCGCGCTTTCCACAAGCTTTGGGATCAGCCCGAACGCAGAAGGCGGATAGCCTTTGGTGGCCGGAGGTTCGCCGAGGGAGAGCGCAATTTCACGCTGCGCCATCGCGTAACGCGTCAGGGAATCGACCAGGAGCAAAACATCTAATCCCCGGTCACGGTAATAGCTGGCAATCGCGTGGCACAGTTCGGTGGCTTTCAGGCGCATCAGCGGAGATTCATCCGCCGGAGCGGCAACAATCACCGATTTCGCCAGGCCGCTTTCGCCCAGCGAGTGTTCGATAAACTCTTTTACTTCGCGGCCACGCTCGCCGATAAGCCCGACCACAACCACATCGGCGCGGGTATAGCGAGTGACCATGCCGAGCAGGACGCTTTTCCCGACGCCGCTGCCCGCCATCAGCCCCACGCGCTGGCCTTTGCCGATGGTGAGCAAGCCGTTAATGGCGCGCACGCCAACGTCTAAAGGTTCGTCAACGGAGCGTCGGGTCAGCGGGTGAATCTGGGCGATATTGCGGGCAAGGGGTGTGTCGCCCTGCAGTTTGCCTTTTTGATCGAGCGGTTCGCCCAGGCCGTTAACCACCCGCCCCAGCCACTGCATACCGATCAGCACCGACTCTTCTTTTTCCACCGGATAAACTTTCGCTCCGGCGATTAAACCCACGGGGTGCTTAAACGGCATCAGGCAGGTAATTTCGCGATCAAAACCCACCACCTGAGCATCCATCAGGCTGCCGTCAACGCTCTCTATCTGGCAATACTGGCCGATAGCCAACACGCAGCCGACGCATTCCAGCAGCAGGCCGTTGACCCGCACCAGGCGCCCGGCGACACGCGCGAGGTTAATATTGTCAATGGATTTAAGGGCTTGTTCAAAATCGAGCTTATGCATCCTGCGCGTCCGGCAACAGCGTCTCTTTCAGAACATCTACGCACTGTTGCAGGCGATGCTGGCAACCGATGTCCATTTCCGTGGTTTCCGTTATCACGCGGCATTCACCCGGCAGCATCTGCGGGTCGGCGCTCAGACCCCATTCACGGGCACGTTCGGGTTCCGCCTCGCTGATGCGACGAAACTCTTCTGCATTCAGGCAGACTTTTATCTGTTCCGGCGTTTTCGCAAGGCTGCCGATCGCCTCTTCTACCAGCGTCAGCAATTGCGTTGGGTGCAGCGTCAGTTCGCAGCGAATCACCTGGCGGGAGACTTTTTCCACCAGTTGAAGCAGCTCATCGCGCCGACGGGTTTCATAGTCGGCGAGGTACTGTTTAAGCTCGCCGGTCACGCCGTCCAGCGGTTGCGCGGCATCAATAAACAATTGCCGCCCCGCCAGTTTGCCTTCGTCGTGGCCTTTGCGTAGCCCTTCATCAAAACCTAAACGCACGCCTTCCTGGTACCCTTCGCCGCGCCCTTCTTCCAGCCCCTGCTCAAACCCCTGTTTCATGCCTTCCTGAAAACCATCAGCAAGCTGTTGTTGCAGGCTGGCGTTATCCATAAACGGCGCGGCAAAACCGGCATCGCCCTGCCCACCGTCAAGCATGTGGCGGTTGCGATGAAGCGGCGGGAATTTATGCACCCGTGGGCGTGCCGTGGCGTTTGCGGCAAGCGGTTTGGCAAAAAGTGATTTGCTCTGCTGACTCATGGGTTACTCCATCGTCAGTTCAGAGAAGAGACGCACCTGAATCTCACCCTCTTCGGCCAGTTCACGCACGGTCGCCATAATCTCTTTGCGCACCTGCTCGACGCGGCTTGCAGGCACCGGGCCTAAACGCGTGCCGGTGCTTTGCAGCAGTTGAACCTGGCGTTTTGGCATCGCGCTGTAAATCGCCTGGCGCAGAACCGGCTCGGTGCCTTTCAGCGCCACCGCCCAGTCCTCGATAGGGATTTCGTCCATCAGACGTTGCAGCACCGCTGGCGTCTGGCGGCTCAGAATAAAGAATTCGTACATCTGATCTTTGAGTTCGTTTACCACGTCTTCATCGCGAATGCGCAGTTGCTCAAGCAGTTCCTGCTGATTGGATGGAATGCGGTTCACGATGTCCGCCGCGTGTTTAATTCCCACCAGTTTGGAACCGTGCTCGGAAAGCACCGCCACGCCGCGTTCGATAATGCGATCCAGCTCGTCAATCACGTCGCGGTTCACATCATCCAGACGCGCGATGCGGTAGATGATTTCATCCCGGCGGGACGCTTCCAGGCAGCTTAATACGCCCGCCGCCACGTCAGGCGGCAGGAACGCCAGGAAAACGGCCTGAAGCTGTAAGTGCTCCTGGTCAATCAGGCTTGCGAGCTGCGGGGTATCGACCCATTGCAGCCGCGCCATGCGGTAACGCACTTCGTCCCCATAAATACCGTTGATCACGCTGCGGGAGATTTCGCTCCCCAGCGCTTTATCGAGGATATTTTTCAGGTAATTACGTGACGCGCCGTTAATGCCGCTCTGCTCACGGTAATCCTGAAAGAAATTATTCATGGCATTACGGGCGTGGGTGACTTTAATCCCGTGCAGGCGCGCCATGGTTTCACTGACGCGCACCACTTCTTCGCGGCTTAATTTCGCCATCACCGTTGCCGCCGCTTCTTCGCCCACGCTCAGCAGTAAAATCGCGGCCTGCTCGAGACGGCTGCGCCCGCTGTTAGCCCCATTTGCCGGGCTGCGATTAGTCTTGTTTGGTTGCGGCTGTGGCTGCGTTATTTCGCTCATTGCTGTTTATCCATTGTTTTAACACTTCAGCCACGCGCTCGGTTTCGCTTTGCGCCAGCGTCTGTAAGAATTCCACTTTCGTTTCAAGCCCTGAACTTTGCGGCGGGAGATTATCCTCAACCTGGAAGGAGGACTTCGGCAATGCCTGCACCAGAGAGTCGTCGTCGCTGGAGGTATCGCCTTCCAGTAATACGCCGCTGTTTTCTGCTTCCAGAGCGGAAATCTGCCGCTCCGGGGAGGTGCTGTAACGACGCGCCAGAGGGCGCACGCCGAGCAGCAATAACAGCAGCGCCAGGAAGCCGATCCCGCCCATCTGACCCCAATCGCGAATATCCGGGTCCTGCCACCATTTGATTAACGGCGTATCCAGGGCATTCGTTGGGGTAAAGACCATCCGATCAATGGTCAGGGAGTCCCCACGTTTCGCGTCCACTCCGGCGGCATCGGCAATCAATTTATTCAGCGCGGTAAATTGTTCCGGCGTCCACTTCGCAAGCGCCGGGGCATCCTGGTTTAGCACCACGGCGATGCTCATTTTTTCAAGCGTGTAAGACGGATGGCGGATATGGCGAACGTCGCGATCGTAAGCGTATTTACGCTGCGTCTGGCTGCGGCTGGAGAGCGCTTGCGGGTTCGTTGTGGAGGTTGTCGATGCGGCTGGCGCTGCCCCAGGCTGGCCCGCAGCAGCAGGCGCAGCGGTTGGCGCGCGGTTGCTCAGCGAACCCGGAATGCCCATCGCCATTTCGTCGGTGGTGTTTTCCTGATTCACGCTTTCGTCGCTAATGCGCGGATCGCCTGCATAGCGCTCCTGCGTCTCTTCGATGGCGCTAAAATCTACCTTCGGCACAACACTTGTGCGGAAATTACCCTGCCCGACTAACGAGTTGAGCAGGTTAGCAATGTTCTTTTCGGTTTCGCCTTTGATCTGCTGGCTGATGTCGCGAACTTTGCTGATACCCGCAATCTGGCTGCTGCCGGTTTCAACCCCTTCGGACAAGAGATTGCCGTTTTGATCGACAACGCGCACTTCGCCTGCATTCAGGCCCGGCACGCTTCCGGCGACCAGTTGCACAATCGCCAGCACCTGCTGGTCGTTAAGCTGTTTGCCAGGACGCAGGCGCACCATAACCGAGCCGCTGCTTTCCGGTTGGTTGGTCAGCACGAATGAGCTGGACTCCATCAGCCCCAAATGCACCCGCGCGGATTCCACCGGGTCGAGCCCCATGATGCTTTGCGCCAGTTCGCCTTCGATGCTGCGTTTGTAACGTACGTTCTGGATGAACTGGCTGCTGCCGAGAAGCTCGTCTTTATCCATAAGCTCATAGCCGCCAGGCATGATCGCGGTCACGCCCTGCTCCGCCAGCGCCATGCGCGCTTTCGCCAGTTTGCCGTTGTCCACCATGATGATGCCGCTGGCAGGGTCGATTCGATAATCAATCGCCTGGCTGCCGAGCACATCAACAACTTGTTTTACCGGAATATTTTCCTGAGAACCAAACAGAGCGACATAGTTGTGGTTGGTCATCCACAACGAGGTGACGATGGCGCTGGCGAGGACCAGCCCCGCCGCCCCCAGGAGCATGTTTTTTTTATTTCCCGTTAACCCTGTTTCGAAGTTCATCGGGAATTTTTGTTTTAATTTATCAATCACATTGCAACCTTACACAGCCATGTTCAGCACTTCGTCGAGGGCAGAAGTGAGCTTATTGCGCACCTGCACCATCGCCGAAAAAGCAACGCCGGCTTTTTGGCTTTCCACCATCGCACCGGTTAAATCATCGCTGTAGCCCATTTCGACCGCGGTCTGTTTCGCCGCAGCCGTATGCTGCATGGCATCCACACCGTTTACGGCTTCATTCATCATTTGGCTAAAAGAACCCGATGCGGAGGAGACAGACATTGCGCCCCCGAGGTGTTGCGCGGGCGCAATGATCCCTTGTGAGGCCACCATGGCGCTTTGCTGCAGTTGTTGCAGCATCGAAAGTTGTGCAGGGGAAACGGCAAGCGCCTGAATTTTATCCATTTAGTCTTTCTTCCTTTGAAACTTTATGAGGTCAGGCGTAGCAGCCCATATCAATTCCATCGCCGCGCATGGAGGCCAGGCGATAACGCAATGCCCGTGGCGTGATGCCCAGCGATTGCGCGGTTTGTGATTTATTGCCGTTGTGTTGTTTAAGTAAATCAATGATGTACTGATATTCAGCCAATCGACCGTGGACTTTCACGCCGCGAATGGCATCCGTCACGGGAGTCACAGGTTTGACATTCTCGACCCATGAATTAAGCGCAGGCGGTTCAATATGATTCACCGTCAGGGCTAAATCACAGGCGTGAATGACTTCCCCGCCGCTCAGAATAAGCCCGCGCTGGATGACGTTTTCCAGTTCTCGGATATTTCCCGGCCATGAATATTTTAATAATGCAAAGCGTGCATCGTCGCTGAGCGTTTTATTGACAGCATGCCCCGCCTGGTATTTCTTTATAAAATTCAAAGCCAGCGGGATGATATCTTCTGGTCGCTCGCGCAGGGGGGAAACATGAATAGGCACCACGGCCAGACGATAGTATAAATCCTGGCGAAAACGGCCTTCCGCAATTTCGGTAAGCAAGTCTTTATTGGTAGAGGCGATAATACGAATATCGAGAGGGATTTTTTTATGGCTTCCCAGGCGTTCCACTTCTTGCTCTTGCAATACGCGCAGTAATTTAGCCTGCAGGCTAAGCGGCATATCGCCAATTTCATCAAGCAATAATACGCCGTTATTTGCCAGCTCAAATTTACCCGGCATGCTGCTCACGGCCCCGGTAAAAGCGCCTTTAACGTGGCCGAATAAAATAGATTCCAGCATCGTCTCAGGAATTGCCGCGCAGTTTACCGCAACATAGGGCGCATTTTTACCCACGCTATAATGATGAATGGTGCGGGCAATACACTCTTTACCGGTTCCTGTTTCACCGGTAATAATCGTCGCAACATTAAATTCGGCAACGCGCCGCGCCAGATTAAAGGCATTTACACTCGCAGGCGCATGGGCGATAAAGCTGTGGTTATCTGAGAAGTTATCCTGAGTGACGCTATCCATATCTGTGCCCACAAGTATTTCGTCGTATTAATGAAGACCTGAATAACCGGTCGACCTTCCTGGTCACTTAATACGCAAGTAATCAAAAGAATGTTGGATTCAAAATCCTGATAAGAATTTTCCTGACTGAAGTATACCCATTTGCTTAAACTTGTATCCTCATTAATCCACATTAAAGAACAATTAACAAAACCAAGAATAAATACATTACAAATCATCAAGTTAACAATTAATTTACCAAGATTAATCAACAAAAAACTTAAATAATTAATGCATTAATAAGCCCCTTTCACTTGAACTCAACATACGCTAACGACATACTTTACGACCGTAATATTATGCTCAATACGTAAACTGGCGACGGTGTCACACGCTAATCATGATGCCCGGAATGCACTATTTAATTGCCAGAAGAACACCAAATTTTAACGAAGTGTTTACGTAAGCACACTGAATGATAATGGATAGATCATGCAGAATGCATCGCAAAGAATTCGTGTTTATCAGGCAAATGATTGCCCTGAACTCACGCGACTGGACGTCAGCAAACTAGGCCGGGCTTATCATAAGATACCCAAAATTATCAGCGCTCAATTTGATAACATTGAAGCCAGGCTGGGTATTTTCTTTCTAAAGAAATACCGCCTCAATGCCCTGCTGCATAACATGACATTTGATATTGATTGTCATTGCAAAAATGCACAAATTTTTTCCACGCCGCATGGCAGTATTGGCTTCGATATTAATCGAAAGTTTTTACTGAGCATTCTGCATACCTATTACGGGCTGAGCAAAGAAGGCAATCCTGTCTCTTTAGATCTCACTCAATCGGTAACCAAAACAGAAGAGCGTTTAAAAATAAAACTTGGCCATGAGCTGTTACAGCTAATCATGGTAAAGGAGATATTAAATGAAACGCTGGAGCTGAAAAACGATTATACCTCCGTCATTCATCAGTGGCCTTATACGGTTCGCTTTTGGCTGGAAGGTTATGATGAATATTGTTTTTCAATTTTGTTGGATGCCCATCATGTTGATTTGCTGCTCGCCAGTTCGCGTGCAGAAAATGAAAGCAATGAGCCGCAGGTAAAAAACCTCTCTTCTGAACAGATTGAGCATATGTTTACCAATATGCCGTTGACCTTAACGGGCCGCCTGGTATCCATCAACCTGACCGTTGCTCAACTTTTAAATATCGGACCGGGGGACATTATTCCCGTTTCGCTAAATGAACCGTTGCCGGTTTTTATTGAAAATGAACAGATTTTTAGCTCAGTCGTCGCTGAAGAACGAGGACGGTTATATCTATCTGAATTTAATGATAAGACGCCAGAGATGAAGTATGAGTAATCAAAATGACCTGTCCATTGATTTTAATCTGGACGAAATCGATTTACCGGAAGCTGCGGGACAAGAAGCTGAAGTTGCCGCCCCCAAACCTGCTGAACAGGCGGCGACCGAAAGCCGCAGCGAACAACTGCGCAAAATGGCGCTGTTTAGCCGCATTCCTGTCAATCTGACGCTGGAAGTGGCGTCGGTCAGTATTTCATTGGCTGAGCTGATGACCATCACCAACGATAGCGTGATTGAGCTGGATAAAATGGCGGGTGAGCCGCTGGATCTCAAGGTCAACGGCATTCAGTTCGGTAAAGCCGAAGTGGTGGTGCTTAACGATAAGTACGGCCTGCGTATTATTGAATTTAGCAACCATGATTTAGGCAAACTGACGCAATGAGCCGTATTTTTCGCGGTGGTAGCCTGGGGTTACTGCTATTAACCGGGCTGCTTATTTCACCGCACCTGCTGGCGGCAAACGGGGATATTACCCTGCTGAGCACCACCAGCAACGGCACGGGCCAGGATTACAGCGTCAAGATTGAGATTTTGATTCTGATGACCCTGCTCGGCTTGCTGCCGATCATGGTGCTGATGATGACCTGCTTTACCCGCTTTATTATTGTGCTGGCGATTTTGCGCCAGGCGCTGGGTTTACAGCAGAGTCCGCCGAACAAAATCCTCACGGGTATTGCGCTGGCGCTCACCATGCTGGTTATGCGCCCGGTCTGGACCACGGTTTATGACCAGGCCATTGTGCCGTATCAGAATGATGCTATTACGCTAAAACAAGCGCTGAGCACCGCCGAGCAGCCGCTGAAGAAATATATGCTCGCCCAGACCAGCAAGACCTCGATGGCGCAAATCATGACTATCGCGGGGGAGAAAGGCGATCCGAATGAAATGGATCTCAGCATTGTGGTTCCCGCTTTTGTGCTGAGCGAGCTGAAAACGGCGTTCCAGATTGGCTTTATGATTTATATCCCGTTCCTGATTATTGACCTTATCGTGGCCAGTATTCTGATGGCGATGGGGATGATGATGCTTTCGCCGCTGATCGTTTCGCTGCCGTTCAAGCTGATGCTCTTTGTGCTGTGCGACGGCTGGAATCTGATTGTTAGTACGCTCACAACCAGCGTACAGGGAGTGTCAGGATGATGACCATGGATACCGCCGGCGAAATTATGTCCGGCGCGATTATGCTGGTGCTGGTCATCTCCGTGGTGGCGATTATCCCTAGCCTGTTGGTCGGGTTGGTGGTGAGTATTTTCCAGGCAACCACGCAAATTAACGAACAAACGCTGAGTTTTTTGCCGCGCCTGGTGGTCACACTGTTGGTTCTGGTGGTGGCGGGAAAATGGATGTTAGTGAAACTGTCTGATTTCACGATTGAGATTTTTCACCAGGCCGCGCGGTTGGTTGGCTAAACCCTATGGGCTTTGACATTCCGACGTTGATCGCTCCATTGATGGCTGCTTTCCTGCCGTTTGTGCGCATTCTTTCATTTATCCATTTCAGCCCGGTATTCGATCAACGTTCCATTTCGCGACGGATAAAGATTGGTCTTGCCCTCGTGCTGACGATGGTGATCTCCCCGATGCTGCACAATCCTGTGGTGCTAACGGAGCTGCTTTCCATGCGCAGCCTGTTGCTTATCGGGGAGCAGATCCTGTGGGGCTTTCTGTTTGGCGCGATGCTGCAACTGGTGTTTGTCGCGTTGCAGACCGCGGGACATATTCTTTCGATGAATATGGGGCTGGGGATGGCGGTGATGAATGACCCGAGCAACGGCAACTCCACAACGGTGATTTCACAAATTATCTTTGTTTACAGCGTGCTGCTGTTCTTCACCATGGATGGGCATTTGCTGCTGGTGACAATCCTGTTTAAAAGTTTTACCTACTGGCCGATGGGCCAGGCGATCACCACGCTTACGCTACAAACCCTGGTGCAAAGTCTGGGCTGGCTTATCTCTTCGGCGGTGTTAATCGCGCTGCCAACCGGCTTTGTGATGCTCATGGTGCAAGGTTCGTTTGGCTTGCTTAACCGCATCTCCCCTACTCTTAACCTGTTTTCATTAGGCTTTCCCATCAGCATGTTATTCGGCCTGCTGTGTCTTGGATTGATGGTAAGCAATATTCCCGATCACTATCTCAGCCTGACGAATTATATTCTCGGCAAACTTGATGCCATACGGATTTACTGATGTCTGGCTCAGGAGATAAAAGCGAAAAGGCCACGCAGGGGAAACTGCGCAAAGCCCGTGAAAAAGGCGATATTCCCCGTTCGAAAGATCTCACCATGGCGGCAGGGTTAATCACCTCCCTGATTGTCCTGATGATGTTTTTCCCGTTCTATCGCAGCCTGGTGCAGGACTCTTTTGTCTCCGTCACTATCGTTGCGGGCAAACTGAATGACGATGCTGCGCTCGAGCATTTTCTGATGCACCACGTCTGGCTGCTGCTGAAGTTTATTTTGACGCTGGTCCCTATTCCGGTGGTCTGCATCATCTCAACCTTCGTGCCGGGCGGGTGGATCTTTACGCCAAACAAACTGCTGCCCGATTTCAAAAAGATAAGCCCAATTAGCGGCCTGAAACGCATGTTCTCCAGCAGCCACTATGTTGATGTCCTGAAAATGCTGTTGAAATGCAGCGTGTTAATGGCGGTTTTATGGTCGCTCATTCAGGACAATTTGACCTCATTATTGGCTTTGCAACATCTGTGGCTGGTGCAAGGGATTGAAGAAGGGCTGGTGATTTTACGCCAGTCATTCTGGTGGCTGTTGGGCGTTATCGTGGTTTTCGCTTTTATAGATGTGCCGTTATCCATTTTTATGTTTATGAAAAAGATGCGTATGACCAAGCAGGAAGTGCGCGATGAGCATAAAAACAACGACGGTAACCCGCAGATCAAAGGGCGTATCCGCCAGTTACAACGGCAAATGGCGCAGGGGCAGATTAATAAAGTCGTGCCTACTGCAGACGTGATTCTGGTTAACCCGACCCATTACGCCGTGGCGCTGAAATATGACCCCAATAAAGCGCAAGCGCCTTTTATTATCGCCAAAGGTATCGATGATATTGCGCTTTATATTCGTGAAGTCGCCGCCCAGCATCAAATTGAAGTGGTGGAGTTCCCGCCGCTCGCCCGCGCAATTTATTACAGCACGCGTGTTAACCAGCAAATTCCTTCCCAGTTATTTCGCGCCATCGCTCACGTCCTCACCTACGTGATGCAGATTAAAGAGTGGCGTAATGGACGCAGCGATTATAAGCCGCAACTGAATAAGCATATGGACATCCCAAAAGAGGTAATCAAAACAGATGGCAAACGGTAAATTTATGGGTTATTTCAACCTGATACGGCGAAGCAATGTGGGGATTCCTCTGCTATTGCTGTGCGTGCTGGCGATGGTGATGTTGCCGTTATCTCCGCTGATCCTGGATATTTTATTCACCTTTAATATCGTGCTGGCGGTCATTGTTTTACTGGTTTCGGTGAACAGTAAGCGCCCGCTCGATTTCGCTATTTTCCCGACCATCTTGCTTATTACTACGCTGATGCGCCTGACGCTAAACGTGGCATCGACCCGCGTAGTGTTACTTCACGGTCACGAAGGTGAAGGCGCCGCCGGTAAAGTTATCGAAGCGTTTGGCCAGGTGGTGATTGGCGGTAACTTTGTGGTGGGCTTCGTGGTGTTCGTCATCCTGATGATCATCAACTTTGTGGTGGTCACCAAAGGTGCGGAGCGTATTTCTGAAGTTTCCGCGCGCTTCACCCTTGATGCACTGCCTGGCAAGCAGATGGCCATTGATGCCGACTTGAATGCCGGTTTGATAAACCAGGAACAGGCGCGTATCCGGCGTAAAGATGTGTCCGGCGAAGCGGATTTTTATGGCGCGATGGACGGTGCCTCGAAATTTGTGCGCGGCGATGCGATTGCCGGGATCATGATCCTGATAATCAACATTATTGGCGGGATTTGCATCGGCATCTTTGCGCATAATCTTGACGTTGGCCACGCGTTTGAGCAGTACGTTTTACTGTCAATCGGTGACGGCCTGGTCGCGCAAATTCCTTCCCTGCTACTCTCTACCGCCGCGGCTATCATCGTGACGCGCGTGGGCGATGGCAACGACATCAGCACAGAAATTAACACCCAACTGCTGGCGCGCCCGTCTATTCTCTACACCGCCGCCTTCGTGATGTTTGTGCTGGCTATCGTGCCAGGAATGCCGCACATCGCTTTCCTGAGCTTTACCGCCCTGTTGATTTTTGCTGCCTGGAAGCAGAGTAAACGGGTAGCAGCCCCGCAGCCGGAAGTTGAAATTGAAGCCATCAATGAGGCAATTTCCCACGATAACCCGCCGGTTATCGACTGGGATAGCATTCCGCAGGTGGAACCGATTGGCCTGAACCTCGGCTATAAACTGGTGACGCTGGTCGATGCGACTCGTGGGAGCCCGCTATCACAGCGTATTCGCGGCGTGCGGCAGGTGATCTCTGAGACGTGCGGCGTGCTGTTACCGGAAATTCGTATTCGGGAAAACTTCCGCCTGAAACCTTCGCAATATGCCATTCATATCAACGGGATTCGCATTGCCACCGGTGAAGTGCATGCGGATAAATTAATGGCGATTCCGGGGGCGGAGCTGTATGGGGAAATCGACGGCGTGCTGGATACCGACCCCGCGTATGGCATGGCTATCACGTGGATTTTACCGGAACAGAAAGCGAAGGCGCTAAATCTGGGCTATCAGGTGGTGGATTGCGCGAGCGTCGTTGCCACTCATGTGAATAAAATCGCCCGTAATTATTTACCCGAACTGTTTAATTACGATGACATCACTCACCTGCACCATCGTCTGGGCCAGCAGGCACCCAAGCTGGCAGAAGATTTAATCGGGCAACTTAATTACAGCCTGCTGCTGCGTGTTTATCGCCAGTTATTGCTTGAGCAGATTTCCCTGAAAGATATTAATACGATTGCGGCCACGCTGCTGGAAAGCGCCGCCCTCACTAAAGACCCGATTCTGTTAACCTCAGATGTGCGTTTCGCCCTGCGCCGTGCCATTATTCACAATATTAATGGCGAGAAGCGAAGCCTCCAGGCGTATACCCTGGATAACGAGCTGGAAAATCTCCTGCTAACTGCGCTCAACCATGCGCAGCAAAGCGGTAAAGTCGGCCTGGATAATTTCCCGGTGGACCCGAACATTCTGACGCAATTACAAAATACTATGCCGATGATTCAGGAGCATATGAAAGCCCAGGGAATGGCGCCGTTATTATTAGTCACACCGCAGCTACGCCCGTTGATTTCCCGCTACGGACGCCTGTTTGCTGCCGGTTTGCATGTGCTTTCGTATAACGAAGTGCCGGATGAAGCAGATTTGAATATTGTGGGAACGTTAGCCTGATAAACCGCCCAACGTCTGGCATCATCAGGCGTTGGGCTTTTAGTGAATGTAGTTTTGCAGGAAATCTAATTTTTTAATCGGACGTGAAAACAGGAACCCCTGAGCCAGCACGACATTATGCTTTAATAGCATTGACGTTTGCCCCATGGTTTCCACCCCTTCGGCAATAATGGCAGCATTACTTTTCTGCGCTTCGCAGATAATCTCATACGTTTTCTCGCTATTACCGTTTCTCAGGCATTCGCGATCGAGTTTGATAAATTCACATTCGGCCTGCGCCATCTTATTTTGCACATCATCAAGAGTGCCAATGTCATCCCAGGCAAAAGAGAAACCGGCATTTCGCAGCCGCTGAATATTCTCCTCGCCGCTCTGCGCTAATTCTTCCGCCGAACGCGTAATTTCAAAAATGACGGATGCAGCCGGAATGCCATATTCGCTCTGGAGTTGGATGATGTATTCAGAAAAGCTTTCGTCGTTTAGCTGATGAGGCGCAAGATTGATGGTTAAGAAGAAGTCGGGTTTCTTCGGCAAGACATCGTGCTGCATAAACTCAAAGGCTTTCCCGACAATGTATTTTCCTACATTGATAATTCCTTCATTTTCCTCAAGCTGTTGTAAAAATTCCGTCGGCTTTATGATGCTGTGACGGTGCACGCCCCGTAACAGCACTTCGGCCCCAACACACTGAAAGGTCGATAAATTAAAAATGGGTTGCACGAAGAAATCGACCACCGAAGAAAAATTAAGGTGGGTGATTTTTTTTAGAATAATAGTTGAACTCATATCGCTCACGTTGCTCATTCCTTATAACGCTAACTCTTTTCCACTGCGAAAAGCGGGGATTAATGACTGGTTTCTTCGGAAGAATACCGATAACGTTGTGCGAAAGTGCGGGACTCAACCGGGGGAGAATAAAAATACCCCTGGCAGGTGGTGACATCCTGCTCAAGCAGCCATTCTCGCTGCCAGAGATATTCAACCCCTTCGGCAACCAGTTGTAATTTATTGCGCTTGCACGCCTGGATAATCTCTTTTGCCAGCGGCAAACTCTCTTTATTGAGCAGGCTACGGTCGAGTTTAATCACGTTGCTGCAAAATTCGTGACCGTTTTTATTTAAATCATCAGGGTGACTAATATCATCCCACGCCAGCACAAAGCCATTTTGTTGTAACCAACGGGCATTTTCCCGGCCTTGTGCACTCAGAGGGATTTTTGTTTCAGTAATTTCAATCGTGATTTTATTGACTGGATAACCGCATGCCTCGGCAACCTTTTTTATTTTCTCAACCGTAGTGCGGTCGTTTATTTCGACCGGGGAGAAATTACTGCTGAGCATAAAATGCCGCTCCTGATGAAGCCCGTGCTCTTTAGCAAAAAGGAGCGCGCTTTGCAGAACATAAACGCCCACCTTGCAAATATCGCTGTTTTGCTCAAGTTCTGCGATAAAGCGATCCGGTGGGATCACTTTACCTTCCACAAGGCCGCGTACCAGGGCCTCGGCCCCCAGGCAGCGGCCATTCGTCATGTCCATAATCGGCTGCAAATAGACCGTGAGGACGCGCTCCGGGTAACCCGCAGAGATGTGTTCTACTATTTTTCTGGCATCCTCATGTTTAGTCGTCATTTTTTTCCCTTTTGTGATTAATGTAAAATACGAAACTGTTGCTGTGCATCACTCATTCCATTGCTTAATCACAAGAACTTAAAATCACATTTTTACCGGACTGTTTAGCCGCGTATAAAGTCTTATCCGCTTTTATTATGACGTCCTGGGCTGTCTCGCCCTCTTTCCATTTGGCAATGCCGCAACTGAATGTGACGCTCAGGGTTGTCTCGCGCCATTGACGTTGAGAGATGACCTGTCGCCAGGTTTCCATCAGATTAAAATACTCCTCGTAGTCGTTACCCGGGAATAAAGCCACCAGTTCTTCACCGCCAAAGCGATAAATATGATATTTCGGCTCAAGAATCGCCTTCCCGGCATTGCTTACATATTTCAGCACAGAGTCACCGACAACATGACCGAAGGCATCGTTAATACTTTTAAAGTTATCCAGATCCAAAATCGCCAGATAAAACGGTTCATTATGAGCAATTAACTCATCGAGTCTTGTATCGAAATTGCGGCGTGAGCCAACGCCGGTTAACGCATCTTCCCCTGAAATTTTTCGCGCTTCCTCAAGCTCAAGGTGGCTCTTTTTAATGTTGTTATAAACCCGCTCCAGGTTGTGTTCTTGCTCTTCAACATTAATGCCATTAACCCCCATATAGAGTCGGCTGATAATACTTTTTATATAGACACGGCACAGGCATACCAGAACGGTATAAATCACCAGACACAGGGAAATAATAATAATTAATGTTTGTGGCGCTTTACCAATATAATCATCATACATTTCTTTATCGACGATGGTAAAAGCGACCCAATAGGGATCGGAAAACGAGTGATAAAATATAAATTTTTCTGTTTCGGCATCATAAAAATTGCCTTCTAAATCTATCGCTTTATCAATCCATCTTTGGGGTATTTTCTGATGGAAAATCTCGCGGAAATTAGAATGCATAATGACGGTACCGTCTTGTGCGGCAACCAGGAATTTCCCTTCAAACGGCGTAACGATATCTTGTAGAGGTGTACTCATGGAGTACAGATCAAGATCGAAAGCGATATTCCCGTACTTCAAAAGCTCTTCATCAAAAAGATCCATACTGACCGTAATCGTAACGGAATGGTTATTCGAGTTATGCAGGTCGGGTAACAGATCGTTGTAAGGCTCTGAATAATGGATTCCATTCTTTTGTTTTACCCCTGGGTACCAGGGACGTTGGCTTGGTACGAACCCCTTTAATTGTATTTTGGGGTAGATGCGATAGTGGTCATGGATGTCAGAGATTATCGCTGCATCAAAAAATGTTAGCGTATTGACAATCGATGCCAAAATAGCGTTAAGCGTATCATGATCTTCCTCAATAAAACCCTTGGCACCATTCGGCGTAATTCGGCTATTGAGAATCTGAAATACAATGCCAATCTCTTCCAGTTGGCGATTAACACTTTCCATTGCGGTGTTATGCGTAAAGCGGGAAAGATTATTTTCAAAGGTGTTTATATTGTCTTTTTGAATATAATCAAATGACCATAGCGACACTAACATAAACGGCAACAGCATGACAAAAAACAACAGACTTAATAGCCTGTTAACCGTGAATACTTTTTTGCTTCCTTTCATTTCCTGATTCCATTCTGAATATGGCGTTACGTGAAACTGATGCCCTCGACGCCAGATCTTCACACTTCATCACAGTAGAGCGACCTGCACACAACCATTCTTAAATCGTGAGAGGTAAATCTGTTCAGCAAATCTGTCCCAGGGTTGCCGTCGTGGGGACATTTCTTCCGGATAGCCGCTCATTAATCGAGCAAGCCAAAACAACATCATTACATCTGACCAACAAAAATAAAACAATCATTTTGAAACAACATTTCACAATTTGAATAACGTTGTTTCTTTTGTGATGCGCGTATCAGATAACTCTAAAGTGTGAGTGATAACATGATGTCGCTTTAATCTTTATCATTAATAACCCCCTTATTGCGAAATAATATAGAGACGACAGGGTAAACAAATGGACATCTTATTAGGGTTAGTAAAAACGCCCGCAGTAATCATTGCGATCGTGGCATTTCTGGGTTTACTATTTCAAAAAGCATCAGTTTCCAGATTAATAACAGGCACGGCACTTTCTTTTATCGGCTTTACGATGATAAAAGTGGGTGGAAGTATTTTAATGAAAGTGCTTACGGCGTTTAGTTCTCTCTTCTCCAAAGCATTTGATATTATCGGGGTGGTGCCAAGCAACGAAGCCATTATGGCGGCAACCATCGATAAACTGGGGGCTACAGCGGCACTAATCCTGCTGTTTTCGATGATTTTGAACATTCTGATTGCACGTTTTACCCGTTTCAAATTCATCTACCTGTCTTTGCATCTGGTGTTATTTATGGCCTTTGCGCTAACAGCCGTTCTGATGCAGTTCGGATTTAGCAATTACCAGATGGTCATTATATGCTCCATTCTTATTGGTTCGTATATGGCAGTCTCGCCTTACATTCTTAACCGCTTTAGCCGTGAAATTATTGGTTCGAATGAATATGCGATTTCTCACGCCGCCATCTCCTCATATATTATTGGTTCCTATATGGGTAAATGGTTCGGTAATAAAAATACCGATACTGAGCATCTGAATATCAGCAGTAAATTTGATTTTATCCGAGAACCTAACATTGCGACGCTTTTAACCATGCTGGTTCTGTTGCTTATCTCTTGTATCTTTGCCACGCAGCCGCAGGTTAAAGATGCTATGACCATGGTATACGGTGCAGGTGCCGGTGATAAAAACGTAGTGATTTTCGTTCTTGAACAGTCAGCCATTTTTGCCTGTGGCCTGTATCTTGCGAAAGCTGGCGTTAACCTGTTTACGGCTGAAATCGTGCCCGCGTTTAAAGGTTTTGCTCGTGTGTTTGCCCCAGGTGCGGTGCCCGCTGTGGACGTTATGGTGCTGTTTACCAAGGCGCCTAATGCAACCTTAATCGGCTTCCTGGTGAGTTTCGCCGTTGAGTTGGTGTGTATCTTAATCTTCCCGTTTATTGGCTTACCGATTATTGTCCCGGGGATCATGGCAAGCTTTATTACCGGCGGTGCGGCAGCCATCTTTGGTAATGCGACCGGTGGTTTCCGCGGAGCGATTATCGCCAGTGGTATTAACGGGTTGTTGTTGTGCGTTCTGCCTGCTCTGACCTTGCCGATTTTCTCCCAGCTCGGCGCACAAGGCGTAACCTTTGCAGACCCTGACTTTACTATTCCGTCGTTGATTCTCGACTATATTCTGCGAATCTTCTATTAACCGACTCTAAAGCAAGGTACTCGCCAGGATTTACGAGAAGTTAAACAAGAGTACTGCGAAGATTTATTCGGGAATGCCGTAGAAGTTTAGGAAACCAGCCCCTGTAGAGCTACAGGGGCTGGGATATCGAACAGATTCTTGCTTAAACGATAGATAGACCAACGATAGAAACGAAAAAGCCCCAGCCTATTTCTAAGCTGGGGCTTAAATGTTGGCGGAAGCGCAGAGATTCGAACTCTGGAACCCTTTCGGGTCGCCGGTTTTCAAGACCGGTGCCTTCAACCGCTCGGCCACACTTCCAACGAGGCGAACTATAAACATCCCCCCACTTCATGTAAAGCCTGTTTAGGTTCGTTCGCCTGAAAAATCATCAAATTTGTGTTATTTGAGTGAAACGTCAACAAACTAAAACGAAAAAGCCCCAGCTTATTTCTAAGCTGGGGCTTCAAATGTTGGCGGAAGCGTAGAGATTCGAACTCTAGAACCCTTTCGGGTCGCCGGTTTTCAAGACCGGTGCCTTCAACCACTCGGCCACACTTCCAACGAGGCGAACTATAAACATACCCATACTTCATGTAAAGCCTGTTTTTGTTCGTTCGCCTGATAAATCATCAAATCTGCGCTAATTGAGTGAAACACCAACAATTTGATTGGTTTAACAACAGGATCCGTTGCAAGTTTTTGCCTGCAACGGATTTAGCATCAATGTTTTTTGATGAACATATCTTTGGTGAAGTAGAAACCGAGGTTGTTAGGCGCATATCCCCCAACATAAGGTTTCACTAACTGGACTAAAACATAGTGATAAACCGGGATGGCTGGTACGTCTTCCGCCAGTTTATCTTCAGCCTGCTGGTAGAACTTACCGCGTTCGGCAACATTGTCAGCTTTGGCCGCATTTTTTAGGGCCTCATCAAAAGCCGTGCTGCTGTATTTCGACGTGTTTTCACTATCGCCGGTGCGGAAGTTATTCAGGAAAGTGGCAGCATCATCGTAATCGGCAATCCATGCATAGCGCACCACATCAAATGTGCCGTTGTGCATGGTATCAAGCATCGTTTTCCATTCCTGGTTTTGCAGCTTCGCTTCAACGCCCAGATTTTTCTTCCACATTGAGCTGGCGGCAATCGCGATACGTTGATGTGATTCAGATGTGTTGTACAAAAGATTAAAGCTCAAAGGATGCGAAGCGTTATATCCCGCAGCTTCAAGTAATTTTTTCGCCTCTGCTACGCGCTTTTCATGACTCCAGCTTGCGTAATCAGGGGATTTTATTTCTACACCACCAATAGTCTTTTGGCTAATAACCCAGGCTGGGATCTGCCCCTGCCCTAACACTTTCTCTGCAATAATGTCTTTATCCAACGCCATATTCAGCGCTCGGCGAACACGAGCATCGTTGAACGGTGCTTTGGTGGTATTGAACTGATAGTAGTAGGTCGCAAGTTTTGGTGTGACATGAACCTGGTCCGGGATAGATTTTTTTAACGACGCAAACTGCGTCTGCGGGACCGTTAAAACAATATCAATTTCACCGGCTTTATAACGATTGATATCTGCGGTCTCAGAAGCAATTGGGAGATAAGTCACTTTATTAATGACCGTATGGCTATCGTCCCAGTACTGCTTATTGCGTACGCCAACTAACTTTTCATTCACCACCCATTCTGAAAGCGTATAAGCCCCGCTGCTGACGAAATTACCCGGCTGCGTCCACTTGTCTCCAAGTTTCTCAATCACCGCTTTATCTACCGGCACTAAAGAGGTGTGCGCCAACATTGAGAGGAACGCGGCGGTTGGCTGCGTGAGCGTAATCTGGAGTGTCTTATCATCCAACGCTTTTACACCAAGTGTATCGGGGGCTTTTTTGCCATCAGCTATTTCCGCAGCATTTTCTACATGCATATTGCCGAGGTAGCTGGCATAGGGAGAAACTGTTTTAGGATCAACTAAACGTTGCCAACTCCAGACCACGTCTTCGGCTGTTATCGGTTCTCCATTTGACCATTTAATGCCAGGACGAAGATGGAATATCCAGACAGTATTGTTTTTTTCTTCCCATTTTTCAGCAAGCCTTGGTTCAATTGAGCCATCGTTGCGAACCTCTACCAACCCTTCAAAAAAGTCACTGATAATGCTCGACTCCACACTACTTTCGACTTTATGAGGATCAAGAGAAGCAGGCTCGCTGCCATTATTCCGTACCAGCTCTTGTTTCGCGGCCAGCTCTGTTCCTGCGGGGACGTTAGCCGCCCAGGCGCCAGAAATAGCGCTTGCCAGGCCAATAGCGATAAACGATTTAATAAATGTGTTGTGGTTGGTTACTTTCATTACATACGCCTTATTTGAATTATTAATGACGGTACGACAACCACTCTTAACGTTGGTATATGAATAACGCAATAATTTTCAGCCACATATAAGTCGTTTTTATGACACGGCTCAGGTCTGTTATTAAAATGTGAGCAAGGTAAAGATGGGTAAAAAGGCTTCCTTGCAATAAAGGAGGCCATTATTCTCAGTCACCATATACACCTGCAATTAAGAGAGAGTTGCTGAATGGATCGCATAATTACTTCCTCGCGTGACCGTTCGTCACTGCTAAGTACCCACAAGGTACTGCGTAATACCTATTTCCTGCTCAGCCTTACGCTGGCGTTTTCTGCGATAACCGCAACCGCCAGCACCGTGTTGATGCTGCCATCTCCGGGGCTGATTCTGACGCTGGTCGGCATGTATGGCCTGATGTTTTTGACCTACCGTCTGGCAGATAAACCTACCGGTATTCTTGCTGCTTTTGCTTTCACCGGTTTCCTGGGGTATATCCTGGGCCCAATGCTAAATTCCTATATCTCAGCGGGTATGGGCGATGTGATTGGCATGGCGTTGGGCGGCACCGCGCTGGTGTTCTTTAGCTGCTCCGCTTACGTGCTGACGACCCGCAAGGACATGTCCTTCCTGGGCGGTATGCTGATGGCAGGTGTGGTGGTCGTGCTGATTGGTATGGTCGCGAACATCTTCCTACAGTTGCCTGCTTTGCATCTGGCAATCAGCGCCGTGTTTATTCTTATTTCCTCCGGTGCCATTTTGTTTGAAACCAGCAACATCATCCGTGGCGGTGAAACCAACTACATCCGCGCGACGGTGAGCTTGTACGTTTCTCTGTACAATATCTTCATCAGCCTGTTGAGCATTCTGGGCTTCGCAAGCCGCGATTAATCGCTTGCCAGTAAACGCATCAAAGCCTCGCATCCGCGGGGCTTTGTTTTTTATGACACGGTAAAATTTGCTACACTGCGGCCAGTTTGTCTGGAGCAAAGAATAATGATGTTGATGTTTGAAGGCCGAGAAATAGAAACCGATGCCGATGGTTATCTGAAAAATAGCCAGGAGTGGAGCGAGCCACTTGCGGAAATTATTGCTGAAAAAGAAGGAATTACGCTCGCCGTTGAGCACTGGGAAGTGGTGAAGTTCGTGCGCGAATTTTATCTGGAATTTAATACTTCCCCGGCAATTCGTATGTTGGTCAAAGCAATGGCAAACAAATTCGGTGAAGAAAAAGGCAATAGCCGCTATCTGTACCGCTTATTTCCAAAAGGGCCGGCCAAGCAGGCAACAAAAATTGCAGGTCTGCCAAAGCCGGTTAAGTGCATTTAGTAGCGAATACTAAAATCTGACCAGTTATGATCGGGTTGATGAGGTTCAGTCAGCACTTTATCAACCCGAGCACTGCGCGGCCCGCCTGCTTTTAACCAGGCAATAAGCTTTTCAACCTGCTGCGCTTCACCGCAGGCCAATACTTCAACGCTACCATCATCCATGTTACGGGCATAACCGGTTAAACCCAGTTTTAACCCCTCACGCTGGGTGCTGTAGCGAAACCCAACCCCCTGAACCAGGCCGTGGACCCAGGCGAGTGTACATACTGTGGCCATAACTTCCTCCGTTTCGAGTTCTTGCGTTGCATTTAGCCGGTGTTAACCGGAAAATGACGCCCAATTCTTAGCAAGAAAGCATAGCAAATTATGAGTGTACGTTTAGTGTTAACCAAAGGGCGCGAAAAATCGTTACTGCGCCGTCATCCGTGGGTGTTTTCTGGTGCCGTTGCACGCATGGAAGGCAAAGCCAATCTCGGCGAAACTATTGATGTTGTCGACAGCCAGGGTAAATGGTTGGCACGCGCAGCTTATTCCCCGTCGTCTCAAATCCGTGCACGCGTCTGGACTTTCGATGCCAATGAAAGCATCGATATCGCCTTTTTCACTCGTCGTTTGCAGCAGGCACAACAGTGGCGCGAATGGCTGGCGAAGCGTGATGGCCTGGACAGCTACCGCCTGATTGCAGGGGAATCTGATGGCTTGCCTGGTGTAACGATTGACCGCTTCGGCAATTTCCTGGTGCTGCAACTGCTTTCTGCGGGTGCAGAATATCAACGCCCTGCTCTGGTTGCCGCGCTGCAAAACCTCTATCCGGAATGCGCGATTTACGATCGTTCTGATGTCGCGGTACGTAAGAAAGAAGGCATGGAACTGACGCAAGGCCCGGTCAGCGGTGAACTGCCTCCAGATTTATTGCCAATCGAAGAGCACGGCATGAAGCTGCTCGTCGATATTAAAGGCGGCCATAAAACCGGTTACTATCTCGATCAGCGCGACAGCCGCTTTGCGACTCGTCAGTATGTGAACGATAAGCGGGTTTTGAACTGCTTCTCCTATACCGGTGGCTTTGCCGTTTCCGCGCTGATGGGCGGTTGCCGTCAGGTGGTTAGCGTTGATACCTCTCAGGATGCGCTTGATGTTGCGAAGCAAAACGTTGAGCTGAATAAACTTGATTTGAGCAAAGCCGAGTTCCTGCGTGACGACGTATTCAAACTGTTGCGTAAATACCGCGATCAGGGTGAGAAATTTGACGTTATCGTGATGGACCCTCCGAAATTCGTCGAAAACAAGAACCAGCTTATGGGCGCGTGTCGTGGCTATAAAGACATCAATATGCTGGCGATTCAGCTGTTGAACCCGGGCGGCATTCTGATGACGTTCTCATGCTCAGGGCTGATGACGACGGATTTATTCCAGAAAATCATTGCTGATGCCGCCGTAGATGCCGGGCGTGATGTACAATTTATAGAGCAGTTCCGTCAGGCCGCCGATCACCCGGTGATCGCCACCTACCCGGAAGGGCTGTATTTGAAAGGGTTTGCCTGTCGCGTCATGTAACTTGAAAAGTAGAAACTTGCCCGCACATTAGTTGCAGTAACGTTTCTCAGGAGGTGACTATGATTGCCAGCAAATTCGGCATTGGCCAGCAGGTTCGACATTCGCTGTTGGGGTATCTGGGAGTGGTGGTCGATATCGATCCGGAATACTCGCTCGATGAGCCCGCAGACGATGAACTGGCCGACAACGATGCCCTCCGTCGTGCGCCCTGGTATCATGTAGTGATGGAAGATGATGATGGCCAGGCTGTTCACACCTATCTTGCTGAAGCCCAGTTAAGTGGGGAGTCACAAGACGAGCATCCCGAACAACCGTCGATGGATGAATTGGCGGCTTCGATACGGCAACAGCTTCAGGCACCTCGCCTGCGTAATTAGCAAAAACCCCGCGCTGCGGGGTTTTTTATTATTTAGCCAGGCCTAAGCGGGGAATTTCAATCGCCGGGCATTTATCCATCACCACGTTTAAACCGGCATCCTGCGCAAGCACAGCGGCTTGTTCATTGATAACGCCTAACTGCATCCACAGCGTTTTTGCGCCGATAGCAATCGCTTCACGCGCCACTTCCCATGCTGCTTCTGAATTTCTGAATACGTCGACCATATCGACTTTTTTGGGAATATCAGCAAGCGAGCCATAGCCTTGCTGCCCCAACAACGTTTTGCCGGCCACTTTAGGTGATACAGGTATCACTTCGTACCCTTGATCCAGCAAATATGCCATCACCCGATAGCTTGGGCGATCGGGCTTATCACTGGCTCCCACCAGCGCAATAGTTTTGGTGCTTTTTAGAATAGTTTCGATATCTGCCTGTTTCATCACATTCTCCGCCGGGACTCAGTAATCAAAAGTGTATGCCATACGTTACTGACTCACCATCTTTCCCATACGCAGGTAGTAGAGCAATTTCCGAGAATATGTCTATATGTTAATGAACCGCTTGACTGAAAAATTTTGATACATTCAGCAAGGAATGGTTCCACTTACCCAAGGCAGGAGAAATTGATGAGAACTGCGTTCTTAATCGCAATATGTTGGCTCCTTCTTTTGCCGCACAATTCGTGGGCGACGACCTTGCGTCTGTCCACAGATATAGATTTATTGATACTCGACGGAAAAAAAGTTTCCAGTTCTTTATTAAGAGGCGCAGATAGCCTGGAGTTGGATAACGGCCCGCATCAGTTGGTGTTTCGCGTAGAAAAAAATATTCGCACCAGCACACGTGAACAGCGTCTATATATCTCCCCACCTTTGATTGTGAGTTTCGATACCAAAGATGTCAGTCAGGTCAATTTTAATTTGCCACGAATTGACAGCGATAAAGAGAGCGATGAGTTTGATCATGCCCCTCATCTTCAGTTGCTGGATGGTGACTCGGTCGTCATTCCGCTGAAAATGGATATTTTGCCGGTCAAAGCAACGCCTCAGGGAATAAATTACGAGCAGGATACTCAGAACTACAACAAATCGGGGAAAACGGCGTCAATTCTGAAATTCGCGACGAAGATAGCAGATGACAGCGCGTTACTGTCGAATGTTTCTGAGCTTGACGCCCCACCCCGCCAGTCTGAAACCTTAACGGAGCAACGTTTACGTTACTGGTTTCTACAGGCTGATAAACCGACCCGCGAGCGCTTCTTACAATGGGTGAAAGAAAACCCTGCACAATAATTGCCTTTCAAAGCGCGTATTTTTGACTCCCTTCTCTTGCAGCAACAATCACTTCCAGTAAGCTGTAGCCAAGACAAATCAATCAGGATTAACCGATGGAATTAACCACCCGCACCCTGGCGGAACAAAAGCATATTGCGCTGGTTGCGCATGACCACTGCAAAGACGCGCTATTGAAATGGGTCGAGCGTCATAAAGCTATTCTCGCCCATCATGTGTTGTATGCCACCGGCACCACCGGAAATCTCATTCATCGCGGCAGCGGCCTTGAGGTCAATGCCATGCTGAGCGGCCCAATGGGCGGCGATCAACAAGTTGGCGCATTGATTTCTGAAGGGAAAATAGATGTGCTGATTTTCTTCTGGGATCCGCTTAACGCTGTTCCACACGATCCGGACGTCAAAGCATTGCTACGCCTGGCAACGGTGTGGAACATTCCTGTAGCCACAAACTTATCGACCGCTGATTTTATTATTCAGTCTCCGGGCTTTGATCGCCCGGTCGAAATATTGATCCCCGATTACGCACGTTATATGGCGGATCGCCTGAAGTAATTACGGTCGATTTGCCGCGGGCACGCCAAGCTGTTTCAGTATCTCGACAAAACTGGACGGTTCCTGTTTATTAAACAATAACCAGACACGATGACGGGCCCGCGTCATTGCCACATAGAGTAATCGCCGCTCCTCGGCATCCGGAAATGCTTCCGGCTGCGGCAACAATGCCTCTTCCATGACCGACTCCCTCGCCACCGCCGGGAAACCCTCTTTACCCTGCTGTAGCCCGAGCACGATCACGTAATCGGCCTGCTGGCCTTTGCTGGCATGAATGGTCATAAAATCGATCGCCAGTTTCGGCCAGCGCGTTGCGGCTTTTTCCAGAATCGCGGGGCCTAAATGATGATACCGAGCGAGAACCAGAATGCTTTGCTCCGGCTTTACATATCCGCTCATTTTATCTAGCAACGCTTCTAACTGATCGTCAGCCAGTAAGGTCACCGATTTTTTGTCGCCTTTAGACAGGCTGTTCAATGGCTTAGCAAGCTGATGTGGATTCTGCTGCACAAAGCGGTTGGCAATTTCACCAATGCGATCGTTAAACCGGTAGGTTGTATCTAACGCGCACTGATCTGCATCGCCAAAGTGATGAGCAAACGCGGTGGTGAGCGTCATTTCAGCGCCGCTGAAACGATAAATTGCCTGCCAGTCGTCTCCGACCGCATAGAGCGAGGTGCGCGAGTTTTGTTTTCTTAATGCCGCCAGCAGAGCTGCACGCTGCGGTGAAATGTCCTGAAACTCATCCACCAGAATATGCTTCCACGGGCTGATAAATCGCCCCTTTTCCAGCACATTAATGGCCTGATGAATTAACCCTGAAAAATCGACAGCTTCTTCGGCTTTCAGGGCTGTTTTCCAGCTTTTTAACAGCGGAGCCATTAACTTGACGCGTTTCGCAAAGAGGTCGCGAACGTCAGGCGGTGCAGAAGCGATCATTTCAGCCTGCGAGCCACCCTGCATGCGCATCAGTCCCAGCCATCTGTCTAACCGGCTTGCCAGGCGTTTGGCTAAACGCTCATCTTTCCAGTATTCGCCTTCGGGAACATCCCATTGTAGTTCGTCACTTAACCATTCACGCCAGCCTTTTGCCTGCGCTTTTTTCTCGCGGCACTGTTGTTGCCAGCTTTCAATGAGCAACTGGTGGCGGGCGCGGGTATCGGATTCCAGATCGCTTACACGCGGTACTTTTTTGCTCCCTTGCTGAATAATATGCAGGGCAAGCGCGTGAAACGTACGGGCTGAAATAGCGTCGGTATGTAAGCGTTCAGCGATGCGCTGATCCATCTCCTGTGCGGCTTTACGCCCGAATGCCAGCAATAAAATTTGATCTTCACTGGCCTCGCCGCGTTGCAGAAGCCAACCCGCACGCGCCACCAGAACAGATGTTTTACCGCTCCCCGCCCCCGCCAGCACCAGCAGCGAATCTTCACCATTGACGACGGCACGAGCCTGGGAGATGTTTAGCGGGGAGCTCTCAATTTGCTGGAAGAAATCCGCATATTTATCAAGCATGTGATTGGTGAAAGCCGTATTGCGTTGGTGGCGACGCTGTTCACCCTGCTCAAGCCAGGCTTTACAGTGCAACCAGACTTCACGGCAATTATCAAAATCTTCGAGTCGAGCCTGCGGCAGAGGTAAAGCCGAAAACGCAGCGCGCACGTCTTGCTGCAAGGCCTGCATATCACTGCGTTTGAACCATTTTTCTTGCTGAACGCGGCGCATTATCTCTGCATATTGCTGGTGCAGCACTTGTGCCGCTACCTCACTCATTTCCGCACTCCAGCGCTGCCATAAATCATTCAAGTGATGATAAAAGCGCTGCGTTTCGCCCCATTCAGTGCCGTGTAGACGGACCACTTTATTATCGGGCAGGACAAATTCCAGCTCCCCCCAAACCAGACCGCGCTTGCAATTAATGGCTATTAACTGATTGAATGGAATAAGGTATTCATGGCGTTCTCCCTTTACTTCTACCCCCGCAGTCAGCAGTTTCACACGATTGTAGGGATGTTGCGCCAAATGTTTACCCAGGGAGGTCGCTTTCAGTTCCATTACGCTTTGCCCGATCCAAAATAGTGGTTGTGGTTAAGTTTACCCGCCGAAGGAATGACGCTCCAGAGTAAAAACGCGTTACAATTGCTGCGGTTATTCATTTGTCCAAACTCAAGCCAACGAAGAGTGATTATGCGTACAGTCCTTAATATTTTGAACTTTGTACTGGGCGGGTTTCTTACCACCCTCTCCTGGCTGCTGGCCACTCTTGTCAGTATCATTTTTATTTTCACGCTCCCGCTGACTCGTTCCTGCTGGGAAATTACCAAACTCTCGTTCGTGCCTTATGGTAACGAAGCTATTCATGTGGACGAGCTAAATCCGCAGGGCAAAAGCGCCATTATGAATACGGGTGGAACGCTGCTGAACATTGTGTGGCTGGTCTTTTTTGGCTGGTGGCTTTGTGTGCTGCACATCTTCACCGGTATCGCCCAGTGCATTACGATTATCGGCATTCCTGTGGGCATCGCTAACTTCAAAATTGCCGCGATTGCGCTTTGGCCCGTAGGCCGTCGTGTCGTTTCTGTTGAAACCGCGCAGGCTGCTCGTGTTGCCAATGCAAGCCGACGTTTCCAGTAAATCTGACAAGAGTAGTGAGAATTAATGCTTAGTCCAATTCTGCGGCGCTATACCTGGAACAGTACCTGGCTCTATAACTTACGCATTTTCATTGCGCTTACGGGAACCGCAGCGTTCCCATGGTGGTTGGGTGAAGTCAAACTGACCATTCCCTTAACGCTCGGTGTGGTTGCCGCAGCGCTTGCAGATTTAGATGACAGACTCGCCGGGCGTTTACGCAACTTACTGATTACGCTGATTAGCTTTTTTATCGCTTCAGCTTCAGTAGAGTTGTTGTTCCCCTGGCCCGTGCTGTTTGGCATTGGGCTTATGGTCTCCACCAGCGGGTTTATTCTTCTTGGCGGATTAGGCCAGCGTTACGCCACTATCGCCTTTGGTGCGCTGCTTATTGCTATCTATACCATGCTCGGTATTTCTCTGTACGATCACTGGTATCAGCAGCCTATTCTCCTGCTGGCAGGCGCCATCTGGTACAACTTATTGACGCTTGCCGGGCATCTCATTTTCCCGATTCGCCCGCTGCAAGATAACCTGGCTCGCTGTTACGAGAGCCTTGCACGCTATCTGGAAATCAAAGCCACGCTGTTCGATCCTGATATTGAAGACGAAAGTCAGGCACCAATGCTTGAACTTGCGATGGCCAATAGCCAGCTTGTGACAATGCTGAACCAAACTAAAGGTTCATTACTCACACGCTTACGCGGGGATCGTGGTCAGCGCGGCACGCGCCGTACGCTGCATTACTACTTTGTTGCGCAGGATATTCACGAACGCGCCAGCTCCTCACACATTCAGTACCAGGCCCTGCGTGATAAATTCCGCTACAGCGATATCATGTTCCGCTTTCAACGTCTGTTAACTATGCAGTCCCAGGCCTGTTTGCAGCTTTCGCGCTCCGTGCTATTGCGTGAAAAATATCAGCACGATCCCCGTTTTGAGCGCGCGTTTACGCATCTTGAAGCCGCCATTGAAAGGCTGAAAGCCGACCCGACGCAGGACGTCGAATTAAAAGCACTTGGCTTCCTGGTGAGCAATTTGCGCGCTATAGATGCCCAATTAGCAACCATTGAATCTGAACAGGCCCTTGCTGCTCCTGAGCGTGATATTGAAAACCGTCTGGCCGATGACCGCTTAACGGGCCTGGATGATATTTGGCTGCGTCTGAAACGCAACCTTACACCGGAATCTGCACTGTTTCGCCATGCGGTGCGTATGTCCGTTGTGTTATGCATCGGCTATGCATTTATCCAGTTTACCGGGCTAAAACACGGCTACTGGATATTGCTGACCAGCCTTTTCGTATGCCAACCAAACTATAGCGCCACTCGCCGCCGCCTGGCTTTGCGAATTATCGGCACACTGGTGGGCGTGGCGATCGGGCTACCCGTTCTGTACTTCGTTCCCTCGCTTGAAGGGCAGTTGGTTTTAATCGTTATTACCGGTGTGCTCTTTTTTGCTTTCCGGAATGTGCAATATGCGCATGCCACGATGTTTATCACCTTGCTGGTATTGCTTTGCTTTAACCTGTTGGGCGAAGGGTTTGAAGTCGCGATGCCGCGAATTTTCGATACCTTGTTAGGGTGTGCGATTGCCTGGGCTGCGGTGAGCTTTATTTGGCCTGACTGGCGTTTCCGGCGATTACCGCTGGTTGTTGAGCGGGCATTTAACGCGAACTGCCGCTATTTAGATGCCATTCTTGAGCAGTACCACCAGGGCCGGGATAACCGGCTCGAGTACCGTATTGCACGTCGGGATGCGCATAACAAAGATGCTGAACTGGCATCTGTGGTCTCAAATATGTCATCTGAACCGCGTGTTTCATCTGAGATGCAAGAAACCGCATTTCGCTTACTGTGCCTGAACCACACCTTTAACAGTTATATCTCGGCCTTAGGTGCACAC
Source organism: Buttiauxella gaviniae (assembly GCF_040786275.1). Lineage (NCBI taxonomy): Bacteria > Pseudomonadati > Pseudomonadota > Gammaproteobacteria > Enterobacterales > Enterobacteriaceae > Buttiauxella > Buttiauxella gaviniae. Next base: position 362,528 of record NZ_JBFMVT010000002.1, read on the forward strand.
CGCGAAAAACTCACTAACGACGATATTTTGCTGCTGCTTGATGATGCAGTGTGTTACGTCGATGATGCGTTACATCATTTGCCCGCAGATGAAATTCGCGTTCAAAAAGCTTTGCAGGGGTTGTCCCAGCGAATAACTTCTCTTGAGCCGCAACCAGACACCAAAGAGCCATTAGTCCTTCAGCAAGTTGGTTTGCTGGTTGCGCTACTGCCGGAAATATCGCGTCTCCAGCAACTTATGTCACAGCAGCACGATTAACGAGTGTGACGTCGCTGGTAAAGATGCCCCCACTCCACCAACTCCCGGCGTGTTGCTGCCGGGAGAGCCGCTTCATGAATACCGCAAATCGCCCCCTCTAAAGCCAATAGCACTCTGACACCAAGCGCTTTGTTCACATTCCTTAGCTTTATCCATGAACGTTTCGCTCCATAAGCATGAAGGGCGCGCACATCCGCAATACCAGCCTCCCAAAGCATCATTTCCAGGCTGTGCGTTAAATTAGGCAAATCTTTAAGCCGTTGTTGTGTTTTCTGGCGAGACTTTTCACGCCGGGCGCTAAACAAAGCATCCGTTGAAAGCTGCAATAACTTTTCTCTATCGCACCATAACCCCTCATCGACATGATAATAATTCAGCGCAATAGCTCGACCCCGTTTGTTATAAACCAGCGATTCTGCCGCTTTTTTGACAAAGTAAACTTCTGATTGTTCGCATGCGCGCAGGTAGAGTTCCCCCTCAGAAACCATTGCAAAAACGACATTATCAATTGTTAAGCTATACCCGCCAAACAGTGAGCGGTAGTTAATTTCACCCAGTGAAGATAGACATTCTTTTGATTGATGAATCCTTGCATATGACCGCTTTTTCATGAATATATCCTTAAATATCATGCCATAACATAATAAAACGGCTTATTACCGTTTCTAGTTACGTGAAAATAATTAACCCAAGGGCTGGCGGCAATCACATTCTCTCTTTCCGCAGAATTACGTGATGAAATTGCGATATGCTTTCCGAAATTTAGATTGATCTTTGGCCTGACAGGCATTACTGTATATTCATACAGTAACCCATCAGGCGGGATTAACTATGCATTCACATAACGTTCTAACTCACGTTGCCACTGTTCCAGGTTCTACGGCTCAGCCATCAGCAGGTAACAACATAAAAGGGTTGATCAGTGAAGTGATCTACAGCGAAGATCAGCCATGGATTACGCAGTTGGTGTTATTGCCATTACTTCAGCAGCTTGGTCAGCAATCACGCTGGCAGTTGTGGTTAACGCCGCAGCAGAAATTGAGTCGTCAGTGGGTGCAATCGGCGGGGCTTCCATTAGCGAAAGTGATGCAAGTGAGTCAACTCGATCCACTTTTTACCGTTGATGCTATGGTAAAAGCGTTGCAGACAGGAAATTACAGTGTTGTTATCGGTTGGTTACCAGAAGAATTGACTGATGAAGAACATTTGCAGCTATCCTCTGCCGCAGAAATGGGTAATGCTCTTGGCTTCATTATGCGTCCAATGCGCACCTCGGAAACAGGTCGTCGACCACGAAGTGGGCTAAAAATTCATTCTAGTTTGTATCATTAAGTAAATTTAAGAGAAATCCTGGAACTTTTTCTTAGTTCTGTACAATTGATTGTGAATTATCAAGAATCCGCGTCTCAAGCCGCTCCAGACGGCCTTCTACCGAATTTTGAGCGAGTGAATTTCAGGCAAACTTGTTAGAAAATGTGTACACAAGTCGTTTTTTTTCATATGCCTGACGGACTTCACACTTGTAAGTTTTCAACTACGTTGTAGACTTTAGCTCGCCAGGGTTGCTCTTCCATAACACCGACTAATCGGTAGAGTAACAAGTGAGCATAAACTCGGGCGAAGGATTTAACCCTGGGCTTTAGAGCGATTTTAAAGCTCATGGCCTTTTTGGATGATAATGAGGCGCAAAAAATGAAAAAGACAGCTATCGCGATTGCAGTGGCACTGGCTGGCTTCGCTACCGTAGCGCAGGCCGCACCGAAAGATAACACCTGGTATGCAGGTGGCAAACTGGGTTGGTCCCAGTTCCATGATACCGGTTTCTCTGACCAGAACGGCTATGATAGCGGCATCGGTAATGGCCCAACTCATGAAAGCCAGCTGGGTGCAGGTGCTTTCGGTGGTTACCAGGTTAACCCGTATGTTGGTTTTGAAATGGGTTACGACTGGTTAGGTCGTATGCCATACAAAGGCAGCGTTGAAAACGGTGCTTTCAAAGCGCAAGGCGTTCAACTGACTACCAAACTGAGCTACCCAATCAATGACGACCTGGACATCTATACTCGTCTGGGTGGTATGGTATGGCGTGCAGACTCTACAGCTCTGAATGCTGCTGGTAACCGTGTAAGCGATCACGACACTGGCGTATCTCCTCTGGCAGCTGGTGGTATCGAGTGGGCTGTTACCCGCGATATCGCTACTCGCCTGGAATACCAGTGGACCAACAACATCGGTGACGCTGCTACCGTTGGTACTCGTCCAGACAACGGCATGCTGAGTGTTGGTGTTTCTTACCGTTTCGGTCAGTACGATGCTCCAGCTCCAGTTGTAGCTCCGGCTCCAGCTCCAGCTCCAGAAGTACAGACCAAGCACTTCACTCTGAAGTCTGACGTTCTGTTCAACTTCAACAAAGCGACTCTGAAACCAGAAGGTCAGCAGGCACTGGATCAACTGTATACTCAGTTGAGCAACCTGGATCCTAAAGACGGTTCAGTTGTCGTTCTGGGCTTCACAGACCGTATCGGTTCTGACGAATACAACCAGAAACTGTCTGAAAAACGTGCACAGTCTGTTGTTGATTACCTGATCTCTAAAGGTATCCCAGCTAACAAGATCTCCCCACGCGGTATGGGCGAATCTAACCCAGTTACTGGCAACACCTGTGATAACGTAGCTCCTAAAGCTAAACTGATTGATTGCCTGGCTCCAGATCGTCGCGTAGAGATCGAAGTTAAAGGTATCAAAGACGTTGTAACTCAGCCTGCTGCATAAGCTAACTAAGTTACCGTTATAAAAAACCCCGCTTCGGCGGGGTTTTTGTTTTTCTGTTCTCTGAAGGGAAAGCAACAGCTCTGCTTAAGCATTACTTTTTGCCAAGCATGGCCTGGAGATCTTGTTTTAGAGTAGACATCTGATTCGCGTATTGCTCTTTACGTTCTGCATCTTCAATCAGTTGCACAATAGTTTCTGAGAGTGTGCACCCTCGACGATGAGCAAGCCCCGCTAACCGCTGCCAGACCAGATATTCAAGGTCAATGGACTTCTTACGCGTATGCTGATGTTCAGCATTAAAATGCCGTTTACGCCGAGCACGGATAGTTTGCTTCATGCGGTTATGGAGTTCTGGATTCATATGCTGCTCTATCCAGCTCAACACATGCACAGGCTCATTCTCAAAACGCAGCAGTTCATCAACGGCTTCTTGTGCCGCGCTGGTTTCGATATAACGTGTGATTAACTCGCCTTCGCGGTGCTTTTTAACCAGATACGTCCACTTCCAGCCGCTCTCGAGATTTTCCAACTGTTGGTATTTCATTGTGATCTCAGTGTGACCGTGTAACTCATTTCAGAATAACAGTTTTTTTTATTTTCGCTTACCTGAAAAATGAAAGCTGTGAGCTAAGTAAACCTACCGGTCCGCATAATCCGTGTGCTGCCCTGCCTATTCTTGTATAATCGCGCCTTTGACATCTAATTAATAAATAGCGACTTTGACGACTAATCGACTTGAATGGCGTGCTCTTGTACCTGATACCGAAAGCTATCAGGAAATTTTCGCACAGCCTTATGATTCCGAAACTGCCCCTTTCTCCGCTGTGCAACCGCGTCTGTCGTACGGACTGGTACAACTCAGCCAACCGGTAGCCTCGGCCGATCTGATGCTGGTAAAAGCCGCTGAAGAAGCCGAATACCTTAATCTTATTGCTAACGCCGCACGTGAATGCTGGTCGCAAGACAGCGCTCTGACCGGCGGGCATTATCAAATCGAAGGTCAACGCGTCACGCTACGCCCGGCAGAATCCGCTGCAGACAATTTTGCAGGGCTGTCCGAGGTCGTTGCGGCTGACTGGATTGAAGCAGAACAGTTATTTGGCTGTGTTCGTCAGTTTGCCGGGGAAATCACCCTGACTCCTGGCCTGGTTCATCGTGCGAACGGCGGCATTCTGGTTCTGTCATTGCGCAGTGTCTTAGCCCAGCCGCTATTATGGCTGCGTCTCAAACAAATGGTGATTCAGGGCCGCTTCGATTGGATTTCCCCTGATGAAACGCGCCCGTTACCGGTAAGCATTCCTTCACTACCATTGAACCTGAAACTGGTTCTGGTGGGTGAACGTGAATCGCTGGCAGATTTCCAGGAAATGGAGCCGGAGCTTGCAACATCCGCCATTTACAGCGAATTCGAAGACAATCTGCAAATCGCCTCTGCCGATGATATGGCGCTATGGTGCCAGTGGATTTACGCAGTAGCAAAATCTAAAACACTTCCAGCGCCTGCAACGGACGCGTGGCAGGTATTGATTCGTGAAGCAGTACGTTATACCGGCGATCAAGAAACACTGCCGCTCTGCCCTTCATGGATTGGCCGTCAGCTTCGCGAAGTCGCCGCCTTTACCGAAGAGGAAACCTTTGGGGCCGAAGAGCTGACGCAAATGCTGACGCAGCGTGAATGGCGCGAAGGCTATCTCGCAGAACGTATGCAGGATGAAATTCTGCTTGAGCAGATTCTGATTGAAACTGAAGGTGAAATGGTCGGCCAGATCAATGCCCTGTCAGTGATTGAATTCCCGGGCCACCCACGCGCTTTTGGAGAACCTTCGCGAATCAGTTGCGTGGTGCACGTAGGCGACGGTGAATTTACCGACGTTGAACGTAAGGCAGAGCTGGGCGGCAATATTCATGCGAAAGGCATGATGATCATGCAGGCATTTTTGATGTCTGAATTGCAGCTTGATCAACAAATTCCCTTCTCCGCATCGCTGACATTTGAACAATCTTATAGCGAAGTGGATGGCGATAGCGCCTCAATGGCCGAACTTTGCGCATTAATCAGTGCCCTGGCAAATGTGCCGATTTATCAGCACATCGCGGTGACGGGTTCTGTCGACCAGTTTGGTCGGGTGCAACCGGTTGGCGGCCTGAATGAGAAGATTGAAGGTTTCTTCCGTATTTGCCAGCAGCGCGAATTTACCGGCAAGCAAGGCGTTATTATCCCGGTGGCTAACGTACGTCACCTGTGCCTGCATCAGGATGTTCTGGATGCGGTAGAACAAGGGCAGTTCACCATTTGGGCGATCGACGATGTCACGGATGCGCTACCCTTATTGACGAATCTGCCATGGGATGGCGAAGGGCAAAATACACTCATGCGTGCGGTACAAGAGCGAATCGCTCAGGCATCCGCACAAGATATTCGGCACCGTTATCCTTGGCCACTACGTTGGCTCAGCTGGTTCACACCGAACTGATCGGACTTGTTGAGCGTACACGTGTTAGCTAACATGCGTGCTTCATTATAAAAAGGCTTACTGTAAACATGGTAGATAAACGCGAATCCTATACAAAAGAAGATCTTCTTGCCTCTGGTCGTGGCGAACTGTTTGGTGCTGAAGGCCCACGTTTGCCTGCACCATCCATGCTGATGATGGACCGCGTGGTCAAAATGACCGAAGACGGTGGCAACTTCGATAAAGGTTACGTTGAAGCAGAGTTGGATATTAATCCTGATCTGTGGTTCTTCGGTTGCCACTTTATCGGCGATCCAGTGATGCCTGGTTGTCTGGGTCTGGATGCAATGTGGCAGTTAGTCGGCTTCTACCTCGGCTGGTTAGGCGGTGAAGGTAAAGGCCGTGCGCTGGGCGTGGGTGAAGTTAAGCTCGCGGGTCAGATCCTGCCTACAGCGAAAAAAGTAACCTACCGTATTCACTTCAAACGCGTTATCAATCGCCGCCTGATTATGGGCCTGGCAGATGGTGAAGTGCTGGTTGATGGCCGTGTTATCTACACCGCTACTGACCTGAAAGTAGGTCTTTTCAAAGACACCTCTGCTTTCTAATCCTCTGAAACGCGAAACCTCCGCTAGCGGAGGTTTCTTTTATCTAAAGAGACAGTGATTACGCGGTAACCGCCCTGTCTTCCATGGCTTCTCGCCAGCCTCCCATCCAGTACGACCTTTGATTCAGTGTCTGATAAGGACACATCTCTTTGGAGCGTCCGACGATACCTGCTTGATAACCACGTTGATGAGCCCGTTCCAGGCGATCTCGTTTTTGTCTCTTCATGCCTCGTTTCCCTCATTTCTTGATCAATCAAATGGATCTGGTGGAAAGAAAACAGTGGCTACAAAACGTGCAACCACATATAACGAATACCCTCAAAAACAGTTATCGTCAATGCGCAAAATTCACGCCAATGTCATAAAGATGAGCTACGAAAAAGATATTTTCTGTAAAAAATGAGAGATTAGACGGGTAACGAACTAATGGAAAAAGAAAAGCTGCGCTCCGCTTTGATGACAGATGACGCAGCTTTTTTGTGCTAATGAGAAGATTAATTAATGCGTGTTAGCTGGCTTGCGATGCTTTGCGCTTCTTGCTGCCACGCCTGAGCTAAGGTTTTCACCATAGCATCATAGCCATCGGCTTCCTGCTTCAGCTCAACATGAAACGGACGTTTAATCAATTGACCCTGGTGATTAAGAAGCCATTCACCACTGACAATGACCTTCCCGTCATAACGTCCATGGAAGCCCGTCACATTAACATTCAGAGTATCCTGAGTACTGCCGAGCGGTTGCGACGCCACAACCCAGCCCGGTAATGCGCTACTCAAATTGCTCACCAGTGTATTACGCAACTGCTGATCCAACGGGCTTGCCCACAAATTACTGTTGGCAATAACGTACTGCACATCGCTGGTCTGATAAACCACGCCGTTTCCAGCGAGGTAATCAGGAACAGCAACCTGCTCTACCCATAACAAATGGGTGCCAGGCTGGCTCACAGCCTGCATAGCAGGCGCTGTGCTTTGAGGCAGCTGGTAATACGTTTTTCCATCCTCGCTGCTGCTACAGGCCGTTAGCGCTAAGGCAGCAAATATCAGGAGCCATTTTTTCATTCTTTTGCCCTCTTCGGCTGGGGATCTTTTTTATCCTTCGCTTCAAAGATCAGCGAATTGCTCTTATCGTTCAACGTTCGCAGCACAGGCTGCAGTTCACGCAGAACCTGATCAAGACGCTGCATATCGGCCACCATCTTGTTGTACGCCGCAGATCCCGGCTGGAAGCCCTGCATACTGCGATTCAGTTCACGCAATGTGGATTGCATATCATCTGGCAAAGATTGCATCGACTTGTTCGACGTAATTTTGTTCAGATTATCGATCGTCTGCTGCAAGTGCTTCATCGTACGCTGACTTTCGGCAAGCGAATTGGTCGCCTGGTCAATCATCGGATTGAGCGGCAGGTTATTAATTTTATCCAGCGTTTCCAGCAGGCGTTGCTGAATTTGCGCAAGGCCACCGCTCATGGTTGGAATAATTGGATAACCACCGAACGTTGTCATACCCGTCACCGGCGGCGCTTTAGGATAGAAATCGAGATCGACATACAGCGCACCCGTCACCAGGTTGCCGGTTTTCATCGATGCTCGTAAACCGCGCTTGAGCAGGGAATCCATGTTCCCCTCAACGTCGGTATCATCCCCGATGATATTTTGTAAACGCTCAGGTTCTATCCGAATCAGAACCGGAATACGGAAATCATCGTTTAATGCCTGGCGCATACCCGGCGTAAAGAAAGGCACGCGAGCCACGGTTCCTAAACGAATCCCGCGGAATTCTATAGGTGCGCCCGGCTGCAAACCACGCACCGAATCTTTGAAGAACATCAGATAATCGATGTGCCTGGTATAGAGCGAGTCCTGAATACTTTTTTGATCATCGAAAAGTTTGAACTCGCTACCGGCCTGAACCGGCTGGCCGATATCCAGACTTTCAGGAACGTCGAAACTGACGCCACCGCTGAACAACGTGGTCAGCGAGCCCATCTCCACACGCATGCCCTGCGATGACAAATCGACCGCAACACCGCTATCTTTCCAGAAGCGTACATTACTGGTGACCAGACGATCGTTTGGTGCACTGATAAAGAGCTGATAGCTGATACTACGTTTAGTCGCATCAAAGCTGCTGGTTTCAACCGAACCGACGCGATACCCACGGAACAACACCGGGTCCCCTGGAGAGAGCTGCCCCGCTTTGTTGCTGTCCAACGTGATGCGAATCCCCTTGGCATCCGGTGGCGCTAAAGGCGGGGCATCCAGCAAATCGTAACGCTCGGGTTGCGCCCCCTTCGTCCCCGGTTGCAATTCAATATAAGCCCCGGATAACAACGTTCCCAGGCCCGAAATACCTTCCCGACCAACTTGCGGTTTCACTACCCAAAACACCGAGTCTTTATGCAGTAATTTCTCCATGCCGGAGTGCATACGGGCGGTAATTTCCACATGGTGCAAGTCATCGGAAAGCACAGCACTCTCAACGACACCCACATCAACACTGCGGCTTTTTATCGTGGTTTTGCCACCTTCAATACCTTCAGCATTGGTTGTGATGAGCGTGACTTCCGGCCCTTGATGGCTGTAGTGGTAAAAAAGGATCCATGCCCCGATAAGCACGGTAACGATAGGGAAAATCCATACCGGGGACCAGTTTTTTACCTTTGCTACTTTTGCTTCCCCGCTTTTATTTTCCATGCTCAGACGACTCCTCATGAGTTGAATCCGGTGCGCGATCCCAGGACAAGCGAGGGTCAAAGGTCATCGCCGCAAACATTGTCAAAATAACCACTAATGCAAACATAACGGCACCGATAGCGGGATAGATACTCATCAATCCACCCATGCGCACCAGCGCCGATAAAACCGCAATCACAAATACATCAATCATCGACCAGCGCCCGACAAACTCGACCACTTCGTAGATCAAATGCATTCTTTCACTGTCACGACGTCCGTGGCCGTTTGCATCCCAACACAGCCAGGCAATCGCCAACATTTTAAGCGTCGGCACCAGAATACTGGCGACGAAGATCACCATCGCAACCGGATAGGAGCCTTCGCTCCATAGCAAGATAACCCCGGCAAGAATCGTCGAGGGAATTTTACTGCCCAGGACTTCGGTTATCATGATAGGCAAGATGTTCGCTGGTAGATAAAGCATAATGGACGTCAGCAACAGCGCGAGCGTCCATTGCAAACTGTGACGACGGCGGGCATAGCCTTTGGTTTCACAGCGCGGGCAGATTTCCGTGCCTGAAGGCACGATAGCCGTACAGCACGAACAAGACCGCAGCCCCTGGCGAATACCGGACACACCGACTTTTAGAGGGGCGTTAATAACCGGTTCGGGGGCAATATCATCCCAGAGCCAGCGGCGGTCAACGCACTGAAACGCGCGCAGTTGTAGCACGCAAAACAGGCACCACGGAATAAAGCTGCTGCCTACTCCAATGTCGCCATAAGCCATCAATTTGACAAAACTGACCAGCACACCGGCGAGAAAAATCTCTGCCATCCCCCAGGAACGCAGTTGAAAGAGGATCCGCGCTAAACGCTTTTTCAGCAATAACGGCATCGACGCCTGATTAACCAGTAATAAAATCGTGATTAAACAAAACGCGGGAACGGCCTGCACAAATGCCATGAAAAAGGTGCCGAGGCTTGCGTAGTCTTCGCTAAAAAGCACGCCTGGAATTTCAAGCAGCGTAACCTCGCTGTTGATACCCGCGACATTCATATTGATAAAAGGGAAAAGGTTGGCCAGCAGGAGCATAAATAGCGCGGCCAACGCATAAGCGGTAGGACGTTGCCGTGGCAACGCCCACTGGGTCAGAAGGGTTGTTCCACAACGTGGACAGACGGCCTTGTGGCCGTCTTCTAAGTCTGGCAGAGCAACCAGTAAATCACATTGTGAACACAATATGTGTGAACGATGTTGATGCGTGGCACACATATCGTATCTCCTTGCGTTACGCGCCGTTTTTCAGAGCTTCCAGATATTCCCAGCGCTCAAAAGCCTCTTCCAGTGCTTTTTCTGCTGTACTCAGGTCGCTCAATGTTTTTTGCGTGACATCGTGAGGCTGGTTAAAGAACTCAGCATCGCCGACTTTGGCCTGTAGCGCTTCAAGCTCCGCCTCAAGTTGTTCAAGACGTTGTGGTAATTGCTCTAATTCGCGTTGCAAGTTATAGCTTAGCTTGCTACTTGCGCGTTTAACAACTTCCGCTTTTGCTGCAGGGGTGTTTTGCGCTTTATCTGCTACAGGCTGGCGCAAAGATTGAACTGATGCCTGCTGGCCTTTGGCATCGTGGTAGCCGCCCACGTAGCGACCAATTTTACCTTCGCCTTCAAAAATCCAGCATTCGGTAACCGTGTTATCCACAAATTGACGATCGTGGCTCACCAACATTACGGTGCCCTGGTAGCCGTCAATCAGCTCTTCAAGCAGTTCGAGCGTTTCGACATCCAGGTCGTTGGTCGGTTCATCGAGAATCATTAAGTTACTTGGTTTCAGGAACAAACGCGCTAACAGCAGACGGTTTCGTTCCCCACCTGACAGCGCACGCACCGGCGTCATCGCACGTTTTGGATGGAACAAGAAGTCCTGCAGATAACCCAGCACATGGCGCGGCTTACCGTTTACCATCACTTCCTGTTTACCTTCAGCCAGGTTGTCCATTACCGTACGGTCTGGGTCAAGCTCTGCACGGTGCTGGTCAAAGTACGCCACTTCCAGTTTTGTGCCGCAATGGACGCGCCCGCTATCCGCTTTCAACTGATCTAGCATCAGTTTCAGCAGCGTCGTTTTGCCACAGCCGTTTGGCCCTACCAACGCAATTTTGTCGCTGCGTTGAACCTGGGCTGAGAAGTCTTTCACCAGCGCACGTTGGCCGATGCTGTAGCAAACATCTTCCATTTCAAAGACAATTTTACCTGAGCGAGCCGCTTCTTCGACCTGCATTTTGGCGCTGCCCAACACTTCACGGCGTGCGCTACGCTCGTTACGCATCGCTTTTAACGCACGCACGCGGCCTTCATTACGCGTACGGCGAGCCTTGATGCCCTGGCGAATCCAGACTTCTTCCTGCGCCAGCTTGCGATCGAACTCGGCGTTTTGCAGGTCTTCAACGCGCAGCGCTTCTTCTTTTGCCAGCAAATACTGATCGTAATCGCCCGGATAAGAAACCAGTTTGCCACGGTCAAGATCGACAATACGGGTCGCCATATTGCGGATGAATGAACGGTCGTGGGAAATAAAGACGATGCTGCCCTGGAACTCCTTCAGGAAGCCTTCCAGCCAGTCAATCGCTTCAATATCCAGGTGGTTCGTCGGTTCATCAAGCAGCAGTACGCGCGGCGAACTGACCAGCGCGCGGCCCAGCGCGGCTTTACGTAGCCAGCCGCCGGAGAGCGCAGACAGCTCGGTGTCAGCATCCAGGCCCAGTTGCAGCAGCACTTCATTGATGCGGCTTTCTAACTGCCAGAGATTCTGGTTATCCAGGATTTCCTGAATACGCGCCATCTCGTTGAGATTTTTATCGCTCGGGTCGGTCATCACTTTATGGGAAATATCGTGATACGCCTTGAGGTGCTCAGCCTGTTCTTCAACGCCTTCAGCCACGAAATCGTAAACGGTTCCCGCCACGTTACGCGGTGGATCCTGCTGCAAACGCGCAACGATCAGATCCTGTTCGTAGATCATGCGCCCGTCATCTAACGGCACTTCACGATTGAGGATCTTCATTAGCGTGGATTTACCCGCGCCGTTACGGCCAACTAAACAGACACGTTCGTTTTCTTCGATATGGAGTTCGGTGTTATCTAATAACGGTGCATCGCTAAACGACAACCAGGCACCGTGCATACTAATTAATGACATGAAATTAATCCTTGGCTACGTGAGTCACGAGCCAGCAGTTATGAATTTGGCGATTACGGGCAAAGTCCTGAGACAGGGTTTTCTGCGTGATTTCCTGCGCGTTTAAGCCCAGGTTAGCCAGCCCGTCAAAGTCCATTTTGAAACCGCGTTTGTTGTTGGAGAACATAATGGTGCCGCCGTGGCGCAACAGGCGTTTGAGGTCTTTCATCAACACCAGGTGGTCGCGCTGGACATCAAAAGATTCTTCCATACGTTTTGAGTTTGAGAACGTCGGTGGATCGATAAAAATCAGATCGAACTGTTCATCGGTTTCACGCAGCCAGCCCAGGCAGTCGGCCTGAATCAGACGGTGAGCACGGCCACTCAAGCCGTTAAGACGCAAGTTACGCTCAGCCCATTCCAGATAAGTACGGGACATATCCACGGTGGTGGTCGTTTTCGCGCCGCCAAGACCTGCGTGAACGGTTGCACTCCCGGTATAAGCAAACAGGTTAAGGAAGTCTTTCCCTTTACTCATTTTGCCCAGCATATGGCGCGCAATACGGTGGTCGAGGAACAAACCGGTATCAAGATAATCTGTCAGGTTAACCCACAGGCGAGCGTTATATTCGCTAACCTCCATGAAGTCGCCCTTCTCGTCCATTTTCTGATACTGACTTTTCCCTTTCTGACGCTCACGGGTTTTCAGAATTAAACGGTTAGACGGCAATTCCAGAACGGAAAGCGTGGCAGCAATCACATCGAACAAACGCTGACGCGCTTTATTGGCATCAACGGTTTTCGGTGGCGCATATTCCTGAACCACAACCCATTCGCCGTAGCGATCAACCGCAACGTTATATTCTGGCAGGTCTGCATCGTAAATTCGGTAGCATTCGATACCTTCCTGACGCGCCCATTTATCCAGTTTTTTGATATTTTTGCGCAGACGGTTAGCGTAATCATCAGCAATCTGACCCGATGCCGCACTGGTGCTGTTTTCTGCCAGTTGATAATTCTTCTGCACACAATCCAGCGGGCCGTTTTTCGCTTTAAACTGGCGCTCCGCGCGCAATTGCAGGCAGCTCAGCAAATCCGGTGACGCGCTAAACAGGGAGAGATTCCAGCCGCCAAAATGGTTCTTCATATTGCGGCCTAACAAACTGTGCAGGGCGATCAATGCAGGTTCGCTATCCAGACGTTCGCCGTATGGTGGGTTGCTGATAACCGTCCCCACTGGCCCTTCCGGCAGTGGATTGCTCAGCTTAGCGACGTCTTTCACATCATAGCTGATGATATCGGCCAGGCCCGCACGGCGGGTGTTGGCGCGAGCGCGTTCAATAACGCGTGAATCGTTATCAGAACCATAGAAACGAGAGGTGTAGTCGCCCAGGCCTTTACGGGCGCGAACCTGTGCTTCGGTGGTGATCTCTTTCCACAACTCCACATCGTGATTTGCCCAGCCCAGGAAACCCCAGTGCTTACGGTGCAGACCCGGTGCGCGATCGGTTGCAATCATCGCCGCTTCAATCAACAGCGTGCCGGAGCCACACATTGGGTCGAGCAACGGTGTACCCGTCTGCCAGCCTGAACGCATCACAATAGCAGAAGCCAGCGTCTCTTTAATCGGTGCCGCACCGGTGCTGTCACGGTAACCACGCTGATGCAGGCCTTCGCCGCTCAGATCCAGCGCAATACTTGCGGTGTCTTTATTCAGCCAGACGTTAATGCGCAGATCGGGCTGTTCACGCTCAACGTTTGGACGCGGCAGATTTTTACGTGTAAAGGAGTCAACAATCGCATCTTTTACTTTTAGCGCGCCGTACTGGCTGTTACGGATCACTTCGTTCAGGCCGCTGAAATGTACAGCGAAGGTGGCATCTGGCCCAAACAGCGCAGGCCAGTCGATGGTTTGCACACCGAGGTACAAATCCAGGTCGCTGTAAACTTTACATTCGTTTAATGGCAGCAGAATGCGGGACGCAAGGCGGCTCCACATCAGGCTTTGATAGAGCAGACGTGAGTCCCCCTGGTAATGTACGCCGCCCTGAACCACCTGGCATGCTTGCGCCCCAAGGCCCTCCAGTTCAGTTTTTAATAGCTCTTCAAGCCCACGCGCCGTACTGGCAAACAGAGAATTCATATCGTCACTTATCAGGTGTAAAAAGAAAATTGTGGCGCATTATAGCCAATCCGCCACGCATGTCATAAAGTTGGCCTCTTTATTCTTCTTTATTTAACCACGGAGGGCGCAATGATCACCTTATCCCAACTTTATATTCATCCGGTGAAATCAATGCGTGGGCTTGCGCTCTCACACGCTCAGGCTTCCACCAGCGGTTTAGCTTTTGATCGCATTTTTATGGTGACAGAGCCAGACGGCACTTTTATTACCGCACGGCAGTTTCCGCAGATGGTGCTGTTTACCCCCGCCATCACGCATGATGGTTTATTCCTCAGCGCCCCGGACGGCAGCTCCGCCACCGTTCGCTTTGCCGATTTCCAGTCAGAAGCCGAGCCCACTGAAGTTTGGGGTAATCACTTCACCGCACAAATAGCGCCGGATGAAATTAACCAATGGCTTAGTGGCTTCTTTTCACGCCCTGTTCAGCTTCGTTGGCTGGGGGAAATTTTAACCCGCCGCGTTAAACGTCATGAAGACGTGCCGCTCTCCTTTGCCGACGGTTTTCCTTTCTTGCTGGCTAATGAAGCCTCGCTGCGCGATTTGCAAAACCGCTGCCCGGCAAGCGTGAAGATGACGCAGTTTCGCCCAAATATCGTGATAACCGGCGCGCAGGCGTGGGATGAAGACACCTGGCAGGTGGTGCGCATTGGTGATGTGACCTTTGATGTCGCCAAACCCTGCAGCCGCTGTATTTTCACCACCGTGAGTCCGGAAAAAGGCCGCAAACATCCTTCCGGCGAGCCGCTAGCAACCCTGCAACGTTTCCGTACCGCGCTGGATAATGGTGATGTAGATTTCGGGCAAAATCTGATCGCCCGTAACAGCGGCATTATTCGCGTGGGTGATGAGCTTGAAGTGCTGAAAACAAAACCCGCCAGAGTCTACGGCGCGGGAGCCGTGGCTGAAGATCTTGAGCCCTTCGAGCAGCTAGAAAGTAGCGTAGCTATCGACTGGCAGGGCCAACCCTTTCGCGGCAACAATCAACAAGTTTTGCTTGAGCAGCTTGAACAACAAGGCATCCGGGTGCCCTATTCTTGCCGGGCCGGGATCTGCGGCAGTTGCAGAATTAAACTCGTTAGCGGCGAAGTGAAAGCGTTAAAGAAAAGCGCTATCAGCGATGACGGCACTATCTTATGTTGTAGCTGTATTCCGGCGGGTGATTTGGAATTAGCGGGGAATTAAACGGCTTTATCCAGACTGAGGTCGTGGCTTACGGGTTGTGGCCTTAATCTGTCGTTCATTACTTTAATGGCATCACCAAGCTGCATGGTTCGGCCAGCGAGTTGTAAACCGGGCTGAGCCAGTAAACAGAGCGCTGCGTTATCGCCGGTTTCCACCACCAGCAAATTCACCTGCTGCATATCATCGCTTAGCCACACGCAGGCGGCATCGCCTGGAATTGGCTGCCAGCAATCACCATGAGAAATAAAGTGCCAGCTTTTTGGCATTTGCGGTTTGAGATAGCGGATCGCGACGAGCGCATTTAATACCAGCTCGGCACGCTGCTCTTTACTTAAAATAAGATCGCGACATTTTTCTTCAAAGGAGAAGTACAGAGCGGCATCATCAACACAAAAACCCGTGTTTTCAAAGGCATCGGGGGTCAACATTTTACGCGGGAAACGTGAACGAAATAGCATGCCATTGGCTAAATCGAGCATCATACGATCGTGCTCTTCGTCGTAATACCAACGCCAATTATCGTCCGGTTTTATCCGCATAACTATTTGCCCTTTCGTTTATTCCTACGATTTAAAACATCCTTAACGCCGCTTCGTTAATGAACACATTAATAAAAGACTAATATGTATAAATAAGCAACAGTCGTGGAATATAAAACAACCAGGGCGGAAAATAAAGCCCTGGTTGTCTGAAAAGATACCGTTAGAGATGAGTAACGATTTCTTTAATCAGCGGTGGGCCTTTAAAAATGAAACCGGAATATATTTGCACTAATGATGCACCCGCAGCCATCTTCTCGCGTGCAGCAATCACCGAATCAATACCGCCCACGCCAATAATCGGCAAGCGGCCATTTAATTCCTGCGACAGGCGACGGATAATTTCTGTGCTCTTCAATTGCACCGGACGGCCACTTAATCCCCCCGTTTCATCGCAATATTTCATGCCCTGAACCAGGCTGCGATCCAATGTTGTATTGGTCGCAATTACGCCGTCAATATTATGGCGAACTAAACTGTCAGCAACCTGGATCAATTCTTCTTCGGAAAGATCCGGCGCGATCTTCACCGCTACAGGCACATATTTGTGATGCAATTCCTGAAGCGCCTGCTGCTTATTTTTGATTGCTGATAACAGATCGTCTAACGCTTCACCGTATTGTAGCGAGCGTAATCCTGGCGTATTTGGCGAAGAAATATTGATCGCGATATAACCCGCATAAGGATAAATTTTATCCATGCAGATCAAATAGTCATCTTTGCCTTGCTCAACCGGCGTGTCTTTATTCTTGCCGATATTAATGCCTAATACCCCATCAAAATGGGATTTTTTAACATTCTCAACCAGGTTATCAACGCCGTGGTTATTGAAGCCCATTCGGTTGATCAGACCTTCCGCCTCAACCAGACGGAAAATACGTGGCTTATCATTACCGGGCTGAGGGCGCGGCGTTACGGTCCCAATTTCAATGGAACCAAAACCCATTGCACCCAGCGCATCAATGCACTCACCGTTTTTATCCAGACCTGCGGCAAGGCCTAACGGGTTCTTAAAGGTCAGCCCCATGCAGGTGACAGGTTTAGACGGCACATTTTGCCGCACCAGCCACTCGAGAGGTGTACCTGTTACACGACGCAATTGCTGAAATGTCACTTCATGAGCGCGCTCAGGATCGAGCTGGAAAAGGGCTTTACGAACGAAGGGGTAGTACATGAACACTCCAGAATTCCCAGTATGCAAACTGGGGCGATATTATTAACGATAACGCCTCTCAATGGAATTGACCTGCAACAAAAAAGCCCGAATCAGCGCAAACGTTTTCTTCCCTTCTCTTTATGCCGCCCAAAAAAGTCCTCTATTTGCGTTTTCTGGCAATGGATTACCGGATAAATCATTTAATGGAAAAGCACTTCTGCGCGAATATCACACTCAATTGTTATCAATGTTACCTAAAAGCAAACATTTAGTTATAAGGAAACAATATGCGTGTGATAACCCTTGCAGGAAGCCCCCGCTTCCCATCCCGTTCCAGTGCGCTGCTGGAATATGCCCGCGAAAAATTAAGCGCTCTGGATATTGAGGTGTGTCACTGGCATCTACAAAACTTCGCCCCCGAAGATTTGCTGTACGCCCGTTTTGATAGCCCGGCGTTATTAGCCTTAATAGAACAATTAGAACAGGCTGACGGCGTGATCATTGCGACCCCTGTTTATAAAGCGTCGTTTTCCGGTGCGCTGAAAACGCTGCTCGACCTACTGCCTGAACGTGCGCTGGATAAGAAAGTGGTGCTCCCTTTAGCCACTGGCGGCACCGTGGCGCATATGCTCGCGGTGGATTACGCACTAAAACCTGTGCTTAACGCCCTGAAAGCTCAAGAAATTCTGCACGGCGTATTTGCCGACGACAGCCAGGTTTCTGATTACCAGCACAAACCCGTATTCAGTAACAACTTACAACAACGCCTCGATAACGCGCTGGAAACCTTCTGGCAAGCGCTGCATCGCCGCGATTTTATTGTCACGTCCCCTTTTAATACTCAAGGAGCTGTCCATGTTTAATCTCTTAAAACGCACGGCTCCGTGGCTGATGCTCACGGGAGCCCTGAGCCTGAGCGCAACGATTCATGCCGCCGAAACAGGCCCCGATCAGTTACGCATCGGCTATCAAAAAGGGTCGGTGAGTATGGTGCTGGCAAAAAGCCACCAACTGCTGGAAAAAGAGTATCCGCAGACCAAATTTCAGTGGATTGAATTCCCGGCCGGCCCACAAATGCTCGAGGCGCTGAATATCGGCAGTATCGATCTGGGCAGCACAGGCGATATTCCGCCAATCTTCGCTCAGGCGGCGGGGGCGGATCTGGTATACATCGGCTCTGAACCAGCCAAACCGAAAGCCGAAGTCATTCTGGTGCCGGAGAACAGCCCGCTGAAAAGCGTCGCCGACCTTAAAGGGCATAAGATTGCCTTTCAGAAAGGCTCCAGTTCACATAACCTGGTATTAAGAGCGCTGCAAAAAGCAGGGCTGAAATTTACCGACGTTCAGCCCGCTTATTTAACCCCTGCCGATGCCCGCGCCGCCTTCCAACAAGGCAACGTTGATGCTTGGGCGATTTGGGACCCGTACTACTCCGCAGCTTTGTTGAACGGCGGCGTTCGCGTGTTAACCGATGGCAGCGAACTGAATCAGACCGGATCGTTCTATCTCGCCTCTCGCCCATACGCGGAAAAAAATGGGCCATTCCTGCAAAACGTTCTGAAAGCATTTAGTGATGCCGATGCGTTAACCCGCAGCCAGCGCGATGCAAGCGTGGCGCTGTTAGCAAAAACCATGGGATTGCCGGAAAACGTTATCGCCACCTATTTCGACCACCGTCCACCAACGGTCATTACTCCTGTCAGCGCTGAGACAGCCGCCAAACAACAGCAAACGGCAGATCTGTTTTATGACAACCATTTAGTGCCAAAGAAAATCGATATTCGCACCAGAATCTGGCAACCCACTGAAGGAAACAAATCATGAGCTTAAATTTATTCTGGTTTTTACCTACTCATGGCGATGGCCACTACTTAGGCAGCAACGATTCTGCCCGCCCGGTTGACCACGGTTACCTGCAACAAATTGCTCAGGCAGTAGACAGATTAGGCTTTACCGGCGTGCTCATCCCAACGGGCCGCTCATGCGAAGATGCCTGGCTGGTTGCAGCATCCATGATTCCTGTGACGCAGCGTTTGAAATTCCTTGTGGCGCTGCGCCCAAGCGTAACGTCCCCAACGGTTGCAGCGCGTCAGGCAGCCACCCTTGACCGTCTTTCAAACGGACGGGCTTTGTTTAACCTGGTGACGGGCAGCGACCCGGAAGAGTTAGCCGCTGATGGCGTATTCCTCAATCATCAGGAGCGTTACGAAGCATCGGCCGAATTTACCCATATCTGGCGACGCCTGCTGGAAGGCGAAACGGTGAATCACGAAGGCAAACATATTCAGGTGAAAGGGGCGAAATTACTGTTCCTTCCTGTTCAGCAACCGCGTCCGCCGCTCTATTTTGGCGGCTCATCAGATGTCGCGCAGGATCTGGCAGCCGAACAGGTGGATTTATATCTGACCTGGGGCGAACCCCCGCATTTAGTCAAAGAGAAAATCGAGCAAGTGCGTGCGAAAGCCGCAGCCCACGGGCGCACCGTCCGGTTCGGTATTCGCCTGCATGTGATTGTGCGCGAAACCAATGAAGAAGCCTGGGATGCCGCTAATCGCCTTATTTCTCAGCTTGACGATGAAACCATCGCCAAAGCCCAGGCAGCCTTTGCCCGCACCGATTCCGTCGGCCAGCACCGTATGGCGGCGCTGCACGGCGGCAAGCGTGACAATCTGGAAATCAGCCCGAATCTGTGGGCGGGTGTGGGTCTGGTGCGCGGAGGCGCCGGTACGGCACTGGTAGGCGATGGACCAACGGTCGCGGAACGCATTAACGAATATGCAGCGCTGGGGATCGACAGCTTTATTCTCTCTGGCTACCCGCATCTGGAAGAGGCTTATCGCGTGGGCGAACTGCTGTTCCCGCACCTTGACGTTTCTATTCCGCAAATCCCGCAACCGCGCCAGATTCAGGAAAAAGGCGAAGTCGTGGCAAATGATTTTATCCCACGCAAAGTGGCACAAAGCTAAGGAATCGCCCATGACACCTTCAACGCACAAATTGTTGTTGAGACTGGCCCCGTGGGCACTGCCGGTTGCGGTTATCGCAATCTGGCAGCTCTCCTCAAGCGCGGGTTGGCTTTCGACCCGCATCCTCCCTTCTCCGGAAGGGGTGGTCATCGCGTTCTGGAATCTTTCAGCCAGCGGTGAATTGTGGCAGCACCTGGCTATCAGCTCATGGCGTGCGGTGATTGGTTTCAGCATTGGCGGCTCTTTGGGGTTAACCCTGGGCCTGATTAGCGGCCTGTCACGCTGGGGCGAGCGCCTGCTGGATAGCTCGATTCAGATGCTGCGCAACGTTCCACACCTGGCGCTTATCCCACTGGTCATTCTCTGGTTCGGCATTGATGAATCAGCAAAAATTTTCCTGGTGGCCCTCGGCACGCTATTCCCGATCTACATCAACACCTGGCACGGCATCCGCAATATCGACCAGGGATTGCTGGAGATGGCGCGCAGTTATGGTTTATCCGGCTTCAGCCTGTTCGCGCAGGTGATACTCCCGGGCGCGTTGCCTTCGATAATGGTCGGGATCCGCTTCGCTCTGGGGCTGATGTGGCTGACCTTAATCGTGGCAGAAACCATTTCTGCTAACTCCGGGATTGGCTACCTGGCGATGAACGCACGTGAATTCTTGCAAACCGATGTTGTGGTGGTCGCCATTATTCTGTACGCCCTGCTCGGCAAACTCGCTGATATCAGCGCGCAATTACTCGAACGTGTCTGGCTGCGCTGGCACCCGGCGTACCAGTTACAGGAGGAGAACGCATGAATACCGCTCGTTTAAACCAGGGGACTCCCCTACTCCTTAACAGCGTGACTAAACGCTACGGCAATAAAACGATTCTCGATGAACTTGAGCTCCATATTCCTGCCGGGCAATTTGTTGCGGTAGTTGGGCGCAGCGGCGGGGGCAAAAGTACATTGCTGCGTTTGCTGGCCGGGTTGGAAAACCCCAATGGCGGCTCACTTATTGCCGGAAATGCGCCCTTGCGCGAAAGCCAGGACGAAACGCGTTTAATGTTTCAGGACGCCCGTTTGTTGCCATGGAAATCGGTGATTAACAATGTTGGCCTGGGGCTTAAAGGCAACTGGAAAGAGGCGGCGACCAGGGCGCTGGAAGCGGTAGGCCTTGCGAATCGCGCAACAGAATGGCCAGCGGCACTTTCCGGCGGCCAGAAGCAGCGTGTGGCACTCGCTCGCGCCCTGATTCATCGCCCGCGTCTTTTACTGCTCGATGAACCTCTGGGTGCGCTGGATGCGCTGACGCGTATCGAAATGCAGGAGTTAATTGTTTCGCTGTGGCAGGAGCACGGTTTTACGGTGTTGCTGGTGACGCACGATGTGAGCGAAGCCGTCGCTATGGCGGATCGGGTTTTACTGATTGAAGAAGGGAAGATTGGCCTCGACCTGACCGTTGATTTACCTCGCCCACGTAAGCTCGGCTCTGTCCGGCTGGCTGAACTGGAAGCGCAGGTATTGGAACGCGTGATGAAGCGGCAGGTGGTGGAAGAACCGGAGCGCGTGGTGCGCACCGGTTAAGAGAGCGTCGGGTGACGCTGTCGCTTACCCGACCTACATCGGGTTCGTAGGGTGGATAAGCGATAGCGCCATCCACCTTACAAGTCCTTTTACGCCAATGCCTTAGTGATTTTCTCGAACAGATCGCCCGACAAATTCTCCAGCCCTTTTAGTTGCTCCAGCGCCGCACGCATCATCTCCTGACGTTTCACGTCGTAGCGTTTGAGGCGAATCAATGGCTCAATCAGACGCGACGCCACCTGCGGGTTACGGTGGTTCAACTCACTGAGCATTTCCACCATAAATTGATACCCGCTGCCATCAAGTGCATGGAATGCAGACGGGTTACCCGCAGCAAACGCGCCAATCAGCGAACGAACGCGGTTTGGGTTGCTGATGCTAAATGAACGGTGGTTCAACAATTCACGCACTTTGCTCAGCGTATCTGCGGCCGGGCTGGTGGCTTGCAAGACAAACCATTTATCCATGACCAGACCGTCCTGATGCCATTTCTCATCAAACGCGGCCAGCAGTTCTGCACGACATGGCAATTGTGCGGCAACAGATGCAGACAAGGCGGCAATAGAGTCCGTCATGTTATCTGCACTTTCATACTGCTTACGCACCAGTTGCTCCGCAAGCTGTTGCTCGCCGAAAGCCAGATAACGCAGGCAAGTATTGCGCAGCGCACGTTTGCCGATATCCGCATGTTCAACGCGATAAGCATCGAGTTTGTTGGCGTTGTAAACCGCGAGGAATTCGTCAGCCAGTTCGTTTGCCAGCGTGCGGGTCAATGCTTCATGCACGGCAGCGATCGCCTGCGGATCGATTTTCTGGAACAGCTCGGCAATTTCATTTTGCGACGGCAGCGTCAGAATTTCTGCCGCCAGCGCCGGATCGATTTTCTCATCAAGCAGAATGGCGCGGAACGCATCGGCAACGTGCAGCGGCAGCGATAACGGCTGACCCTGCTGGCTACGGTTTACATTCAGTTTGATGTAGGTTGCCAGCAGACTTTGCGCGGCGTCCCAACGGGAGAAATCGTTACGCGCATGGCGCATCAGGAATGTCAGTTGCTGATCGCTCCATTTGTACTCCAGTCTCACCGGCGCTGAGAACTCACGCAGTAAAGACGGAACCGGCTGGAAATAGACATTATCAAAGACAAATGTCTGTTCGGCCTGGGTCACATTCAGCACATGGTGAATCGGGTGACCATTTTTTTGCAGCGGAATGACTTTGCCTTCGTTGTCATACAGTTCGATATCGAACGGAATATGCAGCGGCTGCTTTTCTTGCTGCTCAGCGGTTGGCGGCGTCGTCTGGCTGATGGTCAGCGTGTACAGCTCTTTTTCCGGATCGTAGTCATCACGAACGGTGACTACTGGCGTACCGGCCTGGCTGTACCAACGGCGGAAGTGTGACAGGTCAACATTCGACGCATCTTCCATCGCCTGAACGAAATCATCGCAGGTCGCAGCACTACCGTCATGGCGCTCAAAATAGAGCTGCATGCCTTTCTGGAAATTCTCTTCGCCAAGCAAGGTATGCAGCATGCGGATAACTTCAGACCCCTTCTCATACACCGTCAGAGTATAGAAGTTATTCATTTCAATAACTTTATCCGGGCGAATTGGGTGCGCCATCGGGCTTGCATCTTCAGCAAACTGCATCGCACGCATGGTGCGCACGTTTTGAATGCGGTTAACCGCGCGAGAACCCAGGTCAGAGCTAAATTCTTGATCGCGGAAAACAGTCAGCCCTTCTTTCAGGCTTAGCTGGAACCAGTCGCGGCACGTTACGCGGTTGCCGGTCCAGTTATGGAAATATTCGTGACCGATAACACGCTCAATATCGAGATAATCTTTATCCGTCGCCGTTTCCGCTCGCGCCAGCACATATTTAGAGTTAAAGACGTTCAGGCCTTTGTTCTCCATCGCGCCCATATTGAAGAAGTCCACGGCGACAATCATGTAGATGTCGAGGTCGTATTCCAGGCCGAAACGGGTTTCATCCCATTTCATCGAGGCTTTCAGAGAGGTCATCGCCCAGCTTGCGCGATCTAAATTGCCGCGGTCGACAAACAGTTCCAGCGCCACGTCACGGCCTGAACGCGTTTTGAAGGAATCGCGCAGCACGTCGAAATCACCCGCTACCAGCGCAAACAGATAGCAAGGTTTCGGGAATGGATCTTGCCACTGCACCCAGTGGCGGCCATTATCCAGCTCGCCTTCGGCAATGCGGTTACCGTTAGATAAAAGGAAAGGATATTGTTTTTTATCGGCGATGATTTTGGTGGTGAAGCGCGCCAGAACGTCTGGTCGATCAAGATACCAGGTAATGTGGCGGAAACCTTCGGCCTCACACTGAGTACAAAGCGCATCGCCAGAAAGGTAAAGACCTTCCAGCGCGGTATTCGTTGCAGGGCTGATTTCATTCACGATGGTCAGCGTGAAGGTTTCCGGCAGTGATTCAATGATCAGTGCACCCTCTTCCTGGTGATAATTTTCCCAGGCGGCACCGTTAACATCGATTGAAACCAGCGTCAGATCCTCACCGTCAAGACGCAAAGGCGCATCTGCCGCGCCCAGGCGGTTAATTTGACTAACGGCGGTGACCAGGGTTTTTGTGGCATCAAGGTCAAAGGTCAAATCGATATCGGTAATCGTGTAATCCGGCGCACGGTAGTCGTGGCGATATTTGGCTTGTGGCTGTTGTGTCATAAAAAACCTTATACATCATCGGTAAGTTTGCGGAGTTCAGTCTATTCCTGTTGCCCTGATGTTGCCACGCAGAATCATCATCTTTTCTGGGCTTCTCACATGAATTTCAACATTGTTATAACAAGCGGCACGAATTGCCATCGACCATCACGAAATGTTCGTTATAACCTAAATAATTCGAGTTGTGGTTAGACGGTAAGTGAGTGCAGCCAACACCCCCACAGCTCGAAGTATGACGGTTATATTGTGATCCGGGTTTAATAAACAGATAATCAGGGTATACTCCTGCGTCTTTTATCTGCTTAGCCCTTGATGGAAACGCTCCTGTGAGAGGATGCTGCAACGCGCCATGACACGACACGCTTCCCCGATTTTGCAAACGCTTCTGGATACTGACGCCTATAAGCTTCATATGCAGCAGGCGGTATTCCACCGTTATCACGACGTGAGCGTCGCGGCCGAGTTCCGTTGCCGCGGTGACGATCTGCTGGGTATTTATGCAGATGCCATCCGTGAACAGGTTGATTTAATGCAGCACCTCGCGCTTACCGACGAGGAGTTTGTTTTCCTGAACACTCTGCCTTTCTTTAAAGCAGATTATCTCACGTGGCTGCGTACTTTCCGCTACGACCCCACTCAGGTGCATATCAGCAATAACAACGGTCACTTAGACATCCGTCTGACCGGTTCATGGCTGGAAGTGATTATGTGGGAAGTACCTTTGTTGGCGGTGATAAGCGAAGTGGTGCATCAACACCGCTCGCCTGGCGTCACCCCGCAAATGGCGCTGGAACACCTGGAAAGCAAACTAGTTGAGTTCAAAGAACTGACGGCAGATATCGATCTGAGCGCATTCCGCCTGATGGATTTCGGCACGCGCCGCCGTTTCTCTCGTGAAGTGCAGGAGGCTATTGCGAGCCGTCTGCAACAAGAAACGTGGTTTGTGGGTACCAGCAACTACGATTTAGCGCACCGCTTGAATTTAACCCCAATGGGCACTCAGGCGCACGAATGGTTCCAGGCGCATCAACAAATTAGCCCGGTTCTGGCGAATAGCCAACGCGCGGCGCTTCAGGCCTGGCTTGATGAATATCCTGATAAACTCGGCATCGCGCTGACCGACTGCATCACCATGGATGCTTTCTTACGCGACTTTGACCTGTCGTTCGCAAGCCTTTATCAAGGGCTGCGTCATGATTCCGGGGATCCGGTTGAATGGGGCGAAAAAGCAATCGCTCACTACGAAGCGCTGGGCATTGACCCGAAAACCAAAGTGCTGGTGTTTTCCGATAATCTCGATTTACCGAAAGCCATTGAGCTTTATCGCCATTTCTGCACGCTTGTAAATCTGAGTTTTGGCATTGGTACCCGTCTGACGTGCGATATTCCGCAGGTTAAGCCACTGAATATTGTTATCAAGCTGGTGGAGTGTAACGGCAAGCCGGTCGCCAAACTTTCTGACAGCCCCGGCAAAACCATTTGCCACGATAAAGCCTTCGTACGCGCACTGCGTAAAGCCTTCGATTTACCGCAGGTTAAAAAAGCCAGCTGATTCAAATAAAACCCATAAACCGAAACTATCCGGTTTATGGGCCTCTTCTGCCTCTTTATTTCATATCCGGATGCGATTTCTGCTTGTCTGATTGCTCGCGACAGGTAACATAGATAACCCCCGATTGTGGGTAATTATTTTTTTTGTCACTGACTAATTAATAGAGAGAAAAATATGAGCGTTGTGCCTGTAGCCGACGTACTCCAGGGCCGCGTAGCCGTTGACCAAGAAGTCACCGTGCGCGGATGGGTGCGTACTCGTAGAGATTCAAAAGCTGGTATCTCCTTCCTCGCCGTCTATGACGGTTCCTGCTTCTCTCCTGTACAGGCCGTCATTAATAATTCTCTACCTAATTACAATGATGACGTACTGCGCCTGACCACCGGCTGCTCCGTTGTGGTCACCGGTAAAGTTGTAGAGTCTCTCGGTCAGGGCCAGAGCTTTGAAATCCAGGCCACCGACGTGGAAGTCACCGGTTGGGTTGACGATCCGGATACTTACCCAATGGCGGCAAAACGCCACAGCATTGAATATCTGCGTGAAGTTGCCCACTTGCGTCCGCGCACCAACATGATTGGCGCTGTCGCTCGCGTGCGTCATACCCTTGCGCAAGCATTGCACCGGTTCTTCCATGAGCAGGGTTATTTCTGGGTTTCTACTCCGCTGATTACCGCCTCTGATACCGAAGGCGCAGGCGAGATGTTCCGCGTTTCTACGCTCGACCTCGAAAACCTGCCGCGCACCGATGCAGGTAAAATTGATTTCGATAAAGACTTCTTTGGTAAAGAAGCGTTCCTGACCGTATCCGGCCAGTTGAACGGCGAAACCTATGCGTGTGCGTTGTCCAAGGTTTATACCTTCGGCCCAACTTTCCGCGCAGAAAACTCCAACACCAGCCGCCACCTGGCGGAGTTCTGGATGCTCGAGCCAGAAGTGGCTTTTGCTGACCTGAACGACGTAGCAGGCCTGGCTGAAGCGATGCTGAAGTATGTCTTTAAAGCCGTACTGGACGAGCGCATGGATGATATGCAGTTCTTCGCCGAGCGCGTTGACAAAGATGCAGTGGAACGTTTACAGCGCTTCATCGAAGCTGACTTTGCCCAGGTTGATTACACCGACGCGGTTACAATTCTTGAAAACTGTGGTCAGAAATTCGAGAACCCCGTTTACTGGGGCGTAGATCTCTCCTCCGAGCATGAACGTTATCTTGCTGAGCAGCACTTCAAAGCGCCAGTGGTAGTGAAAAACTATCCGAAAGATATTAAGGCGTTCTATATGCGCCTTAACGAAGACGGTAAAACCGTTGCCGCAATGGACGTATTAGCGCCGGGTATCGGTGAAATCATCGGGGGTTCTCAGCGTGAAGAGCGTCTGGATGTGCTGGATGCGCGTATGGCTGAGATGGGTCTGAATAAAGAAGACTACTGGTGGTACCGCGATCTGCGTCGTTACGGCACTGTTCCGCACTCCGGTTTCGGTCTTGGTTTTGAGCGTCTGATTGCCTATGTGACCGGCGTTCAGAACGTTCGTGATGTGATTCCATTCCCACGCACACCACGCAACGCGAACTTCTAAGCCGTCAGATTTATTAAGGCCAGCCTCGCTGGCCTTTTTTGTACCTGTTACCGCAACGTCTTTTTTCTTCAACGAACGTTAAACAAACGTCAATTTCAACCCTATTCCGCAACTCCCCCGTTACCAATTGTGTCTGTGAAACAGACAAACACAAAATAACCTTACTTTTCGCTGGCGCACGCATTTTATTAGCGGGCTTAGCATATTTGCGTCATTTTTGCACAGATGTCTGGACATCTAAAAATGACTCAAAGAATGTACAAATGTTAATGAAAAGTATGACCACTTTTCAGTTATGCGAATTAAACATAAGTAATTCATATATATATGTTAAGGAAGTTGGTTTTTTATACGAAGCGGCGAAGAAGTTTGAGGTGGTTCACAAAGTTCCATAAAATACATATTTAGTTACATATACTTTCTTTTTGTAACTCACTCTCGATGTTTGTAGCACTTTCTGGCTAGCGAAACGGTTTCATGGATGGAAAGATGCCTGACAGATACAGAAAGACACCAAACTCTCATCAATAGTTCCGTACAGAATTATTGACGGCAGTGGCAGGTGTCACAAAAAAACTAATGAGGGTAATAAATAATGATGAAGCGCAATATTCTGGCAGTGGTTATCCCTGCTCTGCTGGTAGCCGGTGCAGCTAACGCTGCAGAAATCTATAACAAAAACGGCAACAAACTGGACTTCTACGGTAAAGCTGTAGGTGAGCATCAGTGGACAACTGAAGGCAAAAGCAATAACAACGACAGCACCTATGCCCGTGTTGGCTTCAAAGGTGAAACCCAGATCAATGACCAGATGACTGGTTACGGTCAGTGGGAATACAACATGAACGCTTCCAATGCGGAAGGCGCTCAAAGCACTGCAACCCGTCTGGCATTTGCTGGTCTGAAATTTGGTGATGCAGGCTCCCTGGATTACGGCCGTAACTACGGTGCAATCTACGATGTAGCTGCTTACACTGATATGCTGGTTGTATGGGGCGGCGACTCTTGGGCTGCTACCGACAACTTCATGAACGGCCGTACTACTGGCGTTCTGACCTATCGTAACAGCAACTTCTTCGGTCTGGTTGATGGTCTGGCATTTGCAGTTCAATACCAAGGCAAAAACGAGCGTAGCAACCCAATTGCAGCTACCTATAACGAAGATGGTTCCGTTAAAACTATCGGTTACGGCGGCAACGGCGCTAAAGCGAACGGCGAAGGCGTAAGCACCGCGGTAACTTATGACTTGGGCGAAGGCTTCAGCGTTGCAGCTGGTTATGAAAATGCTGACCGTACTGATGAGCAAGTTGCTGCTGGCAACAGCGCTAACTGGGCAAGCGCTAACGGTAGCCGTGCTGAAGCATGGTCAACCGCTGCTAAATACGATGCAAACAACGTATACGCTGCAGTTATGTATGCTGAAACTCAGAACATGACTCGTGAAGCTGACAACAACTTCGCAAACAAAACTCAGAACATCGAAGCTGTGGTTCAATACCAATTCGACTTCGGCCTGCGTCCATCTGTAGGTTACGTGCAGTCTAAAGGTAAAGACCTGAAAGCACGCGGTGGCTTCGGCGGCGGCGATGCTGACCTGGTTAAATACGTAGAAGTGGGTGCATGGTACTACTTCAACAAAAACATGAACGTATACGCTGCATACCAGTTCAACCTGCTGGACGACAACAGCTACACTGCTCAGTCTGATGTTAATACTAACGATCTGGCAACTGTTGGTATCGTTTACCAGTTCTAATTATCCAGCAACGTTGGTTGCAGGATGGTTTAAAAACAGGGCTTCGGCCCTGTTTTTTTATGCCTGAAAAGCAGGAAAAATTAACTTGTGACGAGCCCTGTCTCTTTTTGTTGCAAACGGTTGGCATTTGCTAAAACAGCAGTTAACCTGAGAGCGTTACTCCCTCGATATCAAAATGGAAACTCGTCATGTTTGAGAACATTACCGCTGCCCCAGCCGATCCCATTCTGGGTTTGGCCGATCTGTTTCGCGCCGATGACCGTCCGACAAAAATTAACCTCGGCATTGGTGTTTATAAAGATGAAACGGGTAAAACGCCGGTTTTGACCAGCGTTAAAAAAGCAGAGCTTTATCTGCTGGAAAATGAGAACACCAAGAACTATCTCGGTATTGACGGTATCCCAGAATTTGGCCGTTGCACCCAGGAATTACTGTTCGGGAAAGGTAACGCGCTGAGTGCATCCAAACGCGCTCGCACTGCACAAACGCCAGGCGGCACCGGTGCCCTGCGTGTGGCTGCAGATTTCCTCGCTAAAAACACCACCACGCAACGTGTTTGGGTGAGCAATCCTAGCTGGCCGAACCATAAGAGTGTCTTTAACTCTGCCGGTTTAGAAGTGTGCGAATATGATTATTATGACGCCCAGAACCACTCTCTGAATTTCGAGGGTCTGATCAACAGCCTGCAAGCTGCCCAGGCGGGCGACGTGGTGCTGTTCCACGGATGCTGCCATAACCCAACCGGTATCGATCCAACGGCTGAACAGTGGAAAGTGTTGGCAGAAATGTCACAGGCTAAGGGTTGGCTGCCGCTGTTCGACTTCGCCTATCAGGGCTTTGCTCGCGGTCTGGAAGAAGATGCCGAAGGTCTGCGTATCTTTGCCGCAAGCCATCAAGAGCTGATTGTTGCCAGTTCCTATTCTAAGAACTTTGGCCTCTACAATGAGCGCGTAGGCGCCTGTACGCTGGTTGCTGCGGATGCCAATACCGTCGACCGTGCGTTCAGCCAAATGAAATCTGTGATTCGTGCAAACTACTCTAACCCACCAGCCCACGGTGCTTCCGTTGTTGCCACAATCCTGAGCAACGAGGCCCTGCGTACTATCTGGGAGCAAGAGCTGTCCGACATGCGTCAGCGCATTCACCGTATGCGTCAGCTGTTCGTGAATACTCTGCAAGAGAAAGGGGCGAACCGTGACTTTAGCTTTATCATCAACCAGAACGGCATGTTCTCGTTCAGCGGCCTAACCAAAGAGCAGGTGCTGCGTTTACGTGAAGAGTTTGGTGTATATGCCGTAGCATCCGGGCGCGTCAACGTTGCAGGCATGACGCCTGACAATATGGCCCCGCTGTGTGAAGCGATTGTCGCTGTACTGTAAAATGAACGAGAGTTGCCGGATGTCACTACGCGAATCCGAGCGACAAAATTAAAAAGAGCCGCACTAGCGGCTCTTCTCGTTTTACCAGACCGGTAATTCGTCCTGCAGGAACGGATTGTGCAGTCGCTCGTAGCCAAGCGTAGACAACGGCCCGTGACCTGGAATAAACGTCACATCATCGCCCAGCGGCAGCAGCTTACGTTTAATAGAATCGATTAACGCCGCGTGGTCACCCCGTGGGAAATCGCTACGCCCCACTCCGCCTTTGAAAATCACATCACCGGAAATCAGTAACTGGGATTGCGCGTCAAAGAAAACGACGTGGCCTGGCGTGTGGCCCGGGCAATGCAACACCTGTAAAGTGACATTCCCTACTGAAACCGTCTCACCCTCATTTAGCCAACGGTCAGGCGTCAACGGCAAGCACTCTTCAAGGCCAAACATCTGGCTCTGCGCAGGTAGACCCTGCAACCAAAATTCGTCTTCTTTTTCCGGCCCAACCACGGGTACGCCGTAATGCTCAGCCAGTTCAGCCGCCGCACCTACGTGGTCAAGATGACCATGCGTTAACAGGATCTGCGTTAGCGTTACGCCTTTCGCCGCAACCTGCTGCTTGATCTTTTCAGCTTCACCGCCTGGGTCAACCAGCGCTGCCTGTTGAGTTTCTTCACACCAAATCAGCGAACAGTTTTGGCCGAAAGCGGTGACCGGAATAATGTGATAGTTCATGATGCTCCAATACCGGCAGCACTCGCCGGATTCCGTTGTTTTACCAGTGCCTTAGTGGCCCGGTATCAATATGCACAAAGTTGCTGCTTGGGTAGTATCCTACACCACCCGCGCGCATAGATAATGCTGCTTTGCGAACATTGCTTAACGAAATCCCTTCAATATGGAAATCCATCGCCTGGCCTTTGGTGTGATAGCTCTTTTTCGCTACACCTCGACTATGGGCGCGGAGTTCATTGTTCGTATCCAGGGAACGATAGCCGGATACCAACTGCACCGGTTTATTGGTTCCTAATAAACCCTGCAGGCGGTAAAGCTGGTCGAATAATTTCGGGTCGATGGATTTAATCTTATTCGCGCGAAAATCACGGAAGAAATGATTGAGCCTTGCTAATTCGTCCTGAATATAGCCTTTACCATCGAAAAATTCGGCTTTCAGTGACTCGCCTGTATGCAGGTTATTAAGAGTCAGAATGCGCGGGCGCGGTGTTGAGAGTGTGGCAAACGCTTGCTTTGGGAGCAGAGCGGCACCTAAAGCCACGCCACCCAACGCCAGCAGCTTGCGGCGGTTTGCGTCAAATTTGTCCATGATGTCCAGGTTTACAGGTAAAAACGATCAAATAATATGCACTTCAGGCGCACAGCTCCGCACCTTAACTGCCAAAACAAAGTGAGTCAAGGCGTGCAAAACCCAGTAAAACTGGGCCCTGTAGAGGGCCCGGAGGTGTTTTACAATTATTACGACCGCTAATTCATTAGAATTACTGCATTTACCGGATCAATAGTTCAGCTTTTGAAAGGATTTGTGCGCCGGATCGCGCGGTGAGATCGTAATTGTAAATATCTGTACGGTACTGCGTGCGCCCATCGTCACCGACGAACGCCGTGAGGTAGTAAAGGTTCACCGGAATGGTCTGGCGAATATTCACATATTTGGTGCTACCGTCTTTGAGCTGGCTCGAAATCCGGGCATCGTTCCAGCCCGCATCTTGCAAGAGCATGTTTGCAAGCTCGGAGGCTTTGTTAACCCTGACACAGCCCGAACTTAGCGCTCGCGCATCTTTCTGGAACAGGTTGTGATTCGGCGTATCATGCAGATAGATCGCATCCGAACTTGGCATATTAAATTTGTAACGCCCTAACGAGTTCTGCGCCCCTGGTTTTTGCTGGAAGCGGAAAGGTAGATTGCTGGCAGTAATGGTGCCCCAGTCAACGCGCCACGGGTCTATCGCTTCTGCATTATTGCTCCAGCCCCGCAGAACGCTATAACCATGGCGATCCAGATAGCCCGGGTCCTGGTGAACTTTCGGCAAAATGTCGTTACGCGCAAGCGTCGGCGGCACATTCCACGGCGGGTTAACCACCACGTTATTAAGTGCACTGCTCATCATTGGCGTTTTACGGTCCGGGCGCCCAACGATGACGCGCGAAGCCAACACTTCATTCCCATTCAGGTAATAGCTCAGCGAATAGTTGGGGATGTTAACCATAATGCCGGTATCGAGTTTTTTCGGCAGCAGGCGCAGGCGCTGGATATTTAATGCCACAAGCGAAGCGCGCTGCTGCGGCGTCACATTCAGCCAGTTGCGGGTTAACTGCCCAATAGAGCCATCAACACCTAATCCCTGCCATTTCTGGAAACGTTTCACACCCTCGACCAGCTCTTTGCTGTAAGCGCTGCGCACGGCTGGGGTTGATTTCTTTTTCTTACCGGCGACGGCGTCGGGAGTCTTTTGAACCACCTGTTCGCTATCAACCTGAATGGCTGATGGACTGACCGCCACGCTTGCCGTCGATGCCCCCTCTCGTTCTGGCAACGGAATCGCAGGCTCCGCTTGCAGCATGCCGGTGCGGGCGAGAATTTCGCGCAGGGCTGGAACGTCATTGCTCCACTGACCGGGACGCAATGTTTCGCTCCCGGTCAACTGCGGCCACGGACGAGAATCGCTTAACAAATGCACCAGCGACTGATGCAGTTTGGCGTATTGCGGATGCTGCGGGGCCAATGTCTCAACAAAGCTGACTAATGTTCCCTGATCGACCGCCACCTGCCATTGGTTAATCACAGAGATGGGTGGGGTCTGCATTTTGTAAGGTCTGGAGCTGTACAGCCAGCGGTTGCCTTCGGTCGGGATACCATAGACAAATTGCAGATAACCCATCATCGCGTCGGATAAAACGACATCACGCGCTAAACCGGTAACAGAAGGATCGGTAAGCAGCTCAACCCAGGTGGTAAACTGCGGCTGGATACCTGAAATAGCCACTTCAGCGAGCTGTTGCTGGAAAGCCTTAACCGCGTCGCGGTTCTCCCACATCGGTTTCATTTCGCGAGCAGCATAGAATGCCGAGAGCGCATTGAGATAAACGGGCGTGTATCCCGCAGGCAAATGGGCAACCAGTTGAGAGCGGCTTTGTGCAGCAGACATGCCGGTGGAGTCCAGCGGCAAAGCGCCCACCATACTGGCGGTCGCCGCTGATTGTGGTAATGGCTGCTCAGGCGAGCTACCAGGTTCAATGCTTACCGCAGAACTGTCAGATGGAACCACCGCGGGTTCATCTGCCTGCGCCATAAACAGTGGAGCGAAACTGAGTGCCAGCCCAAACGTCAGCGCTGACAGTCGAAAACCGTGCAATTTTTTAAGCAACATCCCTTGCCCCCTGTTTATACCCGTCACTCTTCACCCAGATTTTCGCGCTGGGCTTTACTACCAGTATATAAACAGCAAATATTATTTGCCCGCAAAAATGTAAATAAAATTAAAGATTAAGAGCTTTTAGGAAAACGTCTAATGCAGGCAGGTCAGGGGGAAAGCTAAAAAAAGACCCCGAAAATTCGAGGTCTTTTTTACGACAATACATTTAAATATCTGTTCGATTGCCCACGCTCTTATCTTTTAAGAACATAAACATCAAACCTAGCCAGATAACACCGCCCAGCAAATTAAACAGGCTGAACAGTCCATTGCCGCCAAACAGATAAGCGTGCTTGCTCACTTCGATACCCACGGTGAAGATAAACATCTGTAACATCCCCATCGCTGCCGATACTGTCCCTTTACTCATATCGCTTGCGAACAATGTCAGGCGCACCAGCCCTGCGTTCGCCAGGCCAATACCAAACGCATAGAGACTCAGCCCTGCAGTCATCCACAAATAGGCATGTGTTGACACAACGGTTGCGACGGCAGCAACCACGAGCCCCGGAACAATCCACCAGCCGCCAAGAATGATCAGCGAACGCACGCTCCGACGCGACGTTAAACGCGCCAGCACCAGGTTACCGATAATCAATGCCCCAAAGATAGGGACTTGTAACAGGCCATACTCATAGGTCGAAAGCTTTTCACCACTGATGATAATAATCGGGGATTGCGCAATCCACGCCAGCAGCGGCAAGCTAACAAAACCAATCGCCAGCGCCCCCGCGACAAAACGACCATTTTTGAGCACCAGTTTGTAGTCGTGGCCTAAATCGCGCAGCGAGAGTTTTTCCCCCAGCCGCGTCGCCGTTTCCGGCATCGCGCGGTGTAGCCCGAAGAATGAAAACGCCGCCAGCGCCGCAAACAGCACAAACATGGTTTCCCACGGCGCGTAATGAATCCAGGCGGCCCCAACCAGCGGGCCAAGTAGCGGCGCAATTAACGCCACATTCGCCATCAGCGCGGTAATTTTAATGCACACCGCTTCTTCGAAAGATTCCTGAATCGCCGCGTATCCCACCGAGCCGATGAAGCACAGGCTCACCCCCTGCAAGAACCGCAGAATGGTGAATTGTTCAATATTTTGCGCCAGCAACGTTGCGAGGCAGGTGACGATAAACCACACCACGCCGGTGAGCATCACTGGACGGCGGCCAATACGGTCGGAAAGCGGGCCCAGCAGCCACTGTAAAAACATGCCGCCTGCCAGATACGCCGTCATAGAGGTCGGCACCCATTCGATTCCCGCGTTGTATTGTTCGACAACCGCCAGCATGCCGGGCTGGATCATATCATTGCCGATATACGTAGAAAATTCATAGAGTACCAGGCACAGCGGGAACAGCAGTGCCTGGCGACCCAGTCGTTTGTTATTTTGCATGAGAAACTCAAAAGGGAAGAAAAACGCTCAAAGTGTAATAAATTGCCTGTGCAGTAGATAGTGAATTATTGACGATACTGCGCCGATTGTTCTGTTGTTTAAGGTTTTCTTAATATCCTCTACGTATGCTTCCCGCCTGGCCTGGACTTAAACACCCAATGACATGACAAATAAGACAAACCTGCTTTACCGTCTGCCGCTGCGCTTTTACCTTTATCAGTTCTTGAGCCTGTTTTTGCTCGCATTGGTGTTCACCTGGCTTTCACGGGATGAAGGTTTAGACCATCTGC
Organism: Buttiauxella gaviniae; assembly: GCF_040786275.1. Taxonomy (NCBI): domain Bacteria; kingdom Pseudomonadati; phylum Pseudomonadota; class Gammaproteobacteria; order Enterobacterales; family Enterobacteriaceae; genus Buttiauxella; species Buttiauxella gaviniae. The sequence continues at coordinate 398,144 of NZ_JBFMVT010000002.1, forward strand.
TGACGGGTTACTGGTTTGACGCGGCAACGCACAGTTTCCCGCTGCAAAAAGATAGGCTGCTGGATTTGATAAACCACCGCCTGATCAAACAAATCGTTATTGCTGCGGGAGTTATCTGTTTGTTGTATGGCATTATTCGCCGCCAGCCGCGCCCCGTATTAGTGGCGGTGCTGTTTGGGCTTGGCGCGTTAACCGTTGGCATCCTGAAAGCCACCAGCCATCACTCTTGCCCGTGGGATTTGGTGGAGTACGGCGGGAAAGCGATTTCCTACCCGCTGTTTAGCACAGTGCCTGACGGCAGCGGGCCCGGGCGATGCTTCCCTGGGGGGCACTCCTCCAGTGGTTTCGGCGTCATGGCGCTGTTTTTCCTGTTTTATCGCGAACGTCCTCGCCTCGCGTGGGGAAGCCTGGTTTTCGGCATCGTACTGGGTCTGGTGATGGGTTATGGCCAGGTGATGCGCGGGGCTCATTTTTTCAGCCACAACCTGTGGGCAGGTTGGTGGGTCTGGTTAACACAAGTGGTGGTGTACGGCATCGTCTCCACAGGGTTGGTTAAGGAACCAAAATCGTTATGATCGAACAACTCAATCAGACTCTTTTCCTGCTGATTAATGCAACACCTGCGTCACCTGAGTGGCTGATTAAGCTCGCCATTTTTATCGCCAATGAGTTGATTAACATCGTACCGATGCTGATTGCCATTCTCTGGCTGTGGGGGCAACCCCGCCTGATGACCGCTCAGCGTGCGGTAGTGATTAAGACGGCGATGGCGATTCTCATTAGCGTGTCGCTATCATGGATTATCGGCCATGCTTTCCCGCACGACCGGCCCTTTGTCACCGGTTTTGGCTATAACTTCCTGCACCATGCGCCGGACGACTCATTCCCAAGCGATCACGGCACCGTGATTTTCACCTTCGCGCTGGCATTTTGGTGCTGGCATCGCGTGTGGTCAGGCGTTGTGCTCTTTGCCATCGGCTGCGCGATTGCCTGGTCGCGAGTTTATCTTGGCGTGCACTGGCCGTTGGACATGCTTGGCGGTTTGCTGGTGGGGTTATGTTCTTGCCTGTTGGCGCAAATGCTTTGGAACGGTTTTGGTGCGCGGATTTACGCGCGGTTACACCAGGTTTACCGTTTCTGTTTTGCCCTGCTCATCCGTAAAGGTTGGGTGCGTGACTAAGCCTTTGAGCAAAGGTAAGATGCGGTAATTAACGCCCTCACCCTAACCCTCTCCCAAAAGAGAAGGAACAAAAAGGTTTAGTTGCTCATATGGAAACCCGGCGCGACGAACGCATCAACCGCCTGATTCAGGCGCTTAAACGCAGCGACAAAATTCATCTTAAAGAAGCGTCCGCTTTACTGGGCGTTTCTGAAATGACCATTCGCCGAGATCTCAGCAGTGAACCCGGCCCCGTCGTGTTATTGGGGGGGTATGTTGTTCTTGAACCCCGCAGCGTCACCGCCAACCACTATCTGTTAAGCGATCAAAAAACCCGCCGTATCGAAGAAAAACGCCATGCTGCGCGCCTTGCCGCAGCACGGGTGCGCCGCCATCAGACAGTATTTTTTGATTGCGGCACCACCACGCCTTACATCATTGAAGCCCTGGATGATGAGCTGGAATTTACCGGCGTGTGTTATTCGTTAAATACTTTTCTGGCGTTGCAGGATAAACCCGGCTGCCGGGTGATTTTAAGCGGGGGCGAATTTCACGCCAGTAATGCGATTTTCAAACCGATTAACTTCCAGGAATGCCTGAACAACTTTTGCCCGGACATCGCTTTTTTCTCGGCGGCAGGCGTCCACACTCGCCACGGAGCCACCTGTTTTAATCTGGATGAATTGCCGGTAAAACACTGGGCATTATCGATGGCGCAGCAGCGTATTCTGGTGGTGGACAGCAGCAAATTCGGCAAAGTACGCGCCGCATGCATGGGGCCACTGTCTGCTTTTGATCTGATTATCAGCGATGAAAAACCCGACGCAGCATTTGTTGCGCATGCCGCGTCGCAGAATATTCAACTCGAGTGGTAACGGTTAGAACCAGCTTCCAAACCAGCTATGGAACTTCATCAACACGAAGTCCCACATACGGCTAAAGAAACCACCTTCTTCCACCGCCTGCATCACCATCAGCGGGCGCTGTTCGATAGATTTACCGTTAAGCTGGAAATCGATAGTGCCAACAACCTGGCCTTTTTTCAGCGGTGCGGTCAACTGCGGCTGGTTCAGGGTGAAGCTCGCTTTCAGGTTTTTCAACTGACCGCGCGGGATGGTGACCGAGCCGCCTTCGCCTGCGCCAAGGTTAACTTCGCTGCTGTCGCCAAACCACACGCGCTGCGTCACAAAGGTCGCATCCGGTTTAATCGGCGTCACGGTTTCGAAGAAGCGGAAGCCCCACGTCAGCAGTTTTTCACTTTCATTAAAACGAATACGGTCGGTTTTGGTGCCTAATACCACGGAAATCAGGCGCATGTCGCCGGAGGTTGCCGATGCGACCAGGTTATAACCGGCCCCCGTGGTGGTCCCGGTTTTCATACCATCAACGTTGAGGTTAGAGCTCCACAGCAGGCGGTTACGGTTCGGCTGCTTGATGTTATTGAAGGTGAACTCTTTCTCTTTGTGGATGGCGTACTCTTCCGGCACATCATGAATCAGGGCTTTGCCAAGCAGCGCCATGTCACGTGCGGTACTGAACTGCCCCGGCGCATCCAGGCCGTGAACGGTTTTAAACGTGGTGTTGGTGAGATTGAGCTTTTGCGCGTAGTTGTTCATCAGGCTGACAAATGAATCCTGGCTGCCCGCCACATAATCTGCAATCGCGATACTGGCATCGTTGCCTGACTGAATGATCACGCCTTTATTCAAATCTTCAACCGAGACTTTATCGCCCGGTTTGAGGAACATCAGCGAAGAACCACGCAGCGCCGGGTTACCGGTTGCCCAGGCATCTTTCCCGATGGTCACCATATCCGTCAGCTTAATTTTATCAGCCTTCAGCGCCTGGCCTACGACGTAGCTGGTCATCAGTTTCGTCAGACTCGCCGGATCCAGTTGCATATCGGCGCTGCCTTCTGCCAACACTTTACCGCTGGCGTAATCCATTAAAATCCAGGCTTTAGCATCAACTTGCGGCGCATCCGCAGTTTGTTCTGCGCTTATCGCAGGTGCGGCCACCAAAAGCAGGGTCGTTCCTGCCAGTAATGCTCGTAAGGAAGCAGGTATTTGCAAAGTTTTCATAACACCACCCAGTATCCATTCTAAAAAAGTCACGACGCACGCCGTTACTCAATCGTTCAAGTTGCCAGTAAGCTAACGTGTGAATCCGCTTAAAGAAACATAGCGTTGGTAAAGTTTTTTAAGTTTATTCGATAACTGTATCACTTGCCGCCACGTTAATGAGTTTTTTAGCTGCCGTTAAGCTTACGTGCTGTTTTCTTCGCCAGCGCACGGCATACTGAGGAGCAAACCAACGAATGAGGAAACAAAATGATCACTGTTTGGGGCAGAAACAATTCTACAAATGTTAAAAAAGTGTTGTGGTGTCTGGAAGAGTTAGGCGTGGCGTATGACTCAATTCCTGCTGGCGGGAAATTTGGCAAAACGCAGGATGCAGAATACCTGGCGATGAACCCCAATGCGCTGGTGCCGTGTCTTCATGATGACACCGCGAATCTGACGCTTTGGGAATCCAATACCATCGTGCGTTATCTGGCGGCCCAATACGGCAAAGAGACGTTGTGGATTGCAGAACCCGCCGCCCGCGCAGCCGGTGAAAAATGGATGGATTGGGTAGGCACAACGCTCGCAGGCCCGCATCGCGGCGTATTTTTCAGCCTGGTGCGTACCGCACCCGAATTGCGCGATGAAAAGCTGATTGCCGATAGCATCGCTCAGTGCAATACGCTGTTTGCCATTATCGACGCCGAACTCGCCAAACAGACGTGGTTAGGCGGTGAGGCGTTTAGTGTGGCCGATATTGCCCTGGGTCCAACCCTCTACAATCTGCTTAACCTGGATGTGGAGTGGAATGCGTTCCCCCACCTGCAACGCTGGTATCAGCAACTGACCCAGCGCCCAGCGTTCAAGAAAATCGTGATGATTCCGCTGAGCTAGAAATGCTAACGGAATGAGTCTGCTGATATAGCTTTTTCCCAGGTCGGATTAGCGTAGCGACATCCGACAACCCTGTGTAAACGGTGGATGGCGCTATCGCTTATCCACCTTACAAAATCGAGCCAGGTTTTAACTCGCAGGGCTAATTTTCAGCAATTGCCCGTCAGACTCGTCGGTCAGGACATAAAGATAGCCGTCCGGGCCGACGCGCACATCGCGAATTCGTTCGCCACGCTCATCCAACAGCCGTTTTTGCTCAGTGACTTTATCGCCCGAAAGCGTCAACTCAATCAGGTTTTTCTCTTTTAGCGCACCAATAAACAGCTTCCCTTTCCATTGCGGGAATTTATCGGCGTTATAAAACGCCATACCGCTCACCGCAGGCGAAACTTTCCAGTAATAAATCGGTTGTTCGGTACCGGCCACGATCTCACCCTTTGCTTCAGGAATCGGTAATCCGCTGTAATTGATGCCCCACGTCGCAAGCGGCCAGCCGTAGTTTTTGCCTGGCTGCGCCACATTGATTTCATCCCCACCCCGCGGGCCATGCTCGTTAAGCCATAGTTCGCCGTTAGCGGGATTAAACGCCATACCCTGCGGATTACGGTGCCCGTATGACCAGATTTCACTGCGCGCGCCCTGTTTACCGGCGAACGGGTTATCCGGAGGGACTTCGCCATCTTGCGTCAGGCGCACCAGTTTGCCCTGCAGCTTATCGAGATCCTGCGCCGTGGGCCGCTGGTTGTTTTCGCCGAGCGCGATAAACAGATAGCCCTTGCCATCAAACGCCATGCGCCCGCCAAAGTGATTGCCGGTTGAGAGTTTTGGCGTCTGGCGGAAGACCACTTTGAAGTTTTCCAGCCGCTGCAAATTGCTGCTCAACGTGCCGTAACCCACGGCGGTTCCCGCTTTGTCATCATTATCCGCTTCAGAGAAGCTCAGCCATACGCGGCGGCTTTTTTCAAAATCAGGGGCCAGCACCACATCCAGCAAGCCGCCTTGCCCATGCGCCCAGACTTTTGGTACGCCAACGATCGGGTCGCCTAAGCCTTCGCCAGGCTGCCAGCGGCGTAGTTGACCATCGCGCAGCGTGATGAGCATGCCCTGATTACCAGGTAAAAAAGCTAAAGACCAGGGGTGATCGAGCTTACTTTGTAGCACGTCCACCTTAACCTCTTCGGCCCAGGTGACGGTTGCAGAAAGTAGTAATGTCGCAGCGAGTAATGTTCGAAATGACGACCGGGGCATAGCCTTCTCCTTATCGTATCTACCCGATAAGGTTAGTCATTGAGGAATTGCGGGGCGGTAATTTTACAAAAACTTAAATTGGGGGAGTCTCCTCCCCCAAATATCATCAGGTTTCAACAGCCAGTTGGTGGCCCATAATATCTTTCAGGCTACGGGAAAGCTGCATCAAACAGCCTTCGAGTTTATCGGCATCGATAGCGATATATTGCGGGCAATCATGGCGCCCGGTCATCAGGCAAACAGCGGCCGAACAGACTGCATTAATCCCCTGGTTCATGCTCTCCATTTCCTGAACCGACAGATAGGCGGTGAGACGTAACGTCTTTTCACGGTATTCATTAGACAAATCGAATAAGTTATCGCGTAGATGCTCTGTTTCACTAACAGACATGTAACCTTTCGCTTTTCGCAGAGCGAGATAAGCGGCAACGTCTATTTTTGCGATGATCATCTTTTTCAAGAGATCGCGTTTGAGTGGCTCCCCAGTCATGCATTTACCCTCCGTGTGGTTTGAATCAATAACACACACTTATATTATGGATAAATTTTGAGCAATTTTATGGCTAATGCCGAGTTTTTTGATCCCGGGCAAACAGCTTTACAATTGCCAGCACAACAGGAGAAACAAGAGTTTACGCAGCGGTGGCGAGATGGCAAGTGGCGTAATGTCGCTGCTCTTCAAGCATTTGACGTAACACACTGTGCCCAAGATTATTTTGCCAGGTGAAGCTGTTTTGCAGCACCACGACGGCGAAATGATTCTTCCGGTCAATACCAATGTAGCTGGAGTAACCGCCAATATACCCCACCTGATAAGTGATGGACTGCTCGCCGTAGGTGTCCGTCACCCAGGCAATATTGGCCGCTTCTTTCTCGCGGGGATAATAGATTTGCATCGTATCGTGAATCGCTTTATCCAGCGCAGCATCGCCGCTACCCCCCAAATGCGCGGCGGCAAAAGTCAGCAGATCGGCAGCGTCGGTGTACAACCCTCCCGCACCGATCATATTGCCGGTGAACTGCCAGTCAGGCACCACTTGACCACGCGGGATAAATTTGGGCTGGCTACCCGCATGGCCGATGGCGCGCAGCGGATAGCTTTTCAACTTTTGCGGGGTAAAACTGCTGTTGGGCATACCCAGGGGAGCAAAGATTAACGACTCAACCAGGTGATCCGCACGCAGCCCGGTTTGATAACGCAGAATATAATCCAGCACCGCATAACCCAGATTCGAATAGCGCGGCTCATCGCTTGCGGGTTTCGAAAAATCAGCCAGGTCGGCAACCACATTGTCGCTGTCGAGATGAGCGTAGAAATTCTCACCGTTACCCAGATAGCGCACAAACGCGGTCAGCATCGGCAAATCCATATTCTGCCGGGGTAAACCAGAAGTGTGCGTCACCAACTGGAGCAAGGTGATTTTTTTCGCATCCTCGCTCAACGCCACCGACGGCGGCAGCAAGGTTTCGAGGGTATCTGACCAATGCAAACGCCCTTGCGCCACTAGCACCGCCGTTGCTTCTGCGGTCATGCCTTTACTGAGCGACCCCACGGCAAACAGAGTATGTTCGTTCACCGGATAATTATGTTCGGCATCGGTCACACCAAACTGCCAGTAGTGACGTTTGTTTTTAGCGTCAATAACCCCAACTACCATCGCGGGCGACTGCTGTTCAACCATGCCCGGCAGCCATTGATCAATATGACGACTTGCCGGGTCACCGCACACGCGTTGCGCCTTTTGTGGCACTTCGGCTTCAGGCGCAACGTTCGACAGCGTTCCACATCCCGCCAGCATAAAACCGAGCAGCAAGGTACTCAGGCGAGTGAGGCGCCGGGGCGATTTCATGTTTTATTGCACCGCTTTGCAAGGCTTCGCATCCAACCCCATCAGCAACGTGCGGTTTTCGCCCACTTTCTTGAGCCCGAAATTGCTGCTGTGGTAGCGGTAAAATGCCTGCCCGCCGGTCATATTCTGGTAGGAGTAACGGTTGCCGTTTAACCAGGCATAATCGCCATCGATCGCGAGCTTGTCGCTGGCCCCGCAGACAAACTTTTGCGCCGTCGCAGGTGGTGTGTTCAGTGGCGTAGGAATAACATTACAGGCTGACACCAACAGGACACCCGTCAGCATCCCGGAAAGGGCTAAAATCTTGCGCATAGTGCAGTCTCTCTTTGAACGGGAGGTAGGATTAAACAAAGCGGGAACGATAATAGAGCCTGCTTACCCGGTAAGCAAAAGCTAAGGCACTTCAATGATTCTGAAATTTCTTCTGCCGCGTCGGAATAAACAACAAGTAGAGCCTCAATCAAAACCCGTGTAGAATCGCCCGGTTTTTATTTTCTGTTTACTTTGTGAGCGTGACCTGTATGCAACAACCCCGTATTGGCTTTGTCTCCCTCGGCTGCCCAAAAAACCTCGTTGATTCTGAACGGATCCTGACTGAGCTGCGCACCGAAGGTTACGATGTAGTGCCTAGCTATGATGATGCCGATATGGTTATCGTTAACACCTGTGGCTTTATCGACAGCGCCGTACAAGAGTCGCTCGAAGCGATCGGCGAAGCGCTGAACGAAAATGGCAAAGTGATTGTGACCGGCTGCTTAGGGGCCAAAGAAGATCAAATCCGCGAAGTGCACCCTAAAGTTCTGGAAATCACCGGCCCGCATAGCTATGAGCAAGTTTTGCAGCACGTTCACCACTATGTGCCGAAACCAAAACATAATCCGTTCCTGAGCCTGGTACCTGAGCAAGGCGTGAAGCTGACTCCACGTCACTACGCCTACCTGAAAATTTCCGAAGGCTGTAACCACCGCTGCACCTTCTGCATCATCCCTTCAATGCGTGGCGATCTCGACAGCCGCCCGATTGGCGATGTGCTGTCTGAAGCGAAACGTCTGGTGGATGCGGGCGTAAAAGAGCTGCTGGTTATCTCGCAGGATACCTCCGCTTACGGCGTTGATGTTAAACACCGCACCGGTTTCTTCAACGGCGAGCCGGTAAAAACCAGCATGGTCAGCCTGTGCGAGCAGTTGTCTAAACTCGGCGTGTGGACGCGTCTGCATTACGTTTACCCGTACCCGCACGTTGATGATGTGATTCCTTTGATGGCCGAAGGCAAAATCCTGCCGTACCTGGATATTCCATTGCAGCACGCCAGCCCGCGCATTCTGAAGTTGATGAAGCGCCCAGGCAGCGTTGACCGCCAGTTGCAGCGCATCAAGCAATGGCGTGAGATCTGCCCGGATCTGACGTTGCGTTCCACCTTCATCGTTGGCTTCCCTGGCGAAACCGAAGAAGACTTCCAGATGCTGCTCGACTTCCTGAAAGAAGCGCGTCTGGATCGCGTCGGCTGCTTTAAATTCAGCCCGGTTGAAGGCGCAACCGCCAACGAACTGGCAGACCCAGTGCCGGAAGAAGTGAAAGAAGAGCGCTGGAACCGTTTCATGCAGTTACAACAGCAGATTTCTGCTGAACGTCTGCAAGAAAAAGTGGGCCGCGAAATTCTGGTTATCGTCGATGAAGTTGACGAAGAAGGCGCGATTGGCCGCAGCATGGCTGATGCACCAGAAATCGACGGCGCGGTGTATTTGAACGGCGAAACCAAACTGAAAGCGGGTGATGTGGTGCGCGTGAAAGTAGAAAACGCGGACGAGTATGACCTGTGGGGTACGGTGGTTTAACAGGCTTTGCGGCGGGTGGCGCTAACGCTTACCCGCCCTACTAAACTGAATGTCGGATGGCGCTTGCGCTTATCCGACCTACCAGAAAGCAAGTGTAGGGCGGATAAGCGCAAGCGCCATCCGCTTTTTTTCTCCGCATTACCCCTTTATCTTCGGATCCAACGCATCCCGCAATCCATCCCCCAGCAAATTAAACGCCAGTACCGTCAGGAAAATCGCCAGACTTGGGAAGATAGCCACATGCGGCGCAATCACCATATCGGCTCGCGCTTCGTTAAGCATCGCGCCCCACTCCGGCGTCGGAGGCTGCGCTCCCAATCCCAAAAATGACAGGCTTGCCGCTGAGATTATCGACGTGCCAATTCGCATGGTGAAATAGACCACAATCGACGAAACCGTGCCCGGCAGGATATGGCGGAAGATAATGGTCGCGTCCGAGGCACCGATACTGCGGGCCGATTCGATAAAAGTCTGGTGTTTCAGCACCAACGTATTGCCGCGCACCAGGCGGGCAAAAGCCGGAATGCTGAATATAGCGACGGCGATAATCACGTTCGACATGCCGCTGCCCATCACCGCCACCACGGCAATCGCCAGCAAAATCCCCGGGAAGGCGAATAACACATCGCAAATGCGCATAATCACGCGGTCCCACCAGCCTTCGTAGTAACCCGCCAGCAGGCCAAAGAACGTGCCGATCATCGCGCCAATGAATACCGAAAACACCCCAGCCGCCAGCGAGATTTGCGCCCCGACCAGCACGCGGCTGAAAATATCGCGCCCCAGGGAATCAACACCAAACCAGTGCAGCATCGACGGGCCATCGTTGAGGCGGTCGTAATCAAAATAGTTTTCCGCATCAAACGGTGAAATCCACGGCGCAATCAGCGCGATGGCTATCAGAAACAGAACAAACGCCCCGGCGGTCATCGCCACCGGTTGTTTGCGTAAACGGCGCAGAAATTCATGCCACGGGGTGCGCACCTGGTCTGGCCGAACAATCGGCATCGCGTTCAGTACCGCCTGGCGTCGCCAGTTAAAAAGTCGCATCCTTACTTGTACCTGATAGCCGGGTTAATGGCGGCGTAAAGCAAATCCACCACTAAGTTGATAACAATAAATTCCAGCGAGAACAGCAACACTTCCGCCTGAATCACCGGGTAGTCACGCATTTCAACTGAATCCACCAGCAGACGCCCAAGCCCCGGCCAGTTAAAGACTTTCTCGACGACAATTGAGCCCCCGAGCAAAAAGCCGAACTGTAACCCCATCATGGTGACCACCGGGATCATCGCATTGCGCAGCCCGTGCTTGATCACGATCAGCGTTTCGCTCACCCCTTTAGCTCGCGCGGTACGCATGTAATCTTCTTGCAGCACGTCAACGAACGAGGCGCGCGTAAACCGCGCCATCACCGCCGCTACGGCAGCCCCCAGAGTAATCGACGGTAAAACATAGTGCTGCCAGGTGTCCGCACCTACGGTCGGTAGCCAGCCTAGTTCCACAGAGAAAACCTGCATTAGCAACATCCCCAGCGCGAACGCCGGGAAAGAGATGCCGGAGACGGCAATCGTCATGCTGAGTCTGTCCGGCCAGCGGTTGCGCCACACGGCGGAAATAATCCCGGTGAACAGGCCAAAGATCACCGCCCAAATCATGCTGGTGAGCGTCAACCACAGCGTAGGCATAAACCGGCTGGCGATCTCTTCAGAAACCGGCCGACGCGAAACCATCGAGGTGCCAAAATCGCCCTGCACGATATTGGTGATGAAATGCAAAAACTGCTGCCACAGCGGTAAATCCAGGCCCAGTTGCTGGCGCACCATGTTGATAACGGTGGAATCAGCTTCCGGCCCGGCAATCAACCGTGCCGGGTCGCCGGGCAGCATATGCACGAACAGGAACACCAACACTGCCACAATCAGCAGCGTGGGGATCAGGCCCAGCAGGCGTTTGAGGAAGTAATTAAACAAATTCACTCCGTTAACGTAGGGCGGGTAAACGCACGCGCCACCCGCCATATTCCCGGTGGATAGCGCGTGCGCTTATCCACCCTACAACCAAAGACCTGCTGCTATTTCAAATCTGCATCATCAAAACTAAACCCGGTATCCGGCATCACATAGAAACCGCTGAGGTTTTTGCTGTGCGCGGAAACCAGTTTTTCCACCACTAACGGCACCCACGGAGATTCCTTCCAGATGGTGTCCTGGGCGTCTTTGTAGAGTTTCGCTTTCTCATCACGATTCGTGGTTTTCAGCGCTTCGACCAGGTCTTTATCCACCTGTGGATTGCTGTAGAACGCGGTGTTAAACAGCGTTGGCGGCCAGTTAGATGAAGCAAACAGCGGCGACAGCGCCCAATCTGCTTCACCGGTCGATGCCGACCAGCCGGTGTAGAACATTCTCACACCGCTCTCTTTTTGGCCTTTGGCTTCCACTTCTGCGGCACGCTGCCCGGCATCCATCGCCGTCACTTTCACTTTAATCCCGACCTGCGCCAGTTGCTGCTGGGTGAACTGCAACACTTTCTGCGCGGTACTGTGGTTATGCGACGACCACAATGTGGTTTCAAAACCGTTCGGGAAGCCCGCTTCTTTTAACAGTTCGCGCGCTTTTGCCGGATCGTACGGCCACGGTTTATATTTTTGCGCGAAGTCGATAGACGGCGGCACAACCCCTTCCGCAGGTGTTGCGTAACCCGCAAAGGCCACTTTCACCAGCGCCTGGCGGTTAATCGCGTAGTTAATGGCTTCCCGCACTTTTGGGTTATCAAACGGCTTTTGCGTAACGTTCATGCTGAGGTAACGCTGCATAATGGAGGGTGACGCCACCAGCTCCAGCTTGTCGTTTTTCTCAAGCACACCCGCCTGCTCGTAAGGAATGGGGAACGCAAACTGAGCTTCGCCCGTTTGCAGCATGGCGGCACGCGTATTGTTATCAACCACTGGACGCCAGGTGATGGTGTCCAGTTTCGGCAAGCCCTGTTTCCAGTAACCGTCGAATTTCTTCACTTTCACAAAGTCGGTCTGGTTCCAGGTTTCCAATTGATACGGGCCGGTACCCACCGGATGGAAACCAATCTCTTTGCCATATTTTTTCAGCGCCGCCGGGGAAATCATCGCCGTTGCCGGGTGGGCAAGGATATTGATAAACGCGGAGAACGGCTGTTTCAGGGTAATTTTTACCGTGTTGGCATCCACCGCTTCGGTTTTAGCAATCGCCTTGTAGAGGTTGTAGCGCTTGAGATGATTATCCGGATTGCTGGCGCGATCGAGGTTCACTTTTACCGCGTCGGCGTTGAAATCGGTGCCGTCCTGGAATTTAACGCCGGGGTGCAATTTGATGGTGTAAACCAGCCCGTCGTCTGAAACGGTATAGCTTTCTGCCAGAACATTTTGCAGTTTCATCTCTTTATCAAGGCCAAACAGCCCCTGATAAAACGACTTTGCCACCGCCTGGGAAAGCGTGTCGTTAGCGTCATACGGGTCAAGCGTAGTGAAATTAGATGCCACCGCGACAACCACATCTTTAGCCGCAAATGCCGGGACGCTAATGACGCTGGCCGCAAGACCCGCAGCCATCAGCCACTTTTTACTTTTTAATGCTGTCATTGTGTTCTCCTGATTATTATTGTGGCCGGGCAACAAAGTGCCCTGGCCCGACATTCACAAGCGTTGCAACGTGCGGTTCATGCCCCAGTTTGTGCGTGGTACTGGGGATTTCATCAGAAAGCAAAACGGGTTTAGGGCGACGATGGGATGGGTCGGCCACCGGTACCGCCGCCATTAATTTGCGGGTATACGGATGCTGCGGATTTTCAAACACCGCGCGACGCGGGCCAATTTCAACGATTTGCCCGAGGTACATCACCGCAACGCGGTGACAAATGCGTTCGACCACCGCCATATCGTGGGAAATAAACAAAAATGCGATGCCAAACTCGCGCTGCAGATCGAGAAGCAAATTGATGATTTGCGCGCGAATCGAAACGTCTAACGCCGAGACAGACTCATCGGCAATCACCACTTTAGGGTTGAGCGCCAGGGCGCGGGCGATGCAAATACGCTGGCGTTGCCCGCCAGAAAACTCATGGGGATAGCGCCAGGCATGCTCGGGCAGCAGCCCCACGCGCTCTAGCAACCAGGCTACGCGCTGTTGCGCCTGCTCTTTGGGCATCACGTTGTGCACCAGCAGCGGCTCCATAATCGAATAGCCAACGGTCAGACGCGGGTCGAGAGAGGCATACGGGTCCTGGAAAATAAATTGAATGTCTTTGCGCACATGCTGCATATCCGCATTGGAGAGCGTGTCGATGCGCTGGCCGTTGAAATAAATACTGCCGCCCTGCGTTTCTACCAGGCGCAGCAGCGCACGCCCGGTGGTGGATTTTCCGCTACCCGACTCGCCCACCAGCCCCAGCGTTTCGCCAGGCCACAAATCAAAACTGATTTTTTCAACCGCATGCACGCGGCTGGTGACGCGATTAAAAATCCCGCTGCGAATATCAAACCGCGTCACTAAGTCATGAACCTGCAGCACAGGCGCAGAACCCGGCGCGATAGTGTCTTGCTCGGTTTCAGGCTCTGCCAGGTTTGGATAGTCAGGATTCATCAGAGGAAATTTACACGGCAAATCACGACCGTTCATCGCGCCAAGGCGCGGCACCGCCGCCAGCAATGTTTTGGTATAGGAGTGAACGGGGGCGTTAAAAATCTGCTCTACGGTTCCCGTCTCAACCGCTTCGCCGCGATACATAACTAACACGCGGTCGGCAATATCCGCCACCACGCCCATATCATGGGTGATAAAAATCACGCCCATTTGCATCTCATCTTGCAAGACGCGGATAAGCTGAAGGATTTGCGCCTGAATGGTGACGTCCAGCGCGGTTGTGGGTTCATCGGCAATTAAAACCGCCGGGCGGCACGAGAGCGCCATCGCAATCATTACCCGTTGGCGCATACCGCCCGAAAGCTGATGCGGATAGCGCCCTAAGATGGCTTTTGCTTCCGGAATGCGCACCCGTTCAAGCATACGCTTTGCTTCGTCCATAGCCGCCTGCTTGCCTAATCCCTGATGCAAACGGATAGATTCAGCGATTTGCTCGCCAATAGGAAACACCGGATTGAGCGAGGTCATCGGCTCCTGGAAGATCATCGCAATATCCGCCCCGCGTACACGGCGCATTTGCGACGAACTCAGCGTTGCCGGTTCAATCACCTGCCCGTTGCGGCGGCGCAGCAGGATTTTATCGCTCTCGACCCGGCTCGCAGACGTTTCCAGCAGACGCATTAATGCCAGCGAGGTGACCGATTTCCCCGACCCCGACTCCCCGACAATCGCCAGCGTTTCGCCGCGTTTTAGCGTAAACGACACATCCAACACCGCCTGGGTATCGACTTTCTCCTGGCGAAAACGAACGCTGAGTCGGCTCACCGACAGCACTTCGTCCTCGGGCAATGCGTGACTGTGGGGCATCAATGCTCCTGGCTGTGATAAATTCCAACGCTTGGGGCATCCCCGACATAACCGTAGCCGCGGTACATCCCTTCGCTATTAAAAGGCAACGCCACATTGCCCTGATTATCGATAGCAATCACCCCACCGCTGCCTTGCAGCGCCGGAAGTTTTTCCATCACCACACGTTCTGTTGCCTGGTGCAGGCTAAGCCCTGCGTACTCCATTAAGGCTGCGATATCGTAGGCTGCGAGGGTTTTCATAAAGACTTCACCGGTTCCCGTACAGGAAACCGCGACGTTGGCATTATTGGCATAACAACCCGCCCCAATAATCGGGGAATCCCCCACGCGGCCCGCCAGTTTGTTGGTCATGCCGCCCGTGGAGGTGGCCGCCGCGAGGTTGCCATATTGGTCGAGTGCCACGGCGCCGACGGTGCCAAATTTCGTATCCGGGTCGATGGGTTCAGCCCCGTCATGATCCAGGACGGTTTGTTGATTTTCTCGGGCGCGCTCTAGCTGATCCCAACGCGCCTGAGTGAAAAAGATCTCCGGTGTTACCGGCTCAAGCCCGTGCTGTGCGGCGAAGTTTTCCGCACCCTGCCCAATTAACAGCACATGGGGGCTGGATTCCAGGACATGGCGAGCGGCAAGAATCGGATTGCGGATATGGCTCACGCCTGCCACGGCACCGGCCTCAAGCGTATTGCCGTCCATGACACAGGCATCAAGTTCGTGCGTGCCATCATGAGTAAAGACCGCGCCAATTCCGGCGTTAAACAGCGGGCACTCTTCAAGAAGACGCACCGCTTCGGTGACAGCATCGAGCGCACTGCCCCCGTCTGCCAGCAACGCCTGGCCTGCCTCAACGATTCCCGATAGCGCCTTGATATAGAGCCGCTCTTTTTCAGGGCTAAGTTGCGCGCGAGTGATAGCGCCTGCGCCACCGTGGATAGCGATAACTGCTTTATTCATGTCGACACACCCTGTCACGTTTGTCCGATTTTATTTTCTCTATAAATATCAGAATCGTTACTGTTAACTAATACGATTTTTGAATATAGAAAGATGTAAATGTGATGTAAAGGAAAATGGGGTGACGCATTACCCATAATGGGACATTCAGCCGACGCCGTTTCTCTGCCATAATGTGCGACATATTTTTCCCGCGCCGCTGGAGCTTTCATGGAATTTAACGCCGGGCTTATCCCCCTTGAAACCGCAATGGAACAGATGCTTTCACGCATTGTTTCTGTCACCGAATCTGAATCTATTCCTTTGTTACAGGCTGCCGGACGCATTACGTCTCACCCTGTCACTTCTCCGATAGATGTGCCGGGGTTTGATAATTCAGCGATGGATGGTTACGCGGTTCGCCTGAAAGACATCGCATTGGGCACAGCCTTGCCGGTGGCGGGAAAAGCCTTTGCCGGGCAGCCTTTTGCCGGGGAATGGCCAGAAGGCACCTGCATTCGCATTATGACGGGCGCACCGGTGCCGCCAGAAACTAACGCGGTAGTGATGCAAGAAGAAGCGACCGTCACCGAAAGCGGCGTGCGTTTTAACGCGGAAGTGAAAAATGGGCAAAACGTCCGTCTGCGTGGGGAAGATATCCGCCAGGGGGCAAGCGTATTGCCTGCAGGCAAGAAACTGAGCGCTGCCGAACTGCCGCTGATTGCTTCTCTGGGTATCGCTGATGTCGCGGTTTTGCGCAAAGTGCGTGCCGCCGTGTTCTCAACCGGCGATGAACTGCAACTTCCTGGCACGCCGCTGGGCGAAGGCCAAATCTATGACACCAACCGCCTTGCGGTACATGTCATGCTCGAACAACTGGGCTGCGACGTTATCGATTTAGGGATTATCCGTGATGACCCGGAAGCGCTGCGCGCCGCGTTTATCGAGGCTGACAGCAAGGCCGATGTAGTCATCAGCAGCGGTGGCGTCTCCGTGGGCGAAGCGGATTACACCAAACAACTGCTCGAAGAGTTAGGCGAAGTCGGTTTCTGGAAGCTGGCAATCAAACCGGGCAAACCGTTTGCCTTTGGCCGCCTGAAAAATAGCTGGTTCTGCGGCCTGCCGGGTAACCCGGTTTCTGCGGCACTGACCTTCTATCAACTGGTTCAGCCGCTGTTAGCCAAACTGAGCGGCCAGCACAGCAGCGCCCTTCCGCCTCGCCTGCGTGCGCGTACCATTGGTCGGCTGAAAAAATCTCCGGGTCGCCTGGATTTCCAGCGTGGAATTATGCGCACCGCGGAAGACGGGCAACTGGAAGTGTTAAGCACTGGCCACCAGGGTTCACATATCTTTAGCTCATTTAGCCAGGCGAACTGTTTTATTGTGCTTGAGCGCGAGCGCGGCAACGTTGAAGCGGGCGACTGGGTTGAAGTCGAACCGTTCAATCATCTGTTTGGAGGCTAACGATGGGTGCTGAACTTAACGATCGGGAGATGCTGCGCTACAACCGCCAGATTATTCTGCGCGGTTTTGATTTTGACGGCCAGGAAGCGTTAAAAGCCGCACGCGTTTTGATTGTTGGGCTCGGCGGCCTCGGGTGTGCAGCCGCGCCGTATCTGGCGGCAGCGGGTGTAGGCCATCTCACCTTGTTAGATTTTGACACCGTGGCGCTCTCTAATTTGCAGCGCCAGACGCTGCATCGTGACACCACTATTGGTCAGCCAAAAGTCGATTCTGCTCGCGATGCGCTTGCGGCGATCAATCCTCATATTCAGTTGGAAACGATCAATGCGCTGTTAGACGAAGCGCAACTCCTGGAGCTGATTGCCCGCCACGATCTGGTAATGGACTGTACCGATAATGTGACCGTTCGCAATCAGCTCAATCAGTGCTGTTTCACGCTGAAAAAACCACTGGTCAGCGGCGCGGCAATTCGTATGGAAGGGCAAATCAGCGTCTTTACTTATCAGGATGGCGAGCCGTGTTATCGCTGCCTGAGCCGCTTGTTTGGTGAAAATGCGCTGACGTGTGTAGAAGCAGGCGTAATGGCCCCGTTGGTTGGCGTGATTGGGTCGCTACAGGCGATGGAGGCGATTAAGTTACTGGCGCATTACGGCACGCCCGCCGCCGGAAAAATCGTGATGTATGATGCCATGACCTGCCAGTTTCGCGAGATGAAGCTGCCGCGTAATGGGCAGTGTGAAGTGTGTGGCGGATAAGTATTAGCGCGCATTGTTTCATGTTGAGTTAACAATTCTTTCGTAAGTCGGGCTAGTGTGAACGACGCCCGATATAAGCAACAATACGTCCCCAAAGAAAGTTTAGTCCGCGTGGATCCGAGTATAAAGCTAATCTACGAAGTTACTCTTTTCCACTCACCAGGCGCCGTATGGGTAGGTTTTTCCTTTAATGAAGTCAGGTGTTTCCCCGTAATATTCATAGCCTTCAGGATGCTTACTCATTCCCTTGCAGACGGTCATCCGATCGCCGGACACCGTTTTTAACTTCTCCACGGGAACCGGGTAATTTTCACCTCCGGCACTGTTCTGCAACCACACTCTGACCTTACCTTCAGGTGCCAGACCAAACAGCATCGTGTCATACCACGCTATATTGCCGAACATATCTTTACCTGTGGAAACCCTCATTTTTCTCCACACCGACTCCGGGAAAAACAGACTCGTTTCATAGCTTTTTTTATCGATGATCGAATCCCAGCAGAAAATCATATATTGCGGCGGCTGCTTAGCTTTGTTGAAGTGTATAGAGCTTCTTCTGACGGTTTCACTCCACTTTCCAACGCTGTACGGGTTATCCTGAGTACTGTCCAGGGTATTGAAAGTGTACAGGTAACCGGCTGTATCAATAATGCGAGCATGGGTAACTAACGCGGGTAGGAGCTTCGGTGTGAAAAATGCAAACTCCCACTCCCCATAAGGCAGCGTCCAGTCCCCCTTCGCTGCAAGGGATGAACAACAGTCTTGCGATGTTTTTTCTGCCTGACACCCCGCCAGTGCCAACAGTAACGACAGAGCTAATATTTTTTTAATGTTCATACTTTTTTACCGTCCATGTTGTATACCGTACGTCGCCCTTCTTCATCGGGACGATCGGTGAAAATAATTTCCGCACCTGAAGTTCCACCGCTTATTTGGCCTTTCTCATCCACCTCGACCGCATTCCAGTTTGCCGAACAGTGAATGTAGTCTTTCGCTATCAGGTCTATTTCATCGGTGGTAAAACCGGACATGGTTTTCCCTGTACGAGCGCGTTTTCCGATGAAGAGTGCTTGGCTGCAATAGGGGAGAAGTTCTGGTGGGAGTTTTAGATCTGGATTTTTTGGATCAATAGGATCAAACAATACCCCTGCCTCCTGCGCAGCATCCAGCATCACCCGCAGCACAACCCTCGACCAGTCATTCTTCACTATGCGCTTGCGCATAACCAGGGCTGCAAAACTGCGCTTCTGAAAGTTACCATAGCGATCCTGTGGCATTCTGTCGTCGTACCAGGTTTCGCCAGTAACTTTATTGGTGCGCACGACTGGAGCAATAGCCGATGTATTTGCAAGTTGTGCCTGTTGCGCCATTGCCTGGCGATAAACCCGAGTTTCCTGGCCGGGTTGATTGAACGGGACGGTTTCGACCTTCGGACGTGTCAAATAGAGGTTTTCCTGCTCCAGAGGCAGATACCCCCCACCAATATCGGAATGAGCGCCGGGCAGCGCCAGTTCTGGCCATGCAGGCTGAACGCTATTAAGGGCGAAATTAAAGCGGCACTCATTTTGTGCGGTGATGTGGAAGACTTTTTCCGCAATACCCGGACGCAAAATGATATTAACATCCCCGGTATCTGCGCTATGGGGGTTGAGGCCGTTTGCTGGCGTGCCGATAGCCGCAACGGTATCGAAGATACCAATAAAGCGAATTTTTCCTGACGGTGCGCCTCGATATTCTATTTCCCCCATTCCCTGACGGATGGCCTCAATCACCGCATTGTCTTCAGATTGTATGCGATTCGCGAAATGGCGGGCCGCCGCCGCCCCACGGCTGAAGCCGAAAATATCGAACTGAAGGGATTTAATAATTAACAAAGTGTCATTTAAATTTTGCTTTATCTCCAGTAAAGCTTGCTGTATCTCTTTTCCGAGAAAAGAGACCGCCTTATCAGTCCTGGCAATCACTCCTGTATCGGAGATACCGAGTCCTTTACCCACCATGCTGTCAGCTTTTCCAGCATCAGTCCCAATACCTTCAATATAAACAGCTTGTTGTGCCAATCCGGTTTCAACAGGAATATCTGTCTTATACAAAGTATTCAACCAGTGAATATTCGTGTAATACCCAATATAGCTACCCAAACCGATACCGGAAACGCCCATATTTCTTTCGGCACTTTTAGCCAGAATAGACTGCGCATCCGCACTGTTCAGGTTGAAATGTTCGCCGGAACAAGCCTTCAACATATTCTGCACGTTAATTGAGTTATTCCCCGTGCCATCAAAGAACACGCCAATTGTCAGGGTAATTTCTCGTTTCTTTTTACCGGGTGTTGGGGATTGTGGAGCAACGTTATCTTCGCTGGCGGGTTGTTCTGAATTCTGTGATTGTTTATGACGTCTGGCTGATTGGGCATATTGTTCAGGCTCGTCATCACTAACTGTACTCTCCCCAAATAATGCGTCTGTGTCCTGAAGAATAACCGCCCGCTTTTCGTAACCATTTTCAATCGAGGGAATAAATGTTGCCCGGCAAGGGCAGGAACTTACACTGTGTAATGTTCCGGCTAATAGTTGCCCGCCATTACGTCTCTTTGGTAACCCTCCCACAATTTCAAATTTGCCAGGAAATTTACCGCAGGTAACAATATCTCCTGCTCGTGCAGCACCCATACCCTGAAAATGTAATGTCGCGCTGCCCGTGCAAATTTCTCCCCCGCACGTGGTTTTATCCCCAATATGAAGAAAGTATCCTTTAGCCATATTAAATCCGTTTAATTTATGTGGTTAATGAGGTGCTCATATTAACCACATATCTGACTTAACTTAAATCATCGTTTCAGGACATTTTATGCTGTATACAAAAAATCACTCATCATAAAGCCCGACGCTACTGACCGCCGTGTGGCTTTTGTTCGAACGAATACGGCGCACTGAATCACGCACCACCAGCATTCCGTTAAGCAGCAAATTCCCCACGGGTGCCTGGGGGCGAATCAGACGCTGCTGCAAAATATGCACCGCCTCTTCACCCAGTTCGTCACGCGGGACGTGTACTGATGTAAGTGGCACATCGTGAATGGCCGCGAGATTAAAACCGTCGATACTCATGACGGACATATCCTGCGGTACCCGCAGCCCTGCATTTTGCAGCGCGCTTACCGCTCCCGCCGCCATAAAATCCCCCCCGACCAGTAGAGCCGTCGGCAAGTGCTGGCGCGGCGTTTTTTCCAGAAACTCGCTAATCAGCTTTTCACTCTCTTTGGCGCTAAAACTTTGCGCGGCGATCAGATTGTGCGAATCATCAAACTGGAGATTGTGCTTATCCCAGGCATCGCGGATCCCCGCAAGGCGCAACTCCATGGTGTAGCGCCGCAGGCAGAGCAAATTCACCACCGCTTTATGGCCCTGTTCGAAGAGATAGCTCGCCGCGAAATCACCTATCAATTGGTGATCCGGCGCGACGCCGGGCAAGCGCATTTTGCGATCGCGGCAGTTGATCAGCACGCAGGGTTTACCGAGATCCACCGCCAGATCGTGAATATGCGGATCGTCAATGCCGAGTAAGATCGCCGCCTCAGTTTCTGCCTCGTTCATTTTGCTCAGGAACATATTGGCATCGCTGTCATTTTCTTCAAGGGCGCAGTAGCGCAGCCGTACTTCGTGGGGCGCCAGGGCCTGACTCAACCCTTGCGTGACGCGATAATAAAAAACGTCAGACCGTTCATCAAAAGCTCGCTGTGGCGCAAAAACAACCAGGCTATTAAGCAACATGCGCCCCGCCGCCATTCCGGCAAGCACCCCTTTTTGCCCGGCACACTGCAACACCTGCTGACGCGCCTGTTCACTGGTATTCGATTTTCCCGCCAGCACGCGTGAGACGGTGCTGATTGAAAGCCCGGTTTCCGCAGCAATTTCGGTGATTTTTAGCTTTTTACTCATTTTGTGATCTGCGCCCATTTCGGCCATGAAAATTTTTTCACAATCAAGTTTATGGCTTATTTACTGCTCTTTTCGTTAGCGAGCGCACGTATTTATCTTTCATATGAAAATTTTTGCATAAAAGTTGCTATTGAGCATTTTCTAACTGTTTTACGCTCTCTCCACTGCCGTAGCTGAACCTGCCATTGCGCGGCAAGCAGTCCATAAAATAATTATTAATCAATTAGATATAAAATTACTCAGCCCTGTGGTTTGAGAAAATATTCGATAGAAGATGCTTCTACGTGGAGAACAACATGAGTCATGGCATAAATCCAGGCGTCACCGCCGTTAAGGCTAAACGCACCATTCGTAACCTGCGCTGGTGGGTTCTGGTGCTGTTTTTATTGGGCGTCACCGTTAACTACATCACCCGCAACTCTCTCGGTATTTTGGCGCCAGAGCTAAAAAGCAGCCTGGGAATTACCACAGAACAGTACTCGTGGATTGTCGCCTCATTCCAGCTCGCCTATACCCTTTTCCAACCGATTTGCGGCTGGTTGATTGATGTCATCGGCCTGAAACTCGGCTTCCTGATTTGTGCAGGGATTTGGGCGGTGGTGTGTGTTATGCATGCGGGAGCCGGTAGCTGGCTGCATCTGGCCATTTTGCGCTTCTTTATGGGGGGTGCAGAAGCGGCGGCAACGCCTGCTAACGCGAAAACCATTGGCGAATGGTTCCCGAAAAAAGAACGCCCGATTGCGGCGGGTTGGGCCGGGGTGGGTTTCTCCATTGGTGCGATGCTGGCACCGCCTATCGTCTATTTTGCTCATGCCTCTTTCGGCTGGCAGGGCGCGTTTATGTTTACCGGCGTGCTGGCGATGTTATGGGTAATTTTGTGGTGGGTGTTCTATCACAATCCGGAACAGCACCCGAATCTTGGCAAAGAAGAGTTGGAGTTCATCAAGCAGGATAACGAACCTGCTGCGGTGAAGCTGCCTTTCCTGACCGCATTAAAAACCGTAGGTAAGAACAAACGTTTCTACGGTATCGCCATTCCAGCCTTTATGGCTGAGCCTGCCTGGGCGGTGTTGAGTTTCTGGGTGCCGCTGTATCTGGCAAACGAACGCGGAATGGATCTTAAACAAATCGCCATGTTCGCCTGGCTGCCGTTCCTCGCCGCCGATCTCGGCAGTGTGGCAAGCGGCTATCTGACGAAGGTTTACACCCGCTGGTTCGGTTGCTCTCGTACCAACTCTATCGTGGCGAGTTCGGTAACCGGCGCGTTCCTGATGATTTCGCTGGCGCTGGTCGCCATCACGAAAGATCCCTACGTCACTATCGCCCTGATCTCCATCGGCGGCTTTGGGCATCAGATTATTTCCTGCATGTTGAGTGCCCTGGTAGTGGACTCCTTCGATAAAGGCCAAATGGCAACGGTCAACGGGATGCGTGGCTCTGCCGCCTGGATTGCCAGCTTCCTGTTCTCGCTGCTGATTGGCGTAACCGCCGACAAAATTGGCTACAACCCGCTGTTTATCGCCATGGGCTTCTTTGACCTGATTGGCGCTGTATTCCTGGTTTCTTTTATTGCTGAACGCCGCACCAAGCGCGCCTGATAGAGATTGTGAACGATGAAAACATTGAAGAATTGGACACTGGTAAAATTTGATGCCAGCCACGTTGAGTTAACCGTGGATGGAAAACATAGCCTGAATCTGTTTGTGCTTGAACAAGGGATGTTCCGCGTGTTGATTAAACGCGAGAACAAGCTGGCGCTCAATCGCACCTGGAGCATCGCGCCAGAAAACGATGTGCCGTGGGAAGGCCGTAACCGCGAAAGTCTGGAGGGTTTTTCATTACCGGGCTTCACGGTGGAAGAGCTGAGCGAAACGCTGCGCATCAGCACGGATAAACTGCGCGTAACGGTTCACCAGCCGCTGTGGCTTGAGTGGGAATATAAGAACGACAGCGGCGAGTGGCAGATGCTGGCAAGCGACCGCCCGACCAGCGCCTATCTACTCAATGCGCATGGCGACGGCGTGGCACATTACCAGCGCCGCTATAAAGGAGAGCGTTATTACGGCCTTGGCGAAAAAGCTGGCCCGCTTCAGCGTACCGGTAAGCGATATGAAATGCGCAATCTGGACGCCATGGGCTATAACGCTGAATCTACCGATCCGCTGTACAAGCATATTCCCTTTACGATTACGCGCCGCCCGGACGTAAGTTTCGGGATGTTTTACGACAACCTGAGCAGTTGCTGGCTGGATTTGGGCAACGAGATCGACAATTACCACCTGCCCTACCGCCGCTGGCAGGCTGAATCGGGCGATGTGGATTATTACCTCTTCCTCGGCCCGCAGGTTTTGGATGTCACCAAAGCGTTTGTACGCCTGACGGGTAAAACATTGTTTGGCCCGAAATGGAGCCTCGGCTACAGCGGTTCCACCATGCATTACACCGATGCGCCGGACGCACAAAACCAACTGATGAGCTTTATCCGTCTTTGTAACGAACATGCGATTCCGTGCGATTCGTTCCAGCTTTCGTCGGGTTACACTTCCATAAACAACAAGCGCTACGTGTTCAACTGGAACTACGACAAAGTGCCGCAGCCAAAAGTGATGAGCCAGGCGTTCCACGACGCGGGCATTAAACTGGCGGCGAACATCAAACCGTGCCTGTTGCAGGATCACCCGCGCTACCAGGAAGTGGTTGAGCAAGGCCTGTTTATTAAAGATTCCGAGCAGGATAGCCCGGAGAGATCGATCTTTTGGGACGATGAAGGTTCGCACCTCGATTTCACCAACCCGGCGACGGTTAAATGGTGGCAGACCGGCGTCACCACGCAGCTTCTGGAGATGGGTATCGATTCCACCTGGAACGATAACAACGAATACGAAGTATGGGACGGCGAAGCCCGCTGCCACGGCTTTGGCGAAGAGATCGCCATCAAAAATATCCGCCCGGTGATGCCGCTTTTGATGATGCGTGCGTCGCTTGAAGCACAGCAGAAATTTGCACCTGAAAAACGCCCATATTTGATCTCGCGTTCCGGCTGCGCAGGTATGCAGCGTTATGTGCAAACCTGGAGCGGCGATAACCGCACTAACTGGAATACGCTGCGTTATAACACCCGCATGGGTGTGGGCATGAGCCTTTCTGGTCTGTATAACGTGGGTCACGATGTCGGCGGTTTCTCCGGGGATAAACCAGAAGCCGAGCTGTTTGTGCGCTGGGTACAAAATGGCGTGATGCATCCGCGTTTCACTATCCATTCGTGGAACGACGACCAGACGGTGAATGAGCCGTGGATGTACGCAAATGTCACGCCCGCCATTCGCAGCGCAATCGAAACACGTTACCGCCTGCTGCCGTACTTCTACACCCTGCTGTGGCAGGCCCATGCGGACGATGAGCCAATGCTGCGCCCGACATTCCTCGACCACGAGCATGACGCGAAAACCTTCGAAGAGTGCGACGATTTTATGTTGGGCCGCAATGTGCTGGTGGCAAGCGTAGTGGAAGAAGGCCAACGCGAGCGTGAAGTCTGGCTGCCAGAAAACGGCGCAGGCTGGTACGACTATTACACCGGTCAGTGGTACAGCGGCGGACAGACGATCGTCCTTGATGCCCCGCTGGAACGCCTGCCGCTGCTGGTTCGTGCTGGGGCTGCGCTGCCGCACTCCGTGCGTATTAGCCACGTTGATGCCCGGGCTGATGATGTGCGCGAACTGAAGGTGTACCCGCTGCAAGGAGCCGGAGTTTCTCACGGTAGTTTGTTTGAAGATGACGGTGAATCATGGGGCTATCAGCAAGGCAATGCGCTGTGGCTGAGCTGGGAAATTCGCTGCACCGCCAAGGAAATTCATGTGAACTTTAGCCGCAAAGGTGATTATCAACCGGCGTGGAAAGAGTTGAAGCTGACGCTGCCTGCAGGTGAGACAAGGCGTTTAGTGGTGGATGGTGTTGCGCAGGAGAGCTGGGCGCTGTAGTTAACGGTGAATGGCGTTTATCCCCCTACAACAGCATTTGGTAGGCCGGGTAAGCGCAAGCGCCACCCGACATATCCAGAGATCAAAAAAAACCGCCGAATCCGGCGGTTTTCTCTTTTAACCATCAATCCCTTTACTGCGCAGGTAATCTTCATACCCGCCGGTAAAGTCAATCACGCGCTCTGGCGTAATCTCAATCACTCGTGTTGCCAGCGAGCTTACGAACTCACGGTCGTGAGAAACGAAGATCAGCGTGCCAGGATACATTTCCAGCGCCATGTTCAGCGATTCAATAGATTCCATATCCAGGTGGTTAGTCGGTTCATCCATGATCAGAACGTTCGGACGCTCCATCATTAACTTACCAAACAACATACGGCCTTTTTCACCACCGGACAGCACCTTCGCAGGCTTTTTGATATCGTCCTGGCTGAACAGCAGACGGCCCAGGATGCTGCGCACCGCTTGCTCGTCGTCGCCTTCTTGCATCCACTGGCTCATCCAGTCGAACACGGTGAGATTGTTTTCAAATTCGTATTCGTGATCCTGCGCGTAGTAGCCGAGCTGCGCATTCTCAGACCATTTCACCACGCCCGCTTCCGGAGTCAGTTCGCCCACCAGGGTTTTCAGCAAGGTTGATTTACCTACGCCGTTGGTACCCAGAATGGCGAGTTTTTCCCCCACTTCCAGCAGCAGATTAACACCTTTAAACAGCGGGCCTTCATCAAAACCTTTCGCCAGCCCTTCAACTTCCAGCGCATTACGGAACAGTTTTTTGTCCTGCTCGAAGCGAATGAACGGGTTCTGACGGCTGGAGGCTTTCACTTCGTCGAGTTTGATTTTATCAATCTGACGCGCACGAGAAGTCGCCTGGCGCGATTTCGATGCGTTAGCGCTAAAGCGGCTTACGAACGATTGGAGGTCAGCAATCTGTGCTTTTTTCTTCGCGTTATCAGACAGCAGACGTTCACGCGCCTGCGTTGCCGCCGTCATGTATTCGTCGTAGTTGCCCGGGTAAACACGCAGCTCGCCGTAATCCAGATCCGCCATGTGCGTACAGACCATGTTCAGAAAGTGACGGTCGTGCGAGATAATGATCATGGTGCTGTTGCGCTCGTTGAGCACGGTTTCCAGCCAACGAATGGTGTCGATGTCCAGGTTGTTCGTCGGTTCATCGAGCAGCAGGATGTCTGGATTTGAGAACAGTGCCTGCGCCAGCAACACACGCAGTTTCCAGCCTGGAGCGACTTCGCTCATTGGGCCGTAATGCTGTTCTAAAGGAATGCCGACGCCCAGGAGCAGTTCGCCCGCGCGCGCTTCCGCGGTGTAACCGTCCATTTCGCCGTACAGCACTTCCAGATCGGCAACTTTATAGCCGTCTTCTTCGCTCATCTCTGGCAGCGCATAAATACGGTCGCGCTCTTCTTTTACTTCCCAGAGTTCGGCATGGCCCATAATGACCGTGTCGAGAACAGTGAACTTTTCAAAGGCAAATTGATCCTGGCGCAGCTTACCGATGCGCTCGTTAGGATCGAGCGAAACGTTACCCAGCGTTGGCTCTAAATCGCCACCGAGGATCTTCATAAAGGTAGATTTGCCGCTACCGTTAGCGCCGATCAAGCCGTAACGGTTGCCGCCGCCAAATTTGACAGAAATATTTTCAAACAGCGGCTTACTGCCGAACTGCATTGTGACGTTACTGGAAACTAGCACAGAGATGTCCTGGTAAATTATTTAATATGTGAGATCGGGCACATTATGCCATAACTCAACGTGCAGATCGCTCTGCTTGTGCGCTGGTGATAAAATAATCAATCTACAAAAAAATGTGATTTAATCCACATCTGATTTCCCAGGCTGAGGGAATGCACATATAATGCGCGCTCAAACCGCTCCGTTTCTTCACTAACTAGCCTGCATGGCCATAAATACTTCGCACAAGATGAATATGAAACTACGCACAATTTTACTGGCATTTGTGGCTGTTGTGTCTTTTAGCAAAACAGCTTCTGCCGTGACCTATCCTCTGCCAACTGATGGCAGCCGTTTGATTGGTCAAAACCAAGTCGTCACTATTCCTGAAGGCAGTACTGCTCCGCTCGAAGAGTTCGCCGCGCGTTATCAGATGGGACTTTCCAACATGTTGGAAGCAAACCCAGGCGTTGACCCTTATCTGCCTAAGCCAGGCACCATACTGAACATTCCTCAGCAGTTAATTTTGCCGGACACCGTTCATGAAGGCATCGTGGTTAACAGTGCTGAAATGCGCCTTTATTACTACCCGGCTGGCACCAATACCGTTATCGTGCTGCCAATCGGTATCGGCCAGTTGGGGAAAGATACTCCGCTGAACTGGACGACTAAAGTAGAACGTAAGAAAGCAGGCCCAACCTGGACGCCAACGGCGAAAATGCACGCAGAATATATTGCTGCGGGTACCCCACTTCCAGCGGTGGTTCCAGCAGGCCCGGACAACCCTATGGGTCTGTACGCGCTCTATATTGGCCGCCTGTATGCGATTCACGGCACCAATGCAAACTTTGGTATCGGCCTGCGTGTGAGCCACGGTTGTGTGCGTCTGCGTAACGAAGACATCAAATTCCTGTTCGAGAAAGTGCCGGTCGGTACCCGTGTTCAGTTCATTAATGAACCAGTGAAAGCCACCGTTGAGCCAGACGGCACGCGCTACATCGAAGTGCACAACCCGCTGTCTACTACTGAAGAGCAGTTTAACTCCACTGAGATTGTACCGATCACGCTGAAAAGCAACGTGACCGCGATTACCGCTCAACCGGATGTGGATAGCACCGTGTTGGATCAGGCTATTCAGGGCCGTTCCGGTATGCCGGTACGTCTGAACTAATCCCAGTTTCAAACCGAATAAAGCGACTCCATTGTGAGTCGCTTTTTTTATGCCTGATTTCTGTATTTGCCACCAGCGGCTCTCACCGTACGGAGAACACCAGCGTTCCAAACAGGAATATTTGGTATGCTCATAATTCATGATGTGATCGGTAGCACATTTTCAACTTTAATTGTATGATGAATGCGTTTCTTAAAGGGTCATCACCATGCGTAACACACTCACCGTCATCTGGCAGTACCTGCGCTCTTTTGTATTAATTTACATATGCTTATATGCGGGCATTGCTATTGCATCACTGCTTCCTATCACTATTCCCGGCAGTATTATTGGGATGCTCATTCTGTTTATTTTGCTCTCTTTGCAAATCCTGCCAGCCAAATGGGTTAAGCCAAGTTGCCATTTAATGATCCGCTATATGGCGTTGCTATTTGTGCCGATTGGCGTGGGCGTGATGCAGTATGTCGATGTGATAAAGCAGCAGTTCGGCCCGGTGGTGGTGTCATGTTTTATCAGTACGCTGGTGGTGCTGGTCGTGGTGAGCTGGAGCTCCCATTTAGTGCATGGCGAACGTAAAATCGTTGGTGAAAACGAGGGCGAATCAAAATGATTCACTATATCTGGTGGTCTTTACCCTTAACGCTGGTGACCTTTTTCCTCGCCCGTAAAATCGGCGCACGGTTTAAAACGCCTCTACTTAATCCGCTGCTGGTTTCAATGGTGGTTATTATTCCTGTTCTGGTCTTTACCGGCACACCTTATGACCACTATTTCCAGGGCAGCAAAGTATTAAATGATTTGCTGCAACCGGCGGTTGTTGCCCTCGCCTTCCCGCTCTACGAGCAGCTTCACCAGATTCGGGCTCGCTGGAAATCCATCATCACTATCTGCTTTATCGGCAGCATGGTGGCGATGATTACCGGTACCTCGATTGCCTTGTTGATGGGCGCAACGCCGCAAATTGCCGCATCGGTTTTACCGAAATCGGTGACCACGCCAATCGCCATGGCAGTCGGCGGCAGTATCGGCGGTATTCCGGCAATTAGCGCCGTTTGCGTGATTTTTGTAGGTATTCTTGGGGCTGTTTTTGGTCACTCGATGCTGAATTTAATGCGCATAAAAACCAAAGCCTCCCGTGGCCTGTCGATGGGGGCCGCCTCTCACGCCCTGGGAACCGCGCGTTGTGCCGAACTGGATTTCCAGGAAGGGGCGTTTAGCTCCCTGGCGCTGGTAATTTGCGGGATCATCACTTCGTTGATCGCGCCGTTCCTGTTCCCGGTTATTTTGGCCGTGTTTGGTTAAAACTTGCGAGAGATCGCGCATTTTCATTTTTTATTTCATATGTTGCATATGTAATTAGAGAAAGATCACATATAAAGCCCATACAGAACCGTAAACTACGATTCATTCACTTGTTATGAGGCTAAATTCTATGCGCTCACGTTTTCAGGCTGCACTCGCACAACTCCCGGCTTCACTGCAAGCCGCTTTGCAAACATTGATTGCTGACTCTCACTTCCCGGCGATGTTTTTGGCATCAGAAGTTGAATCACTGAAAGCCCAAACCGGCATGGATGACGACGCGCTGGCATTTGCCTTATTACCGCTCGCTGCATCTTGCGCACGCGCGGATTTATCGCAGTTTTACGTCGGAGCGGTGGCGCGTGGCGTCAGCGGCAATCTCTATTTCGGCGGCAATATGGAGTTTCTTGGCTCCACGATGCAGCAAACCGTTCATGCCGAGCAGAGCGCAATTACCCATGCGTGGATGCGCGGTGAAAAAGCCCTCGCCGCGATTACGGTTAACTACACACCGTGCGGGCATTGCCGCCAGTTTATGAACGAACTGAACAGCGGCGTGGCACTGCGCATTAATCTGCCGGGCCGCAAACCCGCAACGCTGGGCGATTATCTCCCCGATGCCTTTGGCCCCCGCGATTTAGAAATCAAAACGTTACTGCTGGATGAAATGGATCACGGCTTTGAGCTGCAAGGCGATGACCTGAGCCAGGCGGCGATAACGGCGGCAAACCGTAGCCATGCGCCTTACAGCAATGCCCCATCAGGGGTTGCACTGGAAATGCGTGACGGGACGATTTTTAAAGGAAGTTATGCTGAAAATGCAGCGTTTAACCCTTCCCTGCCGCCGCTGCAGGCGGCGCTGAATCTGCTCAGCCTGTCGGGTTATGACTACAATGAAATCCAGCGGGCGGTTCTGGCAGAAAAAGCCGAAGCGCCATTGACGCAGTGGGATGCCACCGCAGCGACCCTGAAAGCGTTAGGCTGCATGAATATCGACCGCACTTTATTGAATTGATGTTCACTTTGGGGATGCGTGAGCGCATCCCCATTGATGAAATTTAATTCAACCAATCCCGCGATTCTTGCTCTTCACCCCCAGGTAAAGTAGCCTTGGATAAAATTCCATCCCTTTATTGAGCTGCAAGTCCATGTTGAAGCGCATGTTTTATAGCCTGTTGGTTATCATCGGCTTGGCTGTGATAGCTGCGCTGTGTCTTGACCGCTGGATAAGTTGGAAAACAGCGCCTTACGTCTATGACGAGCTGCAAGATTTACCCTACCGCCAGGTCGGTGTGGTGTTGGGTACTGCAAAGTATTACCGCACCGGGGTAATCAATCAGTATTACCAGTTTCGTATTCAGGGGGCGTTAAACGCTTATAACAGCGGCAAGGTGAATTACCTGTTGCTGAGTGGCGATAACGCCCAGCAAAGCTATAACGAACCGATGACTATGCGCAAAGACCTGATTGCCGGTGGCGTAGATCCTGCCGATATCGTGCTGGATTACGCAGGTTTCAGGACTCTGGACTCAATTGTTCGCACCCGCAAGGTTTTCGATACTAACGATTTTATTATTATCACTCAGCGCTTCCATTGTGAACGCGCGCTGTTTATCGCGCTGCATATGGGAATTCAAGCGCAGTGTTATGCCGTGCCATCGCCAAAAAATATGATGACGGTGCGTATCAGGGAATTTGGTGCTCGCCTGGGTGCGTTGGCCGATCTCTATATCTTTAAACGCGAACCGCGTTTTCTTGGGCCACTCGTTCCCATTCCTGCAATGTACGAAGTACCAGAGGATGCGCAAGCCTATCCCGCAGTAACACCTGAACAGGTACTGGAATTACAGAAGAAAGATAAAAAATAGTTCCCATAAAAAAGCCCGCAACAAGAAATTGTGCGGGCTTTTTCACAACGGGTGGATTACTTCTTACGAGCGTATTTCAGGGAATCCAGGGCAACGGCGAAGATAATAATCGCGCCCTTAATGATGTACTGCCAGTAAGGGTTAACCCCGATATACGTCAGGCCGTAGTTGATAACGGTAAAGATGATAACCCCGGTCACTACGCCAATAACTGTCCCCACGCCGCCGCTGAATGACACGCCACCCACAACACACGCAGCAATGGCATCAAGTTCGTACATAAAGCCCAGGTTGTTAGTTGCAGAACCGATACGACCTGCTTCCAGCATCCCGCCGAAGGCGTAGAACACCCCAGACAGCGCATAAATCATAATCAGGTTCAGGGCAACGTTAACGCCCGAGACTTTCGCCGCTTCCGGGTTACCGCCGATGGCGAAAATATTCTTACCGAAACGGGTTTTGTTCCACAGGATCCAGACAAAGCCAATCGCAATCAACGCATAGAATGTGATGTACGAAAGCTTGAAATTACCCATTTTGATAAAACCCTGGGTAAAGGTCGAGAATCCGCTATCGAACCCAGCGATTGGCGATGCGCCAACAAAGTCGTAATACAGGGAGTTGATACCGTAAACGATAATCATGGTACCCAGGGTGGTGATAAACGGCGTTACATTCAGGTAAGCAATGATAATACCGTTAACCAGGCCGATGATTGCGCCGATAGCACAGACGATCAGGATAACCACAGGAATCGGCATGGTGCTCATCTCAGGGAAAACTTTGTTCACGTTTTCCATCGATTGCAGAAGCGTTGCCGCAACTACCGCAGCCAGACCAACCTGGCGCCCTGCTGAAAGGTCAGTACCTTGCGTTACAATCAGCCCCGCCACGCCCAGTGCAATAATAATACGCACGGAAGACTGGGTCAGAATGTTACTCAGGTTCATCAAACTTAAAAACGTTGGGTCCTGGAAAATAATAATCGCCAGCAATACCAGCAATACGACATAAATGCCGCCTTCTTTCAGATAAGTTAGAAAACTTTTCTTATTTAACGCACTCATTTTAATAGCCCCTAAATTATCAAAGGTGCACAGACGCAAGACGTAAAATTTCGTTCTGCGTGGTTGTTTTAGTGTCTACAATTCCGGCAACAAGACCATTGCTCATGACCAGAATACGATCTGTAATCCCTAACAACTCCGGCATTTCGGACGAAATAATAATGATTCCTTTCCCTTTTTTGGCAAGCTCAGCAATAAGCTGATAAATTTCAAACTTAGCGCCGACGTCAATCCCACGGGTTGGCTCATCCAGCATTAATATTTCTGGCTGGGTTAATAACCAACGACCAATGATGACTTTCTGTTGGTTTCCGCCTGACAGCGAACCGATAGAGGTACGGTGACCTGGAGTTTTTACACGCATCGAGTCAATAACCCATTGGGTATCGCTCTTCATGCGCGTGTTATCCAGCAAACCGATTTTGTTTTTATAATTGTGAATATTAGAAATGAGCGAGTTAAAACCAATATCAAGATAAGCGTAAATCCCCGTCGAGCGGCGCTCTTCGGTCACTAACGCAAAACCATGGTTGATCGCTTCATTCGCGGTATGGTTATTAATCTTTTTGCCGTGTAGCGTAATGGTTCCGTCTGATTTCTCGCGGATACCAAAAAGCGTTTCAACAATATCGGTACGTTTCGCCCCGACCAGCCCCGCGATACCGAGAATTTCCCCTTTGTGCAAATCAAAGGAAACATCACGGATTGACGGCTGGCGCAGAGACGTCAGATTGCGGACTTCCATGATCACTTCGCCCGGCACGTTTTCTTTTGTCGGGAAGCGCTGGTTGAGAGAACGGCCAACCATCATGGCGATAATTTTATCCATATCCAGCCCTTCTAATGGCTGGGTAGCAATCCATTGTCCGTCACGCAGAATGGTAATTTCATCGCACAATTGGAAGATCTC
This sequence comes from Buttiauxella gaviniae, assembly GCF_040786275.1. Taxonomy (NCBI): domain Bacteria; kingdom Pseudomonadati; phylum Pseudomonadota; class Gammaproteobacteria; order Enterobacterales; family Enterobacteriaceae; genus Buttiauxella; species Buttiauxella gaviniae. The sequence goes on from NZ_JBFMVT010000002.1 coordinate 431,752, forward strand.
TTCCATTTTGTGGGAGATATAAACGATGCCGCAACCGCGTTCTTTTAATTTACGAATGATTTTGAAAAGGTGGTTAACTTCCTTTTCTGTCAGAGAGGATGTGGGCTCATCCATAATGACAATTTTGGCATTGTAAGAAAACGCTTTTGCGATTTCGATCATCTGCATTTGTGAAACTGACAGCGTGCCGACGCGGGCGCGCGGGTCAATATCAATATCCAGCTCATCGAAAATATGTTTGGTATCACGGTACATTTTGTCCTGATCGACAAATATACCTTTGGTTGGGTAACGCCCCAGCCACATGTTATCCATGACGGTACGTTGTAAGACCAGGTTTAATTCCTGGTGTACCATGGAAATACCATTTTCCAGCGCCTCTTTAGTGCTGGAGAAATTAACTTCTTTTCCCTGAAAAAGAATACTGCCGGAATCTTTACTGTAGATCCCAAATAGGCATTTTAATAATGTTGATTTACCCGCACCGTTCTCACCCATTAATGCGTGAATGGAATGAGGACGCACTTTTAAATTAACATTATCCAGTGCCTTAACGCCGGGGAATGATTTATTTATGTTGGTCATTTCCAACAAATATTCCGACGACGGATTTGTAATATTGTCGACCATAGTTATACCTGTGTCGCTGAGTAGCTGGCCTGAAACCGGGCGCAGAATTCCGCGCCCGGATAAAAGGGTATTACGGGTATTTATTTACCAACGAACTCGGACAGATTGTCTTTATCAACACCGACGTAAGGAACACGTACGATTTTTTCTTCAATCTTCCAGTTAGTGCCTTCAGCCGCTGGTTTGCCTGCTGCCAGGTTTTTCACCAGATCGAAGGTCGCTTTTGCCTGGTTGTTGGCATCGTTCAGAACGGTACCGGCCATTGCGCCAGATTTAACCATTGCCAACGCTTCTGGCAGGGCATCTACACCAAACACCGGGATTGAGGATTTGTTGTGTGCTTTCAGCGCTTCTACCGCACCCATTGCCATCGCATCGTTGTTCGCAATAACCACTTCGATTTTGTTAGCGTTCGGGCCAGACAGCCACGCGTCCATCTTATCTTTAGCCTGAGCGGTATCCCACATTGCGGTATCTAATTGCAGCTGTTGGGTTTTCAGACCTTTGGTATTCAGCTCTTTAATAACGTAAGTAGTACGTGCTTCAGCATCCGGGTGGCCTGGCTCGCCTTTCAGCAGTACGAACTGAACCTGACCATCTTTGTTCAGATCCCATGCCGGGTTTGCCGCCCAGTGTTTAGCAATCAGGTCACCCTGAATGATGCCGGATTCTTTAGAGTCAGTACCTACGTAGTACGCTTTTTCGTAGCTATCCAGCGCCTTACGAGAAGGTTCTTTGTTGAAGAACACGACTGGAATATCCTGACCGCGTGCTTTTTCAATCACGGTCCCAGCGGCTGCCGGGTCAACCAGGTTGATTGCCAGACCCTTCACACCTTTTGCCAACAGGACGTCAATCTGATCGTTCTGCTTGGATTGGTCGTTCTGGGAGTCATTCATCAGCAACTGCACATCTGGAGAAGCTTTTGCGTCTTTTTCGATTGCCTTGCGCACGACCGACATAAAGTTATCGTCGTATTTATAAATGGTCACACCAATACGGGTATCAGCTGCATGAGCGGCTGCGCCAAACAACATGCAAGACATTACGGCGGACAGGGTCAAAACCTTCTTATTCATGGTATCTCCGGTTTTTGCAGGGTAGTTCCAGGGGGTTCAGGCAGGCAGCATTGTTATAAAAACGTTACTGAATGCCGAAAATTTTCTCTATTAAAAAAACTCTTCCGTGTTCAGTACCAATCCATAACTGCTTTTATTGATCTTTTTTGCTGAATACCTATCGGTAAACTGATTAATCACCGTTACATATAGTTTCAGCTGATAAAACGCTGACATAATAGTCATCGCGATGTTAATTAACTGTGAATTTACTCACAAATTGAAACCGGTTACATCAAAGACTTTTTTCAGAGAGTGATCGGGGCCGCAATTTGTCGCGGAGCCACCGAATGGCGTCGGACTAAAGTTGGCATAAAACAGTGTGTTGCACCAATATCGAGCGTTCCCGCAGCGCCCTGTAACGCCAATTCAGTCGCCAGGCGTGCCATGGAAACAATAGGGTAGCGCACGGTAGTGAGCTGTGGATCGGTATAGCGGGCGATAGGAATGTCATCAAAACCAATCACCGAGACATGGTGTGGAACGACAATACCGTTATCTTTCAGAGCGGTTAACGCCCCGGCCGCCATGCTGTCGTTATAGGCAAACACCGCACTAAGCTGTAAATTGCGCCCCAGCAATTCCACCATTGCCGCTTCGCCGCCCTGCATATCCGGCGACCCCACGCCTGTCCAGCTTTCCGGCGGGGTTATCCCCTGCTCGGTCATGCCGCGCATCCACCCTTCACGGCGCTGGGCGTTATCTTCAATAGCGTGGCTGGATGCCAGGTATCCGATGCGTTGATGGCCCTGATTGAACAGCATTCGGGTGGCCATCAATGCGCCGCTGACGTTATCAAGCCCAACGCAGCGATGCTCAAAGCCCGGCACAATGCGGTTGACCAACACCATACCCGGAATCTGTTCGAGAAATTCGCCCAACTCCTGGTCGCTCAACGCCTTTGCATGAACAATCAAGGCGTTGCAGCGCTGACGAATCAGCACTTCAATCGCATGGCGCTCTTTTTCTTCCTGATGATAACTATTGCCGATGAGAACATATTTGTTGTGCTGCTGCGCCACGACATCCACCGCTTTGACCAGCGCGCCAAAAAACGGATCGGAGACATCCATCACGACCACGCCAATGGTATCGCTGACCTGGGTCGCCAGCGCCTGCGCGTTCGCATTCGGTCGATAGCCCAGTTGCGCCACGGCCTGCATCACACTTTCGCGGGTGTCAGCGCTGACTAACGCACTGTTATTGAGAACACGGGAGACTGTCGCCACGGAGACGCCAGCGATGCGGGCTACGTCACGAATGGTGATCATGTTTATCACCAGACGGAAGAGGAATTGATCTCATGAGTGCACCCTGTATTTGGCAAGGTGGCTATTCTCGCAGCGACGGAGAATTGACTACGTGAGGAGGATCACAGTCATGAAAACGGTTACATACAAATCATTAACATTTGTGATGTGTATCATTATCTTGCTGTATGTTTCAGAGAGACGCCTGCGGCGCGTGCGGTGAGCTGCCGCCAGAGCCACTCAACCGGCCCCTGGCGGAAGTAACGCAGCCAGACCAGAGAGAACAGAATGTTGATTGCCCAAACCACAGGCACCAGCGCCAGCAGTGAGAGGCGATCGAATTTCATCATCCAGCCCATGCGGAAGAAGAATGTGGTGCAAATCAGCGTTTGCAGCAAATAGTTCGACAGCGCCATACGCCCGACATGCGCCACCGCATTCACAATGCGCATCCGCGAAAGCTGCGGCCAGTAACCATAAATCAGTGCGGCATAACCTATTGTCTGAAACGGTGCGCTCAATTCTCGCGGGGCTTGCAGCAAAAATGCGCACCAGCGGTACATCCAACCCACGTGCCATTGGGCATAAATAGCCGGAATATTGATGAGCATGCCGACCGCAATCAGGCACAAACCGGTGCGCCGGTAATGATGCAAACTAAACTCGCCTCGCAGCCAGCCGCTGCGCATTAACGACGCGCCAATCAGCATCATTCCCGCCAGTTGCCAGCCATACTGAGCCCCCAGCGCGACTAAATTCGAGGAGAGTAAATCGATCCGATTGCTGATGGCCTCTGTACCGCCCTGAAGTTTCCACCACTGCTCATACTGCAGGTTAGCCGCGTCAGGAACCCAGGAACGGTTCGGCGCATCACCGGAGATAAAGCCCAGCAAGAGCAGCACACCGATACCTGTCAGATAAAGCATAACGCCGGTGTTAAACAGCGAACGAATCCCCGGCGCATCACGAATCAAGCGCCAGCAAACCAGCCCGACTAAGCCATAGGCCAGCAAAATATCACCATCCCATAAGAAGATAGCGTGCATGAAACCCAGCAGAACTAATAACGTCAGACGTGACTGGATCCAGCGCTTGCCGCGATGTAACAACATCTGCAAACCCGCACCGAACAACAGAGCAAACAAAGTAAGGAATTTTACCTGCGCGAAAAGATCTAAAATCGCCCAGGTCCAGGCGTCGTGGTCGGTAACGGAACCGGACCAGGCTGGATTGAGGTACGCCGCCTTCGGCAAACCGAAGGCCACGATATTAAGCAGCAGGATACCGAGAATAGCGACGCCACGGACAAAATCCAGCGTTACGTTTCTCTCCATACACCCTGCCTGCTTATAAGTTAGTTATGACGGACTGCGCGCAGAAATTCCTGGCGAGTATTTTGGCTGGATTTGAATAATCCGCCCAGCGATGTCGTAGTTGTCGCACTGGTTGCATCCTGCACGCCACGCGCTTTCACACAATAATGGACTGCATCAATAGATACCGCCACATTGTTGGTGCCCAGCAGGGTTTGCAGCGCAATCAGAATTTGCTGCGTTAAGCGTTCCTGAACCTGCGGACGCTGCGCAAAGAATTGCACAATGCGGTTAATTTTCGACAGGCCAATCACGGTATCTTTCGGCAGATAAGAGACGGTCGCTTTGCCATCAATGGTGACGAAATGGTGTTCACAGGTACTGGTGAGCGTGATATTGCGCACGGTGACCATTTCATCCACCTTCATCTTATTCTCGATGACGGTGATTTTTGGGAAATTGGCATAATCGAGGCCGGAGAAAATCTCATCGACATACATTTTTGCAATGCGATGCGGCGTTTCCATCAGGCTATCGTCGCTGAGATCGAGATTGAGCAACTGCATGATTTCCGTCATATGTTCGGCAATCTGGCGTTTGCGGGTTTCATTATCCAGCTCACGCAAAGGTGGGCGCAGCGGCGTTTCTAAACCGCGAGCAACCAGTGCTTCGTGAACCATTGCGGCTTCTGGACTTAGTGATGACATACTGTTTTCTCCTGCAGGTGTGACTGACCTCGGCCCTGCGTGGGGCAAAGTGTGCGCTCATTGTGCGGGAGCGCGTCCGCATAATCCAGTGGTGCGAACGATAATTATTGAAATCATCAATACCTTTGCTACCTGCGCCAAACCAAACCGCCGCCGATCAATAATGCAAATCCGGCGACATATAATGCCGGCTCAAGTTGCCCGGTAAACGACGTCGATACTGCCGATAGCATCGGCCCGACCAACTGCCCTATCGCATAACCGGTGGTCAGCAATCCCGCCATGTAGCGAGTGTGGAGCGGTGCAAGTTCACGTCCATACAGCAGCGATAACTGCACCGCGCATAAAAATCCTCCCCCCACCAGGACAGACCCCAGAATCAGCCCCGTGATGTCGGGAATCATATCTGAGGCGAATACCCCGAAGGCCTGTAGCCAGAGTACCAGCGCCAGGCGTTGATGACTTTGCAAACATTGCCTTGCGGCAATGCCGAGCAAAATCCCGCATACCGCCGCCCCTCCGAATACCGGCCAGATGAACTGGGCGAATGCGCTTCCGGGGAAGCGCGCGCTGGCCATCTGCGACAAAAACGTGGCAGGCAGAATATAGCCAAACCCCGCCAGGCTGTAACTCAGCACCAGGCGTTTAAGCTGGGGGGTTAACACCAGCGGCTCCGGTGCCGTTTCCGGGCGATGTAACTCCCCTTTGCGCGGTAAATTCCGGGCAATTAAGAGAATAAACAACAGCGCCAAAGCACCATAAACCAGCCAGGCATGGCTTGCCGATAAACCATAGCGATGAATTAAAACCGCCAGCAGCCCGCTGATAAAGATCCCGGCACCCGGCCCGGCGAACACCGCAGCACTTAAACCCGGTTTGCCAAAATGTGCCAGCTTCTCGTTACTCCAGGCGGCAACCAATACCATTGCCCAACCGCTTGCTACGCCAATCAGAAAACGAATCAACGCATGCCAAAGGGCTGAATCTACGGTGGCGGAAAGCAGCGTTAAAATAACCGCGCCCCAGACGCCAGCCTGTAACCGTAATTCAACGCGTCGATGCGCACGCATGGCATCCCACGCGCCAACCAGATAACCGAGGTAGTTAATCGCCGCTACCAAACCCGCACTGGTTAAGGTAAGTTGCCCTTCCGTTATCATCAGCGGGACCTGTGGGGTGAACGCAAAACGGCCAATGCCCATTGCCACCACCAACACCAGAAATCCCGTTATCGCGATACGTGCCGCCACGCAGCCCCCGGTTGTTACGATTACGTTGCCAGCATGATGCAGCATGACTAGACTTGGGTGAAGTGAAACTTATTCATTGATATTGAATATAAATAAGGACCGTTTTAATGGAACTTCTCGAAGAACACCGATGTTTTGAAGGTTGGCAGCAGCGTTGGCGCCATGATTCCGCGGTACTGAAATGCCCGATGACGTTCAGTATTTTTCTTCCAACTCCGCGCACCACCCCGCCTCCGGTTTTGTACTGGTTATCCGGTTTGACGTGTAACGATGAGAATTTCACCACCAAAGCGGGCGCACAGCGTGTTGCGTCTGAATTAGGTATCGTGTTGGTGATGCCTGACACCAGCCCGCGCGGTGAAAACGTGCCAAACAATGAAAGCTACGATCTCGGCCAGGGTGCAGGTTTTTACCTTAACGCCACTGAACAGCCGTGGGCAGACCATTTCCGCATGTACGATTACATCAACGACGAATTACCCGCCCTTATCGCCGACAACTTTAGCATCAGCGACAAAGCGTCTATCTTCGGGCATTCGATGGGCGGCCACGGTGCACTAAGCATCGCATTGAAGAATCCGGGCCGTTACTGTTCAGTTTCCGCTTTTGCGCCCATTGTGAATCCAACGCGCGTGCCGTGGGGGCAAAAAGCCTTCGCCGCCTATTTAGGTCATGATGAAGAAAAATGGCGCGAGTGGGATAGCTGCTGCTTATTGATGCAGGCAGATAGCGCGCATCCATTGCCGATACTTATCGATCAAGGTGATGCCGATCAGTTCCTTGCGGATCAACTGCAACCGGCGCAATTTGCTGAAGTTGCACGCCAAAAGAACTGGCCGCTTACCCTGCGGGTGCAGCCAGGTTACGATCACAGCTATTACTTTATTGCGTCGTTTGTGGAGGATCATTTGCGATTCCACGCGGAGCATCTGGCGTAACAAGAATGTCGGATGGCGCTTCGCTTATCCGACCTACGCCCTCATGGACCCCACCCCAGCCCTCCCCTGGCAAGGGGAGGGAGTTTTAGCTCCTCCCCCTGGCAAGGGGGAGGCTGGGAGGGGGTCATTTTGTCCCTGGTCTAAACACGAAGGTCGGGGTGAGGATAAAAATCACTTCATCAGAATGAGTAATCCACCGCCATAAAGTAACGACGGCCATCTTCGTTATAACTGTAATCGTCACGACTCAGATCTTTATCACCCAGGTTCATCACGCCCGCACGCAATTTGACGTTTTTCGTCGCCTTCCATGCCGCGCCGGTATTCCACACCACATAACCACCAGGCGTTGCAGAGCCGTCGGTTGTGGCACGCTGTTCGCCGGTATAGTTTGCGGAAACGTAGAAGGACCAGTCATCCAGCGGCGCCCAGTCTACGGTCCCGTTTGCGGTGTGGAATGGCAGCGAGGCGAGAGGTTTATTCCCGCCGCCGCTCAGATCGCGACCGTCGTTATAGGTGTAGTTCAGCGTCAGTTTCCACTGTTCGTTAAACGGCACTTTCAGCTCGGTTTCCACGCCACGCACACGTGCCTTGTTAACGTTGTAGTATTTGAAGATTGGGCGACCCGCGCTGTCAAAGCCAACAAAGTTAGAGTAAGACGGGGCTTCGGTGCGACTGGAGGTTCGATTAATATCAATCATATCGTCGAGATTGTTCTGGAACGTGGTGATGCTTCCCGTCACACCGTCCAGCACGCCTTCATCACCTGCAAAGTACAGGCCGAGTTCAAAACTTTCGCTGGTTTCTGGTTTCAGATCCGGGCTACCGACAATCTTACAAGACCCACGGCAAGAGTTACTGGTCCAGTCAGGGCTCAGTTGCAACAATGAAGGAGCTTTAAACGCCGTCGCCCAGCCGCCTTTCATGGTGATGGTATCTGTTGCGCTATAGACCAGATAAGCACGCGGGCTCCAGTGGTCGCCGTAGGTTTCGTGATCGTCCATACGCACGCCGGTCGTCAGCGCCAGCGGTTCGAAAATCCGCCATTCATCTTCTACAAACAGCGCGTACTGGCTGGCAGAGGTATCGGAGCTATTGCCGCCGGTGAGATTAACCGGGTCAGTCAGCTTGTCGTGTCGCCATTCGCCACCAAACGTCAGCAACTGGTTAATCTCACCCAGTGGCAGAACCAGTTTGCCGTCGAGGCTGTTATTGCGTGAGGTGATTGGCGAGCTGTTGCCTGGATTGAGGTTATCAATCTTATCGCCGTAGAAACGCAGCTCGGTGTTGCCATAATCCCAACGACCATTGTGGGAAATGGAGTAATCCTGGCGCTCCATGCGGTTTTGGTTCAGGGAGTCAGAATCGCGGTCCTGACGGTCAAAACCATAGCCGAAGCTCATATCCTGGTTTTCCGTTGGCGTCAGGGCAAACTCAGCGCTACCGCTGCGTGTGGTAAAGCCTTCGATACGCGGTGTTTCACCGGTTGCACTGGTGCTGGAAGGTTCTTGCTTATCTTTTTCGCGCTTACCGAGGTTGCCGTAAACTTTTACCCCAAGCAAATCGTCAATGATTGGCCCGCTGGCGAAGAAGTTACTGTTATATGAATCCCCGCGATCGCGTTTTTCCTGGATAGTGGTATCCGCCGTCACGGTGCCGTGCCAGGCTTTGCCCACTTTACGCGTAATAATGTTGACCACGCCGCCTAACGCATCGGAACCGTACAGGGATGACATCGGCCCGCGCACCACTTCGATACGCTCAATGGCATCAACCGGAATCCAGTTGAGGTCAAAATCGTTATGACGGAATACGGCATTACGTGAGTTAACACGCTTGCCATCAACAAGAATCAGCGTGTAGCTACTGCTCAGACCACGAATACTGACGCCCTGACGGTTATCCCCTTCGTTGGTCAGTTGCACACCCGGAACTTCCTGCAAAACATCTTTCAGGTTCTGAATGGGCTTTTTCTTGAGATCTTCTTGAGTGATAACGCTGATACTGGCAGGGGCATCTTTGAGGTTTTGCTCGGTAGCAGAAGCAGTGACAACCATAGTGTCTTCACGTTCTTCAGCAATGACCGGAAACGCAACACTGATTATTGACGCGCAAAGTCCTCCCCGGACGATGGGATTCAACCTTAACATTCCTTTCTCCATGAGGTGAATAGCAAACTTAAAGGCTCACATTCCTTAATGCGTCGTTTGCTACGTTGGCAAACGACTGCGCGCTTTACTCATCGACATCCAGCCGCGGTAAAGAGTGGCGACACCTTAAATTAAACGAGAATGGTTATCAATCAAATTGTTAAAATTTGTAATGTATACCTGAAATAATTCGCGTTGCGGGAACGTGGCAAGAAAGCGAGTCCCGATGAACTTACTTGAGTAAGAGATTCGGGTGAGTGAGCGCCGCCAGGGCAACAACTGCTTGAAGTATGACGGGTATATGAAGGGCATTACGGGGGCGAAAATAAATAAGGGCGCGATAATCGCGCCCTTATGATGTTACTTTTTAAATGTGTTTGGGAAAGTCATTTCGCTGTATTTCACAAAACGTGTCCCTTTGGTTATCCGGTAACCGAACCAAATCGCCAGGAACAACGGAATACCAATGTAGGTCGCCGTTACGCCTGCCCAGTCAATCTTATCGGCCAGGAAGGCTTCATAGTTCTGGCCCAGAGTAATGATAAGGCACAGTACGAAGGCAAAGATTGGCCCTAGCGGGAAGAAGCCGGAAACATACGGTAAGTCTTTAAGATCACGCCCTTGTTTCACATAGCCGCGACGGAAACGGTAGTGGCTAACGGCAATCCCCAACCAGGCGATAAAGCCCGTCATACCTGAGGTATTCAGCAGCCACAGGTAAACCGTTTGGTTACCAAACATCGAAGTGAGGAAGCACAGGCCAGCAATCACAGTGGTTGCATACAGCGCGTTACGCGGTACACCACCTTTTGACAGCTTAGAGAAGATGTGCGGCGCTTTGCCATCGCAGGCCAGGGTGTAAAGCATACGGGTAGAGGCGTACATACCGGAGTTACCCGCAGACAGCACCGCCGTCAGGATAACTGCGTTCATTACCGCTGCCGCAGACAGCAGACCCGCATGTTCAAATACCAGTGTGAACGGGCTCACGCCGATGTCTTTCACATCATTGCGCAGCAGGCTCGGGTCGGTATAAGGAATGATCAGGCTGATAATCAGAATCGCGAACACATAGAACAGCAGGATACGCCAGAACACCTGACGCACCGCACGTGGAATGTTCTTGCCTGGATCTTCAGACTCGCCCGCCGCAACACCGATAAGCTCAGTCCCCTGGAAGGAGAAGCCGACTATCATTGCCACGCCTATCATGGCGGAGAATCCACCGGCAAACGGCGCATCGCCAATCGCCCAGTTGCTCCAGCCCGCAGGTTGCGCGCCTTTAAAGATGCCAAGAATCATCATCACGCCGACAATGATAAAAATGACTACCGTGACAACTTTAATCAGGGAGAACCAATATTCTGCTTCACCAAAACCTTTAACGGAGATGTAGTTAAGCAAGAACATGATGCCAAGGAACAATGCACTCCAGATCCAGCCTGGGGTATCAGGGAACCAATAGTTCATCACTAACTGTGATGCAACCAGGTCAACGGCGATGGTGACTGCCCAGTTGTACCAGTAGTTCCAGCCCAGCGCGAAGCCAAAGCCTTCTTCAACGTATTGTTGCCCGTAGGTCGCAAAAGAGCCAGAAACCGGCATATAAGCCGCAAGCTCACCCAGGCTTGTCATCAGGAAGTACACCATCAGACCAATCAGTATGTAGGAAAGTAATGCGCCGCCAGGGCCCGCTTGTGAAATGGTTGCACCTGAGGCAACAAACAGCCCGGTACCGATCGAACCGCCAATGGCGATCATCGTCAAGTGGCGCGCTTTTAGCTCACGACGTAAGCCAGGCGCTTGTGTGGTTTTATCTTGAGAAACCATAGAAAATTGCGGTCCTTCCAAAAAATGAGGCGCGATTGTAACAAATCATCCTCATTCATCCAGGATAAATACCCTGTTATAAGAGAGCTTCATGATCGACGGCGGATTATAAGCAAAGCACTTATAATCGGCTGGAATTCCAGGGATAAATCCTACTCTTCGCAATATTTCAAAAAACGCTGCAAAGCGTTAGAGATATGCTTTTGACGATGATGGATACGATAAAGCGTGCGTACAAGGCGTGGCAGCGGCACAGATACTTCCACCAGCGAGCCTGACTCAAGCTGCTCAGCAATCACTCTGCGCGACAGGCAACTGATACCCAGCCCATGACGCACCGCATGTTTAATCGCCTCTGAATTTCCAAGCTCCATCCCAAGATGAAACTGCGGCAAATGAGAAAGCAGCAGGTAATCGACAATTTCGCGCGTGCCGGAGCCTTTTTCACGCAGGATCCACTGCTGTTGAGCGAGGCTTTCCAGTGTGACCGGTTGCTTTAATAGCGGTGCGTCTGGTGAGGAAAATACCACCAGTTCGTCTTCAAGCCACGGTTCCGTGACCAGCTCAGTCATGTGGCTTGGGCCTTCAATCAGGCCGATATCAACCCGAAAATCCGCCACCGCATTGATTACGTCCTGGCTATTACCCACGCTCATCTCCAGCGGCAGCGAGGGGAAATCACGGCGATAGTGAGCAATCATTTCCGGCAGAATATAGTTGCCAATAGTGCTGCTGGCGTAAACACGAATGGCGCCGTTATCTTCTTTAAACAGTTGCTCGACTTCGGTTGCCTGCTCCAGCAACCCCACAACGCGAGGATATAACAAGCGCCCGTGTTCGTTGACCACCAGGCGTTTCCCTACCCTGTCAAACAACTGCACGCCCAACTGCCCTTCGAGATCTGACAGCGCCGCGCTCACCGCCGATTGCGACAGCGCCAGCATTTGAGAAGCCTGGGTGGTGGAACCGCTTTTAAGGACTTCGGCGAAGACTTCGAGTTGCCGTAGGGTGATATGCATGGTTGAGACGCCTTAACACTTATTCAGATTAATTATAAATATATAATCAATTTTATTTTTAAACCAGTAACCCTTACTCTTTTGCCAACACAAAGGAGAAGGTTATGGCTACGTTATCAATTCCCACTCATCGTCATACATTGTGGCATTTCCTGCCGGGACTTGCGTTGGCAGGCGCTATTACGGCGCTGGCGCTTTGGTTGGGCAATATTCCTTCCGTAGCGGGTCTTGGCCTCGGGGCATTAACACTCGCGATTTTGTGCGGGATGGTAATTGGCAACACGGTTTACCCGAAAATCTGGCAGCACTGCGACGGCGGAGTGCTGTTCGCCAAACAGCATTTACTGCGCCTTGGGATCATACTTTATGGCTTTCGACTGACGTTTTCACAAATTGCCGATGTCGGCGCCAGCGGCGTCATTATCGATATTCTGACGTTAACCAGTACTTTCGCCCTCGCCTGCTGGCTGGGTCAAAAAGTGTTTGGGCTGGATAAACAAACTAGCTGGTTGATTGGTGCCGGGAGCAGTATTTGCGGAGCAGCCGCCATTCTTGCAACCGAACCAGTCGTGAAAGCCGAAGCCAGTAAAGTGACGGTAGCGGTCGCAACGGTCGTGATTTTCGGTACCCTTGCCATCTTCATTTATCCCATGATTTATCCGTACGTAACACAGTGGTTCACACCGGAAACATTTGGGATTTACACCGGTTCAACCATGCATGAAGTGGCGCAAGTCGTTGCGGCGGGCCATGCGATTAGTCCTGAAACAGAGAACGCTGCGGTCATTGCAAAAATGCTGCGCGTCATGATGCTGGCCCCGTTCCTGATTTTCCTGGCGGCTCGGGTTAAACAGCTTGCTCCGGCAGGTCAGGCGCAAAAAAGTAAAATCACTATTCCTTGGTTTGCAGTGCTGTTTATTGTGGTGGCAATGTTTAACTCGTTCCACCTGCTGCCCGCCTCGGTTGTAAACGCCTTGATAACGCTGGATACTTTCTTGTTAGCCATGGCGATGGCGGCATTGGGTTTGACCACACACTTCAGCGCGCTGAAAAAAGCCGGTGTCCGCCCGCTGTTAATGGCGCTGGTGCTATTTATCTGGCTCATTGTCGGTGGCGGTGCGATTAACCTCGGTATCCACCATTTTATGGCCTGATATTTCTTCGCTAACCCGCTATCATTAGCCGTTTCCCGATAGCGGGTTTTGACAGGAGAAAGAATAATGAAATTTATTGGCGCACACGTCAGTGCCGCAGGTGGCCTGGAAAATGCCGCGATTCGCGCACACGAACTGGAAGCCACCGCTTTTGCCCTGTTCACCAAAAACCAGCGCCAGTGGCGTGCAGCCCCGCTGACCGAAGAAGTTATCACTCATTTCAAACGCGCCTGCGAAAAATATAACTACGGCCCGGGCCAAATCCTCCCTCACGACAGCTACCTGATTAACCTGGGTCATCCGGTTGAAGAAGCGCTGGAAAAATCCCGCGACGCTTTTATTGATGAGATGGAACGCTGCATGCAGTTGGGTTTGACGCTGCTGAATTTCCACCCGGGCAGCCACCTTATGCAGATCCCAGAAGAAGAGTGCCTGGCGCGCATCGCCCAGTCGATAAACATTGCGCTGGATAAAACCGAAGGGGTAACGGCGGTGATTGAAAACACCGCAGGCCAGGGGAGTAATCTTGGCTTCCGCTTCGAGCATCTGGCCGCAATTATTGACGGCGTGGAAGATAAATCTCGCGTGGGTGTTTGCATTGATACTTGCCACGCGTTTGCCGCAGGTTATGACCTGCGAACTGAAACTGACTGCGAGAAAACCTTCGCTGAGTTTGAACGCATTGTTGGTTTCAAATATTTGCGCGGCATGCATCTTAATGACGCAAAAAGCGCCTTTGGTAGCCGTGTTGACCGCCATAACAGCCTTGGCGAAGGTAACATCGGCCATACGCCATTCAGTTGGATTATGCGCGACAACCGTTTCGACGGTATTCCACTGATTCTGGAAACCACGAATCCAGATATTTGGGCCGAAGAGATTGCCTGGCTGAAGGCACAGCAGCACGAAGAAGCGGCTGCATAAGTAAAAAAGCTCCCTGCCAATGGCAGGGAGCTTAAAGGTATGGCGCTAACTGATTTGAAATTAAGCTGCTTTTACCGCTAACTCAGTTTCTGAACGTTTCAGGAAGGCATAAGACAGACCCGCCAGCAATGTTCCCGCTACTATCGCAATCAGGTAACCCAGAACCGGGGTAATCGCCCCAGGGATCAGCAGTACAAACAAGCCGCCATGCGGAGCCATCAGTTTCGCGCCCACCGCCATGGAAATTGCGCCGGTCACCGCGCCACCAACGATACAGCACGGCAGAACACGCATCGGATCACGCGCTGCGAAAGGAATTGCCCCTTCGGTGATAAAGCAAAGACCCAGTACCATTGCCGCTTTACCGCCTTCTTGCTGTGCTTTGTCGAATTTACGACGCGCAACCAGCGTTGCCAGACCCATCGCTAACGGTGGCACCATGCCTGCGGCCATAATCGCGGCCATCGGGGCATAAGTTTGCGTACTCAGTAAACCGACACCGAATGCGTACGCTGCTTTGTTCACCGGCCCGCCCATATCGGTACACATCATGCCGCCGAGGATTGCGCCCAGTAGTACTGCATTCGCGGTGCCCATGGTTTGCAGCCAGTGAGTCAAACCTTCGAGGATTTTCGCAACCGGCGTACCGATCAGGTAAATCATCGCCAGGCCAACCACCAGGCTTGAGAACAGTGGAATGATAAGGATCGGTTTCAACGCTTCCATACTGGCTGGCAATTTCAGCTTAGTGCTGATCATCTTCGCAATGTAGCCTGCGAGGAAGCCCGCAATAATACCGCCGATAAAACCAGACCCCGTGCTTACCGCCAGCATACCGCCGATAAGACCCGGCGTCAGACCCGGACGGTCAGCAATCGAGAAGGCAATGTAGCCCGCCAGAACCGGCACCATCAACGCAAAGGCTGAGCCCCCACCGATTTGCATCAGTGCGGCAGCAAGCGTACCCGGTTCTTTAAACGCTTCGATACCAAAAGCGAAGGAAAGTGCGATACACAAACCGCCCGCAACAACCATCGGCAACATGTAAGACACGCCGGTCAGCAGGTGGCGATAAGCGCCAGCGGACTCTTTTTTCCCTTCTTTGACAGCCGCAGTGCTCTGCCCTGCCGCTTCAAAAGGTGTTGCCTCAACTACCGCTTTATCCAGCTCCTGGGCGGTTTTCTTCAGCGCCAGACCGGTTGAAGTACGGTACATCGGCTTGCCAGCAAATTTCGCCAGATCCACTTCGATGTCCGCCGCCACAATCACCAGATCGGCTTCGGCAACCTCTTCCGGGGTAATCGCGTTACCCGCCCCCACTGAACCACGGGTTTCAACTTTCACCCACCAGCCACGTTTTTTGGCTTCGGTTTCAATAGCTTCCGCCGCCATAAAGGTATGCGCAACCCCCGTTGGGCATGCGGTTACCGCGACAACGCGTTTAGGCCCTTTTGCCTGCGCAACAGGCGTCGCACTGACCGGAGCGGTATACGGTTTCGCTTTGTCTTTCGCTTCACCTAAAAACAGTTCCGGATGCTGAACTGCACGGTCAATATCACCCAGATAGACCTTTTTGCCATTCAGCGAGCTATCTGCCGGAATAGCGTTGCCCACAACGATAGCCATATCGGCATCATTTGGGTTGTCGATAATCTGCATATGCGCTTTAAGCGCGACGGCACCGAGCAGCGTTTTCGCGAGGTAAGCGCGAGCCTGGCCGAGTCCCGGTTCGATAATCAGCAGCGTTTTCATTGTTCCTCTCCTGCTGTCAGTTAAAAGGTTTCAAATCAACACGGGCCATCATGGCCGCCAGTTGAGTGCGATCGGTGATCCCGACGTTGCTCTGACTTACCGCCAGCGCCGCGACTGCGGTTGCAAGGCGTAAGGTATGTTCGCTGGATTCACGCATTAACAGGCCGTAGATAAGCCCGCCCACCATGGAGTCGCCTGCACCCACGGTGCTGACAACTTCACACGCCGGTGGTTTCGCAATCCATTCGCCGGAAGCGTTAACCCACAGCGCACCTTCTGCGCCCAGAGAAATCACTACATGAGCAATCCCCTGTTCACGCAGCGCGTGCGCAGCCTCGATTATGTCTTTCATATCTGGAAGCTTGCGGCCCGCCCAGATTTCCAGCTCTCGGCGGTTTGGTTTCACTAACCACGGTGCAGCTTTCAAGCCAGCGACTAACGCTTCGCGGCTGCTGTCGAAAATAATGCAAGGGCACTGGCTGCGCAGACGGGTCATCCAGTCGGTGAACGCTTCTGGTGAAACGCCTGCCGGTAAACTGCCGCTCACGCAGACCATATCAAACTGGCCAAGCCAGCTTAGGGAGTCGGCAACAAAACGGTCCCAGTCGGACTGTGTGACTTCGAAACCGGAGAAATTGAAATCGGTCACTTCCCCGTCTTTCTCGGTCAGTTTTACATTGATACGTGTGCGGCCCTGCACCACCTGGAAGCGGTTGGCGATACCTAATTCGCTGAACAGTTGTTGAAAACCGTCCTGGTTATCTTTACCGAGGAAACCACCCACGGTGACGTCAATACCTAAATCTTTCAGGACTTTTGCAACGTTGATACCCTTACCCGCAGCATGCAGGCCAGTGGTGCGGACCAGGTTTACTTCACCCCGTTCAACTTCTGGCGTGTAACCGACGAGATCGTAAGCCGGGTTTAAGGTAATGGTTGCGACGCGACGACTCATGCTGCCCCCTCGCCAAGACCGGCTGCAACAGCTTCACCAATGGCTTTCAGCGCAAGTTCAGCGTCATCACCTTGTGCGGTAAAGCGCAGGTGGTGGCCTTTCTTCACGCCCAGCGCCACGACTTTCATCAGGCTGCGCCCATTGGCCGGTTTGCCGGTGCCATCAAGGTTTGTCACGGTAATCTCACTATTAAATTGTTTGATGGTGTTAACCAGCACAGTCCCGGGACGTGCGTGTAAACCATGTTCATTGCGGATCTGGAACTCAGCGCTCAGGGTATTTTGTGCGGGAGCCACATCGCTGGTCAGCAACGTCAGCAGCGCTGGCGCATCGGCGTTCAGCAAGCTTTCAGCCGTCTTGTTAATCAACATATCGCTCAGGCGATTAAGCACCTGTAGAGGTTGGTCGTCGGCCACAGCAACCGTCATCAACAGTGATACCGGTTGGCCTTCAGTCTCAAAGGTCGCAGCGGGACGGCTGATAGCCACTGCGCTTGCGAGGTTGCCTTCAGGGCTGTCATTGAGCCAGATACCCTGCCCAAGATAGAGCGGCTTGCTGGAAACGACATTGCTGACAAAGGCCGCATCTGCCGCCCCCGCCTGTTTGATACGCCCGGCATTCAATGCCTGCAACGTCATCAGGTCAGTAGCGGTAACATCCAGCGCCAGTAACGAGTTATCAAACAGCAAGGAGGCGGATTGTTTCTCCCCCATCAATAGCGCGCGAAGCTCTTCTGCTGATGTTGCCGTTTTGAGTTGTTCAGCGACGTTGTCGTCACTGAGCACATGCGTCAGCTGACGCAGCAAACCAAGGTGCTCATCGGAACTTGCTGCAATACCGATTGCCACATAGGCGGTTTGGCCTTCGCCCCACTCGATGCCCTGCGGAAACTGGAACACCTGAACGCCAGTTTTCAGCACTAAATCGCGGGTATCGGTGGTGCCGTGTGGAATCGCAATACCGTTGCCAAGATAAGTCGAAGTTTGCAGCTCACGCGCCAGCATACCTTCAACGTAGCCAATGCTGACGTTCCCAGCCTGCGCGAGTGCAGCGGCAACCTGACGTATGGCTTCTTCTTTATTTCCGGCGCTTGCCCCCGGATGAATGTCCTGCACAGATAACTGGAACATGGATCTCCTCTCTTGCTGAATTGAAACGATTCAGCCGCTATGAGAAAAAATGCGCCATCCCACTCCTGATACTAAATAAGACGACGCTGAAACGTTTCAATCAGTGTGGAGATTCCCCACGATTCAGGCAAGAGATGTTGTGATTTCGTTATCGGAATTTAGAGGTTACGCACATTTTCAGCGCTAATCACGTGGAAAAAGTTAGCAACATCACTGTACCTTCAGCACCCCATTTATTAACTTCAGCTTTTGCTGAACAACATAAGGAACGGCGTTTTAGCTTTCCGTGTCGCTTTTGATTTGAACAACTATTTATTTACGAACAAGGCGCGTAAACTCCGCGCGTTCATTGATTAGCGACGCAGAGAGCATGCAAAACTCCCCCATAGCAGCAACCCGTAAGCCCCTTGATTTAACATCTTCTGCCTTTTTGATTGTAGCTTTTTTAACCGGAATTGCGGGCGCATTACAAACGCCCACGCTGAGCCTGTTTCTGACAGAAGAAGTTCATGCCCGCCCCGCGATGGTTGGCTTCTTTTTCACCGGCAGCGCAATCATCGGGATTTTGGTTAGCCAGTTTCTTGCGGGCCGTTCAGATCGCAAAGGCGATCGCAAATCGCTTATTTTTGTATGCTGCTTATTGGGCGCTTTAGCCTGCGTGCTGTTCGCCTGGAACCGTAACTATTTTGTGTTGCTGTTCGTCGGCGTTTTCCTCAGCAGCTTCGGCTCCACCGCTAACCCGCAAATGTTTGCTCTGGCGCGCGAACACGCTGACCGCACGGGCCGTGAAGCGGTGATGTTCAGCTCAATTTTGCGTGCTCAGGTTTCGCTTGCCTGGGTCATTGGGCCACCTATCGCCTATGCCCTGGCTCTGGGTTTTGGCTTTACCACCATGTATCTCAGCGCCGCTTTTGCGTTTGTGGTTTGCAGCGTCATGGTGCGAATGCTGTTGCCGTCCATGCGTAAAGAGGTGGTGACGAAAACGACCACGCTTGAAGCGCCACGACGCAACCGCCGCGACGCGCTGCTGCTGTTTGTCGCCTGCACCATGATGTGGGGATGCAATAGCCTCTACATCATTAATATGCCGCTTTACATCATCAATGAGTTACATCTGCCTGAGAAACTGGCGGGCGTGATGATGGGAACGGCTGCCGGCCTTGAAATCCCAACGATGCTCATCGCGGGCTATTACGCTAAACGCTTTGGGAAACGTTTTCTGATGCGGATCGCGGCGGTAGCGGGTTTGCTGTTCTACATTGGGATGCTGACGCTGCATAACGAATTCATGCTGCTAGGTCTGCAACTGCTGAACGCAATTTTCATCGGCATTCTGGCAGGTATCGGCATGTTATATTTTCAGGATTTAATGCCGGGTCAGGCGGGGGCGGCGACCACGCTGTATACTAATACCACGCGTGTTGGCTGGATTATTGCCGGGTCAATGGCTGGTGTGGTGGCTGAAATCTGGAACTACCACACCGTGTTTTATATCGCGCTGGGCATGATTGCCATCACGGCTTATTGCATGGCGCGCATTAAAGATATTTAAGGCGCTGTCGCGGCCTCAAGATAAATAAGGTAATCCATGGCCTGCTGGCGATTTGTGCCACACATTTCGCGGCTGGCCTGTAAGCTCGCGCAAACCTTCGGGCGCAACGGTGAAGTGAAAATCTTGCACATGAAGTCATCAGCAAGTTGAACGCATCGCGTATTCGCCGGTTTGCCATTGGGCATGCCAGGGATCGGGCTTGATACAGAAGGCGCGGTGCAACACGCGCCGCAATCGGGACGGCAGTCCATCAGCAATGCTCCGGTGGGCTGACAAGGATCTGGACTGTAGCAGTAGCGACGCGGCTTTACCATGTCGATTTACCCATTAAATCCGCTTGCCTGAACTGCGCCTCGCGAGTAATTTGTCGCAATATTTTCGCTCCTCAATTTTTTACAGGAAACATCGATGGCAAGAGCTAACGAAGTCAAAAAAGGTATGGTACTGAATTACAATGGCAAACTGCTGATTGTTAAAGATATTGATATTCAGGCACCGAGCGCTCGCGGCGCTGCAACGCTTTATAAAATGCGTTTTTCTGATGTCCGTACCGGCCAGAAAGTTGAAGAGCGCTTTAAAGGTGACGATATTGTCGACACCATTACTCTGACCCGCCGTTACGTTGACTTCTCGTACATCGATGGCAACGAATACGTGTTCATGGATAAAGAAGATTACACCCCGTATATCTTCACCAAAGATCAGATTGAAGAAGAGCTGCAATTCATTCCTGAAGGCGGCATGCCAGACATGCAGGTTCTGACCTGGGATGGCCAACTGCTGGCGCTTGAATTGCCGCAGACGGTAGATCTGGAAATTATTGAAACGGCTCCAGGCATTAAAGGTGCTTCTGCAAGCTCCCGTACTAAGCCTGCAACCCTTTCCACAGGTCTGGTGATTCAGGTTCCAGAATATATGGTTAGCGGTGAGAAGATCCGTATCCATATCGCTGAAAAGCGTTCTATGGGTCGTGCCGACTAAGAAACCTAAACGTACCTATACGGTACGTTGCAAATGGGTACCGAACCTCACGCTTTTGTGGGGTTCTTTTTTATCTATACCTTCCTGAATATTCTTTTATTTCTGCATTAATCCTTCTGCAAAATATTCATATTATGTATGTATTTCTTTAATATATAAATAAAAACACTTTATCTCATTTCTTGAAAAAACCGACACAGTGATCCTTGTCTATTTATTCTTCTTTTTTTTGCCACAAGTTTCATTCCATGGCAAAACTAAAAAGGTTTCAATCTTCGCGCTTAAATAAAATCAGCAGCGTCACCAGGGAACCACACCTTATTTAACCCCACCATTATTTTGAATGATGGAGGTTAGATTGGATTTTATCCGATTTTTTCTTTAAAGGGATTACCATGAAATATGGATATGCTTTATTACTCGTTCCATTATTAACAGCAACCGCTCACGCGGGATATGTTGATTATCGACATGAGTATTATGATGATGGCCGAAATTATGACCGTGTTTATATGTCTCACCGCTTCGGTACAGGGTTTGGTGTGGCGGTGGAGGCGGTCTCACGCTCCAACGACGCACAATCTAATGATGCCCTCAATAACATGGAGAGTAACAGCAATGAGTACACAGCGAGTTACCAGTTTGAGTGGCAGAGCCTCATCTGGCAGCCCGGTATCGCCGTAGAGACGGGGGATGATATGACCCTCTACAAACCTTATATTCGGGTGCAATATAATATAGATGACAGTTGGTGGACCGCCTTCCGTTACCGCTTTGAGTATGCACGGCGCAATAGCGATGGTAAAGATGACCGCATGGTTTACCGTCCGGAAGTATGGCTAGGTTATAATATCAGTGACTGGATGTTTGAACTGAATGGGATTTATAAAATTGCCGATAACGAGGATTTGTACAATAACAAAAAAGAAGACTATGAATATAATTTCCGTATCGCCTATAAAATAGGTTCCTGGGTTCCTTTTGTTGAAGTGGGAAATGTTTCCTCTGGTTATAACACGGCGACAACATCAGATCGTCAAACCCGTTATCGTATAGGGCTAGGCTATAACTTCTGAGCGTAAATTATAATAATTAAAACACGAATGTACCGATAATAAAAACGCGCCATGAGGCGCGTTTTTAAATGAATATTCAGCTTACTTCAGCAGATCCGGGAACATCGTCTGTTTCAGAGCCAGTTCCACACCGCGCACTTCTGCCAGCCCTTTCAGGCGGCCAATCGCAGAATAACCCGGGTTGGTTTTCTTGTGCAGATCGTCAAGCATTTGATGACCGTGGTCCGGACGCATCGGAATCGGACGCAAATCACCACTGTTTTTACGGCGCTGCTCTTCGGTCAGAATCGCTTTCACCACCGAAACCATGTCTACGTCACCCTGCAGGTGAGCGCCTTCATGGAAGGTTTTCGGGTTATCTTCACGGCAAGTTGCACGCAAATGGGTGAAGTGAATACGGTCGCCGAACGTTTCAATCATACGAACCAGATCGTTATCCGCGCGAACGCCGTAAGAACCGGTGCACATGGTAAAGCCGTTATAGATACTATCGACGGTTTCTTTCAGCCATTGCATATCTTCGATGGTTGAAACAATACGCGGCAAGCCGAGGATTGGGCGCGGTGGATCGTCCGGGTGAACCGCCAGGCGAACGCCGACTTCTTCCGCCACCGCAACAATTGCGCGCAGGAAGTATGCCATGTTTTCGCGCAACTGGTCTTTGCTGATGCCGTCATATTCAGCCAGGCGTGCGTGGAATTGCTCAAGGGTATAACCCTCTTCTGCACCCGGTAAACCCGCGATGATGTTACGCGTCAGCTTCTCTTTTTCAGCATCGGACATCGCGTTGAAGTAGCTCTGCGCCTGGCGCTGCTCTTCTTCACTGTAATCTGCCTCAGCGCCTTTACGCTTGAGGATATGCAGCTCGAATGCCGCAAAGGCAATCTGATCGAAACGCAGCGCTTTGGAACCATCTGGCAACTCATATTCCAGGTCTGTACGCGTCCAGTCCAGAATCGGCATAAAGTTGTAGCACACGGTGTCGATGCCACACGCGGCCAGGTTACGAATGCTTTGCTGGTAGTTTGCAATATGCTTATCGTAATCACCGGTGTGAGTTTTAATTTCTTCGTGCACCGGAATACTTTCTACTACCGACCAGGTCAGGCCTTTTGCGGCCAGTACGGCCTGGCGCTCTTTAATATCAGCGACCGGCCAGACTTCACCATTTGGGATGTGATGCAGAGCAGTAACGACACCGGTCGCGCCCGCCTGACGCACATCATCCAGAGATACCGGGTCTTTCGGGCCGTACCAACGCCATGTTTGTTCCATCGACAGTTCCTCAGTTAAGTTGTCATACCAATTTTACAATGCTGTATTGACTACTACCATACCGGATTCTTCTTTATGGTCAAATTCTGCGGTAATTTTGGTTGATCCAGCTCACATTAAAGGGATAAAGCCAGCACACCAATTTAATTTGTTGTCATATAACTTTAGACTGCGCAATGTTACTAATTCGTTAACCAGGATTTGCATTTATGAATACAATTGCTTCGGTCACGCTCCCTGCCAGTGTCCAACAACCGCGCTATGACCGTCGGGCGTTAAAAACCCGTATCGTCCATTTCGGCTTTGGTGCGTTTCACCGTGCGCATCAGGCATTGTTGACCGACCGCGTGCTTAATAAGTTGGGCGGCGACTGGGGCATTTGTGAAATCAGCCTGTTTAGCGGCGATAAGCTGATGAGCGCGCTGCGGGCGCAGGATCATTTATACACCGTGCTGGAAAAAGGGCGCGACGGTAATCAGGCGATTGTTGTCGGGGCGGTTAACGAATGTCTGAATGCGAAACTGGATGGGCTCGATGCGATTATCGAGAAATTCTGCGAGCCGCAGGTCGCCATTGTCTCCCTTACCGTCACGGAAAAAGGCTATTGCATCGATCCGGCAACCGGCAAACTCGACGGCAATAACGAACGTATTATTCACGATCTGCAAAACCCAACGGAGCCACATTCTGCGCCGGGGATTCTGGTGGAAGCGCTTAATCGCCGCCGCGAACGTGGGCTTCGTCCATTTACGGTGCTGTCTTGTGACAATATTCCCGATAACGGCCATGTTGTGCGTAACGCAGTGATTGGCATGGCAGAAACACGCAGTCAGGAATTAGCCGACTGGATTCGTGAACATGTGACATTCCCAAGCACTATGGTGGACAGAATCGTCCCTGCGGCCACGCCTGAATCCTTGCAAGAAATCACCGATACCCTGGGCGTTGAAGATCCGTGCGCGATTTCGGGTGAACCGTTTATCCAGTGGGTTATTGAAGATAATTTCGTTGCGGGCCGCCCGGCGTGGGAAGAGGTCGGCGTGGAAATGGTTGACGATGTCATGCCCTGGGAACAGATGAAGCTGCGCATGCTCAACGGTAGCCACTCGTTCCTCGCTTATCTCGGGTACCTTGCGGGCTATCAGCATATTAATGAATGCATGGCCGATGAAAATTTCCGCCAGGCCGCACTCCGATTAATGATGCAGGAACAAGCGCCAACGCTGCGCGTGACCGGAGTGAATTTGCAGCAGTATGCGCATAATTTACTTGAGCGTTTTGATAATCCGGCACTTAAACACCGCACCTGGCAAATTGCCATGGACGGTAGCCAAAAATTGCCGCAGCGTATGCTGGAAAGCGTGCGCTGGCATCTGCAACAAGGCGATGCGTGGCCATGCCTTGCGCTGGGAGTCGCTGGCTGGATGCGTTATGTCAGCGGCATCGACGATGCCGGGAACGAAATTGATATTCGCGATCCGCTATCCGCGAAAATAAAAACCCTGGTTGATAACAGCTCCGGGGCAGAACGCGTAGCCGCCCTGCTCACTCTGCATGAAATTTTTGGCAGCGATCTGCCCGCTGATGAACAATTTGTTGAACACGTCACCGCGGCGTGGAATGAGCTTGAGAATAAAGGTGCACGCGCGGCCGTTGCTAATTTAGCCAAATAATTTATCACCCAATGCTTTAATTCAATTTCACAAGGATGTGAGGCACTCTTGGGCTTCAAATTTTGGCAAATGTTGTTCAGGATAGGGGGTATTAAGCCCTCACGTTAATCTGTCCGGAGCAACTGTGACGAAAACGAACCTGATTACCGGTTTCCTTGGTAGCGGAAAAACCACCACTATTTTGCATTTACTGGCCAACAAACCCGAACATGAAAAATGGGCGGTGCTGGTCAATGAATTTGGTGAAGTTGGCATCGACGGTGCACTGCTCGCCGACAGCGGCGCATTATTAAAAGAGATTCCCGGCGGCTGCATGTGCTGCGTAAATGGCCTGCCAATGCAGGTGGGGCTGAATACGTTGCTGCGCCAGGGCAAACCTGACCGTCTGCTCATTGAGCCCACAGGCTTAGGCCATCCCAAACAAATCCTCGATATGCTTACCGCCGAAGTCTACCAGCCGTGGCTTGAGCTCAACGCAACGCTTTGTTTACTTGACCCGCGCCAGTTGCTGGATGAACGAGCGGTGAGTAATGACAATTTCCGCGACCAGCTAGCCTGCGCCGACATCATCATCGCGAATAAAGAAGACCGGGCAAGCGAAGAAAGCCGCAATGCACTTAATACGTGGGTAGAGCAGGATGGTGCCGGGCGGGAAATCGTCGCTGCGAGTAACGGTAAAATCGACATTAGCCTGCTTGATAAACCCCGGAAAAATCTGCGCGAATTACCGTCCAGCCCCGATCATAATCACAGCCACGCCGCAAATCGCGGTCTTGCAGCGTTAAGCTTGCCTGAGCATCAGCGCTGGCGGCGCAGCATCAATAGCGGACAGGGTTATGTCGGTTGCGGTTGGATTTTTGATGCCGACACTATTTTTGACACCGTGGGTATTCTGGAATGGGCGAGACTCGCACCGGTCGATCGCGTAAAAGGTGTTTTACGAATTGCCGAGGGTTTAGTGCGAATTAATCGACAGGGCCTTGATTTTCATATTGAAACGCAAAACGTAGCACCACCGGACAGCCGCATAGAGCTTATTCACAGTGATGAAGTTGACTGGAATGCGTTGCAAAGTTCGCTGTTGAAGCTACGTTTAAGTTTGTAAGTCTACCCTTTCGCCTTTGTTAAGATATTTAGTGATTTTGCATGAATAATATTCGACTGCCACGCATTCTGCTGCTAAACGCACTGGGATTAGCATTATTTTTCAGTTGGTATCTGCCCGAGGGGCATGGCTACTGGTTTACCCTGGATTCCAACATTTTCCATTTCTTTAATCGTGAATTGGTTAAGAGTCACGCCTTTTTGGTGCTGGTCGCCGTGACCAATAACCGGGTGTTTGACGGCATTTCACTCCTGGCGATGGGTTCCCTGTTTTTCTTCTACTGGAGAAAAGAGGACGCTACAGGCCGCCGCCGCATGTTCATCATGGGCATTGTGATGCTATTAAGCGCGGTGATTATCAATCAGTTCGGCCATTTGATTCCGGAGTCACACGTCAGCCCTACGCTTTATTTCACCGATATCCATCGTGTAAGCGAACTGCTGCATTTTCCGACTAAGGATGCTTCTAAAGACAGTTTCCCTGGCGATCATGGATTAATGCTGCTGATTTTCACCGGCTTCGTACTGCGCTATTTCGGCAAAAAAGCGTTCGGTATTGCGGTTATTATTTTCCTGATTTTCATCATGCCGCGCATGATGATTGGCGCACACTGGTTTACAGATATCTTCGTGGGTTCATTATCCATCGCTATTGTTTGCCTGCCATGGGTGCTATTAACCCCATTAAGCGACGGGTTAATTAATGTTCTGGATCGTTACTTACCCGGCAAGAAAAAACAATTTATCAACACAAAATAAACATTGCTTACCGCGAGTCATCAGGGATCGGAAACGATCTCTGATATTTTTCCCGCCCGCCTTCAAAACTGTCTACTATTTAACCTTGCCAAATTTTCACAAAAATGAAGCACCTGCACAGAAAACCACCAGTTACGATTAACAAATGCGCAATATCACTTTTCATCTATTAACATCACAATTTCTTATAAAATTTTGGACAAAAGCGCTCGCCATGCCCTGGTTGATAAGGTATCTTCGGATACGTTTTGCGCTAACCGTCGATTCATTTGTTATATGAATAATTTTGTGCGTCAAACCACAGTTTTGTTCATTAGCGTTTGTTTAGAAGCGCACAGGTAATTAGTCTCGTCACGTTGGTAATTTGTATAACGATATTTATCGTTAAGGACATCAAGGGATAATAAACATAATGGTCAGATCTCAGCCGATTTTGAGATATATCTTGCGGGCTATCCCCGCGATTGCTGTGGCAGTAATGCTGTCAGCATGTAGTTCGACAAACACCGCAAATATGCATTCTGAGACGCATGCAGTCAGCAATAAAGATGGTTTTTTACTGCAAGCCTCTCAGGATGAATTCGAAGAGATGGTCCGTAATGTAGATGTGAAATCACGTCTCATGGATCAATATGCAAGTTGGAAAGGCGTGCGTTATCGCCTCGGTGGCAGTAATAAAAGCGGCATTGATTGCTCTGCATTTGTGCAGCGTACATTCCGCGAACAATTTGGTTTAGAGTTGCCTCGTTCAACGTCTGAACAGCAGGATTCAGGTAAATCGATTTCACGTAGTAAATTACGTACCGGCGATTTAGTTCTGTTCCGCGCAGGTTCAACGGGTCGACATGTTGGTATCTATATTGGTAATAACCAATTTGTACATGCTTCCACCAGCAGTGGTGTGACGATTTCAAGCATGGACGAACCGTACTGGAAGAAGCGCTACAACGAAGCGCGACGCGTACTGAGCCGCAGTTAATGCGCATTTTGCTGGCAGTTACTCCCTTGGCTGCTCAGCAAGAAATCAATATGACGAGACAAGAAACGCTGCCTGTGCAGCGTTTTTTATTGCCTGAAATCCAACACGTTTAAATTTTAAACAATTATGAAAGGGTGATAGTTTTCGTTCGAAACTTTATGACGTCATGACAGTTTTTGCGTTATAGTCCAAAAAAAGACAAATAAACAATATGTCTCTTGCGCTTGCAGGAACCTGCCATCCATGTTTTCGAAAAATATATTTTCACGCTACTTCACCTCTGTCCGGCAAATTGCCGTATTCAGTATTTTAGCGGGTGTGCTCGCCGGGTTGCTGATAGGCGGAATAACCAGTCTGACGCTACACAGCAAGCGTGAGGCAGGCTATGACACGCTCACCCAGGATATACGCGAATACCTCGACTCTTTTTTCCAGGACCTCCAGTCCACCATCACCAGCATTCAATCGTTAACGCTTTCTGATTGCCACCAGGTCTCTGGCGAACTGACTTCACGCGCCGCCTTTAATGCCAACGTGCGCGCTTTTATCCTGGTACGTAATGGCCAGGCCTATTGCTCCTCCGCTACCGGCAGCATGCTGATGGACATGCATCAGTTTGTCCCGGATATCAATATTAATGAAAATATCGACGTGGCTATCATGGAAGGCACGACGATGATGCCGGGCAAACCGACGATAGCCGCCTGGTTTAAAAACCCGGTCATCGAAGGACGAGGGGTATTTGCCACTCTGAATGTGAATCTCACGCCATATTTATTATTCACCACCAACCAGAACGATGTGGTGTCGATGGCAATTATCGCGAGCGATAAAGCTTTAACCACCATATCCAGCAACGTGATGAATGTCTCCGAGCTTCCCGCGCACCCAACCCGCGTGATAGCCATTCAGGATTACCCGATAAAAATAGCGCTCTATGGCGAAACCTGGCCGCTCGAAGATATTCAAATTTCTGTTCTTACCGGCCTGGTATTTGGCATTCTTAGCGGCGCTCTGTGTGCCTATTTACTGACCATGCGCTTGCGTTCGGGCAAAGAGATTTTGACCGGTATTAAACGCGGCCAGTTTTACGTGGTGTACCAACCGGTGGTGGATGCCACACAATTAAAAATGACCGGCGTGGAAGTATTAATGCGCTGGAATCACCCAATTGCGGGTTCGATTCCTCCCGATGCGTTTATCGCTTTTGCAGAAGCGCAGCAATTGATCGTTCCTTTGACGCGCCATTTATTTGAACTGATTGCGCGTGATGCCAAAAAGCTCCAGCATGTTTTACCTCCGGGGGCTCGGCTCGGTGTGAATCTTGCGCCCAGCCATTTGCACTCTCCTACCTTCAAAGAGGATATTCAAGCCTTTGCGGCCTCCATGCCTCCCCACCATTTTCAGCTAATATTTGAAATTACCGAGCGCGATATGGTGAAGGAAAATGAGGCTAGCTGCCTGTTTACTTGGATGCATGAGCAAGGTTTTGAAATTGCTGTCGATGATTTTGGTACCGGGCACAGCGCGCTTATTTATCTCGAACGCTTCAATCTGGACTATCTCAAAATTGACCGCGGCTTTGTGAACTCCATTGGCCTGGAAACCGTGACATCGCCGGTTCTTGATGCGGTGCTTACGCTTGCGCGTAAACTCAGCATGACCACCGTTGCAGAAGGCGTAGAAACCCCTGAGCAAGCCAAATGGTTGATAGAAAAAGGGGTGAACTACTTACAAGGCTTCTACTTCGCCCGCCCACTCACCATTGAGCAATTACAAGAATGGGAAGGCCAGCAAAAAGAGTACGATGCGTTGCCTGGCGCACGGCGAATCACGCAGTAACAAAGATGCAGCTTGAAGTATGGCGGGTATA
This sequence comes from Buttiauxella gaviniae, assembly GCF_040786275.1. Lineage (NCBI taxonomy): Bacteria > Pseudomonadati > Pseudomonadota > Gammaproteobacteria > Enterobacterales > Enterobacteriaceae > Buttiauxella > Buttiauxella gaviniae. The sequence goes on from NZ_JBFMVT010000002.1 coordinate 461,144, forward strand.
ACTTATGATTTACCATCATGATGTTACAAGGATTGACCCATACGATGCTTGCTCGCGCCTTCGCACTGCTAAGCCTTTGCCTGTTTGCCGCCGCTAGCCAGGCTGAAAACATCAAGGAAAGTTACGCCTTCGCCGTTTTAGGGGAACCTAAATACGCCATCAATTTCACTCAGTTTGATTATGTTAACCCTGCGGCTCCCAAGGGCGGAAACATCACGCTGTCCGCGATTGGCACCTTTGATAACTTTAACCGTTATGCCTTGCGCGGCAATCCCGGTGTGCGAACAGAAGCGCTATATGACACGCTATTTACCACCTCGGATGATGAACCAGGGAGTTACTACCCGCTGATCGGGGAGATGGCGCGTTACCCCAGCAATTTTGCCTGGGCTGAAGTCGAGCTTAACCCACGAGCACGTTTTCATGATGGAACGCCCATCAAAGCCCGCGATGTCGAGTTCACTTTCAATAAATTTATGACCGAAGGCGTGCCGCAGTTTCGTCTGGCCTACAAAGGCGCAAAAGTGAGAGCTATCGCGCCTTTGACGGTGCGAATCGAACTGGCTGAGCCCAGCAAAGAACGAATGTTAGGTTTATTCTCGCTGCCGGTATTTCCCGAAGCATTCTGGAAAAGCCATAAACTCAGCGATCCCCTTTCAGCGCCTCCACCAGCCAGCGGCCCCTACAAAATCACCGCATGGCGCATGGGCCAGTACATCACCTATTCTCGCGTGAAAGATTACTGGGCAGCCAATTTGCCGGTAAACCGTGGCCGCTGGAATTTTGACTCCATTCGTTATGATTATTATCTCGATGACAACGTCGCCTTTGAAGCCTTCAAGGCGGGCGCATTCGATTTTCGTAACGAGGCTTCTGCCAAGAACTGGGCAACGCGTTATGTCGGAAAGAACTTTGCTAACCATTTCATCATAAAAGAAGAACAGCCTAACGATGCAGCCCAGGATACGCGCTGGCTGGCGTTCAATATTCAGCGCCCAATCTTTGAAGACAGAAAAGTCCGTGAAGCTATTGCGCTTGCCTTTGATTTTGAATGGATGAATAAAGCATTGTTTTATAAGGCATACAGTAGGGCAAACAGCTATTTCCAGAATACAGAGTATGCCGCACGCGATTATCCAGATGCCGATGAACTGACGATCCTGGCGCCGATGAAAAAGGATTTGCCGCCGGAGGTCTTTACCACCATCTACACCCCACCCAAATCCAGTGGAAATGGCTTTGACCGGGGCAATTTGCTCAAAGCACTCACGTTATTGAAAGAAGCCGGATGGGAACTAAAAGACCAGAAACTCGTCAATATAAAAACGGGTAAGCCGTTCACTTTTGAATTGTTAACGGGCTCCACTGGCAACACGCAATGGATTTTGCCGTTCCAGCATAATCTGCAACGGCTTGGCATCACCATGCAGGTTCGCCAGGTTGATAACTCACAGCTCACCAACCGGCTGCGCACCCGCGACTACGACATGATGCCGACGCTCTACAGCGCCATGCCTTATCCGAGTAGCGATGTGCAACTCTCATGGGCTTCGGAATATATCGATTCCACGTATAATGCGGCTGGCGTGAAAAGCCCGGTGGTCGACAAGCTGGTTTCTCAGATTGTTGCTCATCAAGGCGATAAACAAAAACTGTTGCCGTTGGGACGCGCGTTAGACCGCGTGCTGACATGGAATAATTATATGATTCCGATGTGGTACATGGCCGCAGACCGCTTCGCCTGGTGGAATAAATTCTCCAAACCAGCGATTCACCCGTTGTACTCCACCGGATTTGATACCTGGTGGTATGACGTAAACAAAGCCGCTCAATTACCGGAAAACCGGCGTTAAGGGAACACATGGGAAGTTATCTGTTACGTCGTTTGCTGCTGATAATCCCTACGCTTTGGGCCATTATCACCATCAATTTTTTCATCGTACAGATAGCACCTGGCGGGCCCGTCGATCAGGCTATTGCGGCGATTCAATTTGGTCATGGCTCAGGCGTTCCGGGCGTGGCATCGGATTCGATGGGGAGCGGCCATGCGCGTGTCGGCATCGGTAACGTGGGTGATAGCCAGTACCGTGGCGCTCGCGGGCTTGACCCGGAAGTGATCGCTGAAATCACCCACCGCTACGGTTTTGATAAACCCATCCATGAACGTTATTTCAAAATGCTCGGCGACTATGTGCGTTTTGATTTTGGCGACAGCCTGTTTCGCAGCTCATCGGTACTGCACCTGATCAAAGAAAGTCTGCCGGTTTCTATTTCCATTGGCCTGTGGAGCACGTTAATTATCTATATCGTGTCGATTCCCCTCGGCATACGAAAAGCCGTCAGCAACGGCAGCAGCTTAGATATCTGGAGCAGCACGTTTATTATCATTGGCTATGCCATCCCCGCCTTCCTGTTCGCAATCTTACTGATTGTGTTATTTGCGGGCGGCAGTTATCTGGACTGGTTCCCGCTACGCGGTCTGGTTTCGACCAATTTCGACACCCTGCCGTGGTACGGCAAAATCATAGATTACCTTTGGCACATCACTTTACCGGTGCTGGCAACCGTCGTCGGCGGTTTTGCAACGCTGACCATGCTGACGAAAAACACCTTTCTTGATGAGATTCGCAAGCAGTATGTGGTTACCGCGCGAGCCAAAGGGCTTGATGAGAAGAAGATCCTTTATCGGCATGTGTTCCGCAACGCCATGCTGCTGGTGATTGCCGGTTTTCCTGCCACATTCATCAGTATGTTTTTTACCGGTTCGCTGCTTATCGAAGTGATGTTTTCCCTTAACGGACTGGGCCTGCTGGGCTATAACTCAACCCTTTCACGGGACTATCCGGTCATGTTTGGAACGTTATATATCTTCACGCTCATTGGCCTGTTGCTGAATATTTTGAGCGATATCACTTATACGCTGGTGGACCCGCGTATCGATTTTGAGGGCCGAGGATGAGCCATTTAAGCCCGGTTAACCAGGCCCGTTGGGCGCGGTTTCAGCACAACAAACGCGGCTACTGGTCGCTATGGGTTTTTGCCGTTCTGTTTTTGTTAAGCCTCGGTTCAGAGCTTATCGCCAACGATCGCCCGCTGATCGTGCATTATCAGGAACGCCTCTATTTCCCCTTTATTGCCAACTACAGCGAGAGCGATTTTGGTGGCCCGCTTGCGACACCGGCTGATTACCAGGATCCGTGGCTTGCGGAGCGTCTGAAGCAAAAAGGTTGGGTGCTGTGGGCACCGATTCGCTTTGGCTCCAGTGCAATAAATTTTGCCACCACCGTTCCCTTCCCTTCCCCACCGAGCAGCCAGAACTGGCTCGGGACAGATGCCAATGGCGGCGACGTGCTGGCGAGAATCCTCTACGGAACACGCATTTCTATTTTGTTCGGCCTGATGCTGACGCTATTTTCCAGCGTTATCGGGATACTCGCAGGTGCGGTGCAAGGGTATTACGGCGGGCGGGTGGATTTGTGGGGCCAGCGATTTATTGAGGTCTGGTCAGGGATGCCGACGCTGTTCCTGATAATTTTACTCTCAAGCGTGATTCAGCCTGATTTCTGGTGGTTGCTCGGTATTACGGTGCTGTTTGGCTGGATGAGCCTGGTGGGCGTGGTGCGCGCTGAGTTCCTTCGCACCCGCAACTTCGACTACATTCGCGCCGCACAGGCGATGGGCGTTAACGACTGGTCGATTATCACCCGCCATATGCTGCCCAATGCGATGGTCGCGACGCTAACATTCTTACCTTTTATTCTTTGCGGGTCGATTACTACGCTCACCTCACTGGATTTTCTCGGCTTTGGATTACCGCTGGGTTCCCCGTCACTGGGTGAACTGTTGTTGCAGGGAAAAAATAACCTCCAGGCTCCGTGGCTTGGCATTACAGCATTTCTGTCGCTGGCGATATTACTGACGCTACTCATTTTTATTGGCGAAGCAGTGCGCGACGCCTTCGACCCCAGCAAGGCGCACTGATATGACAACTCCCCTGCTTTCGATTAACAATTTATCCGTCGCTTTTCGCAGCGGTGATACCGTCCGGCAAGTCGTGGACGATTTATCGCTGGAGGTGAATGCTGGAGAAACACTGGCGCTGGTCGGTGAATCGGGCTCGGGTAAAAGTGTCACCGCGCTATCGGTGCTGCGCCTGCTACCCGCGCCTCCGGTTGTTTATCCGGCTGGCGAAATTTTCTTTAAAGGTCAGGAATTATTACATGCGCCGGAACGCACGCTTCGTAACGTGCGCGGGAATAAAATCGCCATGATTTTTCAGGAACCAATGGTTTCGCTAAACCCGTTGCATAATATCGAAAAACAGTTGTATGAAGTGCTGTCGCTCCATCGGGGGATGCGTCGTGAAGCGGCGCGCGCTGAAATGCTCACTTGCCTGGACAGAGTCGGTATCCGTAATGCCGCCAGCCGTTTAACGGATTTCCCACATCAGCTTTCCGGTGGCGAACGCCAGCGAGTCATGATCGCCATGGCACTGCTGACGCGCCCGGAATTGCTGATTGCTGATGAGCCGACGACGGCTCTGGATGTCACGGTACAGGCGCAAATTCTGCAATTGCTTAAAGAACTGAAGCAAGAGCTGAATATGGGGCTGCTGTTCATCACCCATAACTTGAATATTGTCAAAAAGCTGGCGGATAACGTGGCGGTGATGAGAAACGGAAAATGCGTGGAGCAGAACTCAGCCGCGGTTTTACTCTCGTCACCTCAGCATCCTTATACCCAACAATTGCTGGCAGCCGAACCTACGGGCAGCCCACGCCCGGTTGAAGAATCAATCGCGCCGCTATTAAACGTTCAGGGATTGCAGGTCGCCTTCCCGATTCGCCGTGGATTGCTCAAGAAAACCGTCGGCTATCACTATGGAATCAAAGATCTGAGTTTTTCGCTACGCGCCGGAGAAAGCATCGGGCTGGTTGGGGAGTCAGGCTCGGGGAAAAGCACCACTGGCCTTGCGCTACTGCGCCTGATTCATTCCAGAGGTGAGATTTGGTTCGATGGAAAACCTTTACATACATTTAGCCGCAAACAGCTATTGCCGCTGCGCCGCCGGATTCAGGTAGTATTCCAGGATCCGAATTCGTCACTTAACCCGCGTCTGGATGTCTTACAGATAATCGAAGAAGGGTTACGCGTTCATCAGCCTGCGTTGAGTGCTGCAGAGCGTGAGCAAAAAGTGATTGTGGCTATGCAGGAAGTGGGATTAGATCCGCAAACTATGCACCGTTATCCGGCGGAGTTTTCTGGCGGACAAAGGCAGCGCATCGCCATTGCCAGGGCGCTGATATTGCAGCCCGAATTGATTATTCTTGATGAACCCACTTCGTCACTTGACCGCTCCGTACAGGCACAAATTCTCGCCTTGTTGAAATCACTTCAAGAGAAGCACCAACTGGCCTACATTTTTATCAGCCATGATTTGCGGGTAGTAAAATCATTATGCCATCAGGTGGTTGTGTTGAAACAAGGAGAAGTGGTTGAGCAAGGGTCGTGCCAGCAGATTTTTGCAGCACCTCAGGCGGAATACACACGCCAGCTACTTGCGCTTGCCTGACGAATCAATCTGAACGCTAAGAACTGAACGCTCAGAAAGGATTCGCGCTGGTGAAAGACTCCGCAATAGCGACGCCAAAATTCTTCAGTCGGCAGGTAGCCGCAAGCTCATCCTGGCGATTCACAAACAGGCACGGCTCCCCTTCACATTCCACCACCGAAGAATCGACTTCGATATCTCTTAACGCCAGGCTTAGCTTGTGCATGGTCGGCCAGGCTGAATCGCTGTTGTTGTCACTCAATAGCTTCAGACCTATTAAGCAATTTTCAGCGCTTTGCCCGTTTTGCGGAATCGGTTCAACTCGGGAACCTGCAAAACCTGCCAGCCAGCGATAGCAAAGTGGTAAGCGATGAACGATGGAAAGTTGTAACGTATTCACTGTGGTATCCCCAAAAAAATCCAAAAATTTTTCACAAACAGTTTACATAAAGGTTAACACAATGTTGATGTTTTGTGTGTAAACAACATGGAAACCGCTTACATCCGTTGTAATTATTTGTCTACCATTTCATATTTAACGTTTTATTTTTGTGGTGCTGCACACGTTTCGGCGCTATATGTAACGCTTTCTACGATCTAACTCAACCTTTTTAACCACAAAGATATGACTTTTTGTTGTTGATGCGTTTACATTTGAGAAACAAATTGTAGGCATTCGCGGGGGGTTTTCGTTGATTTGGATTAAAGAACGGGCATCTGGCGATGCCCTTTTTGAAACTATTTCTTTGTCGCGAGTCGAGGACGGCTGGCGTATAGATAGAAAAAGATCGAACACGTTGCACATATCGCAATGGACCAGATCATCGGCCACGCAGTGGTAAAGGTCGCAATGGACAGCAACGCGCCGGTTAATGCGCCGATACCAAAGCGGAAGGTGCCCGCCAGTGAGGACGCGGTTCCTGCCATATGCGGAAACTCATCGAGAATGACCGCCATCGCGTTGGAAGACACCATCGACACACAGCCCACGAACGCCGCTACGCCCAACACCATTGACCAGAAACCAAAGCCCAGCCCGGTACTGATAACCAACCAAATCGCCATCGCAAACTGCACGAATAACCCGAAACGGAACATCGCAAGCGGGCCAAAACGGCGTACAAAACGGCTGTTGATGAGCGTCATAACAATTAAGAACACAATGTTAAGCGCGAAGTAGTAACCGAAGTGCTGGGGCGCAACGTGGTTAAGCTCAATATAGACAAACGGCCCGGCGCTCAAAAATGAGAACATCGCCGCAAAGCTAAAACCGCTCGCCAGCATGTAACTCAGCACACGCTTATGGCGGAACAGCGTCGCAAAGTTCCCTATCGTGGTTCGCAGATGAAACTTCTGACGACGTTCAACCGGCAACGTTTCATGGATCAGGAAGAAAATCATCGCCGAGGCCAGCAATGCGGCCAGCGCCAGAATCCAGAAAATCGCATGCCAGCTAAACCACACCAGCACGGCCCCACCCACCATCGGCGCAATCAGCGGCGCAATCGTTGTGATCAGCATGACAAACGACATCATGCGCGAGAACTCTTCTTTCGGATAAATATCGCGCATCAGGGCATTAATCACCACGCTTGCGGCAGCGGCGGCAAGGCCGTGCAGAAAACGCATCGCAATCAGATGATCAATTGTTTGTGAGAGTGCGCAAGCAATCGCGGCCCCGGCAAAAATAAGCGTACCCCCGAGCACAACGGGCTTACGGCCAATGCTGTCAGCCATTGGGCCATAAAATAGCTGGCCAATTGCGAAACCCAAAATGTAGGTACTGAGTGTCATTTGCGCGCTGCCTGCTGGCACGCCAAATTCCGAGGCAATAACCGGCAGGGCCGGTAAATACATATCTATTGATAGCGGCATTAACATGGCCAACAGGCCAAGAATTACCACAATACCAACAGACGAGTTTTGCTTACTGCTCAACGCTTCCTCCTGAATTAACGTGGTGGCATGCCTACGCTTGCAATTTCTTCTTCGGTTAATGGGCGATATTCGCCCGGCGCAAGATCCGCATCCATGGCAATGGCGCCAATACGTTCACGGTGCAAGCCAACCACATGGTTGCCCACGGCCGCGAACATGCGTTTTACCTGATGGTAACGCCCTTCGCTGATGGTCAGGCGCACTTCCAGCGGCGTAATCACTTCCATGACCGCAGGCAACGTCAGATCTTTTTCATTATGGAGTTGAACCCCGGCGGCGAATTGTTCTGCCGTATCATCGGAGACCGGATTCTCAAGCGTCACCAGATAGGTTTTTTCACAATGATGGCGCGGGGAGGTAATGCGATGTGACCATTGCCCGTCGTCGGTCATCAGCACCAGGCCGGTCGTGTCGATATCCAGGCGACCTGCAGCATGCAGTTTATGCGCCATAGGTTCGTCAAGGAAATAGAGCACTGTTGGGTGATCCGGATCTTCGGTGGAACAGACGTAACCCTGCGGTTTATTCAACATAAAGTAGCGAGGGCCGTTTTGTTGCGTCAACGAACGTCCATCAAACTCAATTTGATGTTCAGGGTTAAGTTTAAAAGAGGCGTCACGCACTACTTCGCCATCAATAGTGACGCGCTGTGCGCGGATTTCACGGCCAGCGATAGCACGGCTCACGCCAAGCTGCTGAGAGATAAATTTATCGAGTCGCATTAAATATATTGCCTGTTTCTTAGAGGTGCCAGCACGAAACGGCTGACGGGGCATTCAGCCCGCTTTTTTTGTCAACGTAAACCCTAAATAATTCGAGTTGCAGATAGGCGGCAAGGGAGCAAATCTCCAGGAGCTTACTAAAGTAAGTGACTGGAGTTTGTGAGTGCAGCCAACACCCCTGCAGCTCGAAGTATGACGGGTAAATCATTTGCCTGTTAATTAGTTTGCCAGTATAGCTGGATAGAAAAGTCTCTCAAGCTAAAACCCTGTTTCATGGCATAATTGAACGCGTTATTCCCCGAATCTGAGTGCCAATGTCTTTTACATTACGCCCCTACCAACAAGAAGCAGTGGACGCGACCCTGCACTACTTCCGCAAACACATCACCCCTGCAGTGATTGTGCTGCCAACGGGTGCGGGAAAAAGCCTGGTGATCGCTGAACTTGCCCGCGTTGCACGTGGAAGAGTGTTGGTACTGGCACACGTCAAAGAATTAGTCGCGCAAAACCATGCCAAATATTGTGCACTTGGGCTTGAAGCCGACATTTTCGCCGCTGGCCTGCAACGCAAAGAGAGCCATGGTAAAGTGGTTTTCGGTAGTGTGCAGTCCGTTGCGCGTAATCTTGAACAGTTCCACGGCGAGTTTTCGTTGCTGATTGTTGATGAATGCCATCGCATCGGTGATGCCGACGACAGTCAATATCAGCAAATCCTCGCCCATTTACGCACTGCTAATCCCAAACTTCGCCTGCTGGGGCTCACGGCGACGCCTTATCGCCTTGGCAAAGGCTGGATTTACCATTTTCACTATCATGGAATGGTACGTGGCAACGAAAACGCCCTCTTCCGGGATTGTATTTACGAACTCCCACTGCGTTACATGATCAAGCACGGCTATTTAACCCCGCCCGAGCGGCTGGATATGCCGGTAGTGCAGTATGATTTCAGCCGCTTGCAGGCACAATCTAACGGCTTGTTCAGCGAAGCAGATCTTAACCGCGAGCTGAAACAACAAAAGCGAATTACCCCGCATATCATCAGCCAGATTGTCGAGTTTGCCGCTGAGCGGCGAGGCGTGATGATCTTTGCCGCAACCGTTGAGCACGCGAAAGAAGTTACCGCCTTGCTGCCAGCAAACGATGCGGCGCTAATCACCGCAGACACACCCGGCCCCGCACGCGATACATTAATAGAAGCGTTCAAAAATCAGCAGTTCCGTTTCCTGGTGAATGTGTCAGTGCTCACTACCGGCTTCGATGCGCCTCACGTCGACTTGATTGCGATTTTACGCCCGACGGAGTCCGTCAGCCTGTATCAGCAAATTGTTGGCCGCGGTTTACGCCTGGCGCCAGGTAAAAAAGATTGCCTGATTCTGGATTACGCCGGAAATCCACATGATTTGTTCACGCCTGAAGTCGGGGCGGCAAAAGGCAAAAGCGATAATGTACCGGTACAAGTGTTTTGCCCGTCATGCGGTTTCGCCAACACGTTCTGGGGAAAAACCACCAGCGATGGCACGTTGATCGAACATTTTGGTCGGCGCTGCCAGGGCTGGTTTGAAGATGACGATGGCACCCGCGAGCAGTGCGATTACCGCTTCCGCTTTAAAAACTGCCCGCAATGTAACGCTGAAAACGATATCGCTGCACGTCGCTGCCATCAATGCGATCATGTGCTGGTCGACCCCGACGATATGTTAAAAGCAGCGCTGAAATTAAAAGATGCGTTAGTGCTGCGCTGCGGCGGTATGACGCTCCAGCACGGCGGCGATGAAAAAGGCGACTGGCTGAAGATTACCTATTTTGATGAAGATGGCGCGGATGTTAGCGAACGGTTTCGCCTACAAACGCCAGCCCAGCGGATGGCCTTCGAACAGTTGTTTATCCGGCCCCATAGCCGTGCGCCAGGTGTGCCGCTGCGCTGGATAAACGCCGCCGATGTCGTAGCCCAACAATCAGCGCTTCGTCATCCAGATTTTGTCGTCGCACGTAAAAATGGCAACTTCTGGAACGTGCGGGAAAAGGTATTTGACTACGAAGGCCGCTTCCGCCGAGCAAATGAATTGCGCGGTTAAAGGTTCTTTTGATTGAAGCGCAAGTCAGATATGGCTATAATCCCGCCCGCTTTTGCATCCGCAAAGCAGATAACTTTGCCTGTTGCTGGGTCGCCTGTAGCAGGATTATTTAAGAGAGAAACAGTTAATGTTTACTATCAATGCAGTAGAACGCAAAGAGCAGGGCAAGGGTGCGAGCCGCCGCCTGCGTGCAGCTAACAAATTCCCGGCAATCATCTATGGTGGTTCCGAAGCTGCGATCTCTATCGAACTGGATCACGACTACGTAATGAACCTGCAAGCTAAAGAAGGTTTCTACGAAGAAGTTCTGACTCTGGTTGTAGACGGTAAAGAAGTTAAAGCTAAAGTTCAGGCTGTTCAACGTCACCCGTTCAAGCCAAAACTGACTCACATCGACTTCGTTCGCGCTTAATCGCGAATTTAGCTCGAAAAAAACCCGCTTCGGCGGGTTTTTTGTTTTTGCAGCTTGCTCAATGCCGGGTGGCGCTTACGCTGACCCGAAGTACGCCTTCAGCTAACACGCCCCACCACAACACTATTACTTACCTGAGCTACGGCGCTGTAACTGGTCGCGCAAATTCGGCGGCGTACCTTTAATGGTCAGCGTGTCGGTCGCCGGATCCCAGTAAATACGCTCGCCTAACAACATTGCATCAAAGTTAATCGTTAAACCACCGCCGCTACCGGCAAATTTGGTTAACTGGCGTAATGTGCTTCGGTCAGCCGGGAAACTCTCTTCCAGCTCGTAGCCTTTATCGGCGGTGAACTGCTGGAAGTTTTTGTCATCAACGGCCCACGGCAACTCATCGGCAAGTGAAGAAAGCTCAATTTCTTCCCCCGCCTGCAACTGCTCGTTGCAGTAAGCGTAAACCTGCTGACGCGCAGCCTGACGTTCGTTTTTGTCCAGTTGCGCTTCATTAGTGAAATCATCAAGCGCCTGCAACAAACCTTTGTTTTGTGCTTTGGCGTTTAAACCTTCGCTGGCACCGAGGAAATCCATAAAGAAATCAGAAACTTTACGCCCTACTCGCCCTTTAAGGAATGTCAGGTAGCGCGTCGATTCAGGATTGGTTTCCCATTCGGTGAGATCGATACGCGCTACGATATCCGCATGGTTGATATCCAGATGGTGCGTAGAGCTGATATCCAGCTCTTCGTTGACGCGCATGCTGCTTAAATTATTCAGCACAGCGACCAGTAAATATTCCACCGCCAGGTAGCGATACTGGCAAAACAGTACGATGCCGCCATCTGCGAAAGGATATTTCGCCAGCTCATCACGTAAACGCCCAGTAGCGGCACGGCTGAATGCCAGAAAATCCTCGTCGCCTTTGCGCTGCGAGCGCAAAGCTTCTGCCAGTTCACTCTCTTCGCTGAACAGACCATATGCTTTATTTTTTGCACTATAAACGCGGTGCAATTCTGCCATCATTTCTTCTACGGCGCCGTTCGTTGCCAACAGAGAATCACGCAGCACCACTTCAAGTGTCTGTTCGCCGCGTTTAATCAACTGGTGTAAGGCAATCTGGTTGATATCCAGACTCATGATAAACTCTCCTTTTAATCCTGGCGGTATTCAACCATTGCATGAAGGCTTGTGCAACATTCCCTAAATAATTCGGGCGGCAAGACCAGGCAGCCTGAAGTCGGACGGAAGAAGATAAAAAAGCAGAAAAACAGGTCCTTCTACGGTAAGATAACGCCCTTTCCTGAATTTAATTGATTGTTAATTTATGCCACAAATTTCCCGTTATAGTGACGAACGCGTCGAAGAACTGTTGAGTGAACTGGCGAATGTGCTGGAAAAGCACCAAACGCCTACCGATCTTTCCCTGATGGTGCTGGGAAATATGGTCACCAACCTGATTAATACCAGCGTAGCTTCTGCTCAACGTCGCTCGCTGGCTCGCTCTTTCGCTGAGGCGCTGCAAGCCTCCGTGAGCGAAGACAAAGCTCATTAAGGGATTGTAGTTACACGTTATGGTGACTAACCGTCAGCGCTACCGCGAAAAAGTTTCCCAGATGGTCAGCTGGGGGCATTGGTTCGCCCTGTTCAATATCCTGCTGGCAACGCTGCTGGGTAGCCGCTATCTGTTTGTCGCCGACTGGCCGACAACGCTCACGGGTCGAATTTATTCCTGGCTGAGTGTTATCGGCCATTTCAGCTTTGTGGTTTTTGCCACCTATTTGCTGATCCTCTTCCCGCTGACGTTCGTCGTCATGTCGCAGCGCCTGATGCGCTTTGTTTCGGCAGCGCTCGCCACTGCGGGCATGACGCTTCTGCTAATCGACAGCGAAGTCTTTACTCGCTTCCATCTCCACCTTAATCCGATTGTCTGGGAACTGGTGATCAACCCCGACCAGAGCGAGATGGCGCGAGACTGGCAACTGATGTTTATCAGCGTGCCGGTCATTCTCTTAATTGAAATGCTGTTTGCGACCTGGAGCTGGCAGAAACTGCGCAGCCTCGGGAGGCGCAAACACTATGCAAAACCCGTCGTCGTGCTGTTCTTCGTCGCGTTTTTCAGCAGCCATATTATGTATATCTGGGCGGATGCGAATTTCTACCGCCCAATTACCATGCAGCGCGCAAACCTGCCGCTCTCCTATCCAATGACGGCCCGTCGTTTCCTTGAAAAACATGGCCTGTTGGATGCGAAAGAGTACCAGCGCCGCCTTGTCGAGCAGGGGAATCCTGAAGCGGTATCGGTGCAGTACCCGCTGAGCGATCTGCAATTCCGCGATATGGGCACCGGTCATAATGTGTTGCTGATTACGGTTGATGGCCTGAACGCTGAACGCACACAGAAAGATTTACCAAACCTAAGCCAGTTTGCCGCCGGTAATATTAATTTCACGCAGCATATGAGCGCGGGTAATGGCACCGATAACGGCATCTTTGGGCTGTTCTACGGTATCTCACCTGCCTATATGGATGGCGTTTTATCTGCCCGCATTCCTGCGGCGTTAATCACCGCATTGAACCAGCAAGGCTATCAATTGGGGCTGTTCGCCTCCGATGGTTTTGACTCATCAATGTACCGCCAGGCTCTGCTGTCTGACTTCTCTTTGCCTTCGGCACAAAGCCAGTCTGATACGCAAACGGCTTCGCAGTGGATTAACTGGCTGACGCAGTACGCCTCTGACGACAACCGCTGGTTCTCTTGGGTTGCCTTTAATGGCACCAGCATTCCGGAAGACAGTAATCAGCAAGCCTTCACTCGCCGTTATGCTCGTGCAGCAGGCAATGTTGATGAACAAATTAAGCGCGTATTGGATGCGCTGAACGCATCCGGCAAGCTTGAGAACACCGTTGTAATTATTACCGGGGGCCACGGTGTGCCGCTGGGTAAAGAGCAGGATTCTTTTGCCTGGTCACGCGCACGTATTCAGGTACCGCTGGTGATTCATTGGCCTGGCACCCCTGCGCAAACTATTTCCAAACTGACCGATCATCAGGATGTGATGACAACCCTGATGCAGCGCCTGCTGCACGTTAAAAATCCGGCCAACGAATATTCGCAGGGTGAAGATCTGTTTGCCGCAACGCGTCGCAATAACTGGGTGGTAGGTGCAGATAACAACAGTCTGGCAATTACTCTGCCAGCAATGACGCTGGTACTGGATAATAACGGCAACTATCGGATGTACGACCTGCTGGGCGAAAACATTAAAGAAACCAAACCGCAGTTAGGATTGCTCCTGCAAGTCCTGACCGACGAGAAGCGTTTCATCGCCAACTGATTGTTTATTTATGAAGCAGTTAGCAAAAAACCGTCTTGCAAACGATCGCGGAATAGGTAGTATTATTTGCACGGTGTCGGCACGTAGCGCAGCCTGGTAGCGCATCGTCATGGGGTGGCGAGGGTCGAGAGTTCAAATCTCTCCGTGCCGACCAGAACCCCTTTTTAAAGCAGCCATTTACGGCTGCTTTTTTATTATCTGTACTTTATGCAGGCGAACCCCAGTCGCTATTGCTAGCTTTCATCACCAGCAAATCCGACCATCTTGTCGTGTAGCGTGGCGATAGCATTGCCCTTTTCATTTGCCACGGCTGTTGAATCCCCTGTCCTGCAAAATATAACGTTCCTTTGCCTTTCTTTTTATTGATTTTGTCTAAGGTTTGCATCAGCGCTTCGCTGTTAATTCTTGGTGGGTTTTCATCAAAAAGATTGAGCTGAGCAACGCCCTGGCTAAAGAAATCGCCGAGCATCACCCCGGCTTTTTGATAATGGTGCCCGTTTCTCCAGATAGTATTCAGGCAGCGCGTCGCCGCGGCGATAATATCCCGCGTATCCTGCGTCGGGGTCAGTAATTTCACCATCGCCTGATTGCCATAGTAAGGTTCATAGACGGTGAAAGGGGATGTTTTCACGAAAACAGAAATATGGCGGCAATACTGATGTTCTTTTCTGAGCTTCTCTGCGGCGCGCGCCGCATAAGTACAAATAGCCTGGCGCATGTGTTCATATTCGGTAAGCCGCTCTCCAAATGAGCGCGAGCAGAGGATTTCCTGTTTCGTTGGGGCAAACTCTTCAACGCCCAGGCAAGGTTCACCGCGCAGTTCACGAACCGTGCGCTCAAGCACAACGCTAAAGTGCTTTCTGATAAACCTGATGTCTGCGTCAGCGAGTTGTAATACGGTCTTAATTCCCATTTCTTCAAGCCTTTTAGCAATACGCCGCCCCACCCCCCAGGTCTCATTAACGTGTAAAGCCGCCATCAGTTTTCGCTGATTTTCGATGTCCGACAAATCAACCACGCCCCTGGTTTTGTGCGGCCATTTCTTCGCGGCTAAATTGGCGAGTTTTGCCAGAGTCTTAGTCTGCGCAATCCCCACGCCTACCGTCAGGTGCGTACGCTGCAACAGCGTGGCGCGTATTTCCCGGCCAAACTCTTCCAGATTCCGACAATTTTGCACACCGCTAATATCGCAAAACGCCTCGTCAATGCTGTAAATTTCACAATATGGCGACATCTCTTCCAGTGTTCTCATCACCCGATCTGACATGTCGGCATACAGCTCGTAATTGCTGCTGAAAGCCACAACCCCCGCTCGCCGGAAGAGCTCTTTCTGCTTGAAATAGGGCCCTCCCATTTTTACACCACACTCCTTCGCCTCGGTGTTACATGCCACCACACAACCATCGTTATTGCTAAGAACAATCACGGGCCTCCCCTTCAGATCTGGCCTGAAGATGGTTTCGCAGCTCGCATAGAAACTATTGACATCTACTAAGGCAAACATAGTCACCTCGTCGATTTAATGATGTAAGTGACTACGCCGAATATATCGAGATTATCCTCGGAGCCAGGGCGAATAGATTTATAGGCGCTGTTGAGCGGGATTAACTGAATAAAAGGTCTGAGTTGTAATTGCCTGACGATAAATTCGCCGTTAATCGCGGCAATCACAATACTGCCATGCTGTGCCGTTATGGCGCTGTCGACAACCAACAAGTCGCTATCGCCGATGCCTCCGTCAATCATCGAATTGTCAGAAGAGCGAACGTAGTATGTAGCAGTGGGATGGATAACGACGAAATCAGAAAGATTCATCCTCTGTTCTGCATAGTCCTGAGCGGGTGATGGAAATGCCCCCATGGTCATGCTCCATACATCGTTGATTGGCAAAAAATAAAATAAGTTAACGGCATCATAAGTTCCTCTCCATGAATAACTGTATATACATACAGTATCGCTAAATAAATCTGCCGATCAAGCCGCTGGCAGGAAGATTTTTATAACGAGTTGAAGAGGCGAAAAATTTAGTTGCCAAATTTGTCCTACCGATTCAGCC
The DNA here is from genome assembly GCF_040786275.1 of Buttiauxella gaviniae. Taxonomy (NCBI): domain Bacteria; kingdom Pseudomonadati; phylum Pseudomonadota; class Gammaproteobacteria; order Enterobacterales; family Enterobacteriaceae; genus Buttiauxella; species Buttiauxella gaviniae. Next base: position 477,230 of record NZ_JBFMVT010000002.1, read on the forward strand.
CGCTGCGTTCTATGCTTACCGAATGGAGAAAATGACTGAACTTAAACGCGCCAAGCGCCTTGCGCTCTCTTTATTACTGATTGCGGCCGCAATCTTCGTGACCACCCTCTTTTTACCACCGAGCTTCTGGGTAAGCGGTTTAAAAGCTATCGCCGAAGCCGCCATGGTGGGCGCACTCGCCGACTGGTTTGCGGTAGTCGCCCTGTTTCGCCGCGTGCCGATTCCTTTTATTGCCCGCCATACGGCGATTATTCCGCGCAACAAAGACAGAATTGGGGAAAATCTCGGCATCTTCGTGCAAGAGAAGTTTCTGGATACACAATCGCTTATTGCCCTCATCCGCCGCCACGAACCGGCGCACATGATTGGCCTGTGGTTCAGCAAACCTGATAATGCGCAGCGGGTCGGTCAGCATCTGTTGCAAGTGATGAGCGCTTTTTTAGATCTCACCGACGATGCGCGAATTCAGCGCTTAATTCGCCAGGCGGTTCATAAAGCTATCGATAAAGTCGATCTGACGCACTCAAGCGCCCTGCTGCTGGAAAGCCTGACCAAAAATAACCGTCATCAGGAGTTGCTCGACGCAGTAATCGCCCAAATGTTGACGTTCATTAAGCGCGACAGCACGCGCGCTTTTATTGCCCAACAGATTGTGCGCTGGCTGGAAACTGAGCATCCTCGCAAAGCCAAAATATTGCCTACAGAATGGCTAGGGGAACACAGTGCAGAATGGGTTTCTAATGCGGTTAATTCGTTTCTGGATGATGTCAGCCACGATCAAGGGCACCAAATCCGCCAGGCTTTTGATCGCGCAACGTTAAAGCTTATCGAGAATCTGAAACACTCCCCGCAAATGGCTGAAAAGGCCGACAGCATTAAAAGCTATTTGAAAGAGGATGAGGCGTTTAACCGCTATCTCGGTGAGTTATGGGGTGATTTACGTCAGTGGCTGAAAACCGATATCAGTTCAGAGGATTCGCGTTTGAAGCAGCGCATTGCCGAAGCCGGGCTTTGGTTGGGAGAAACGCTGGTCGCCGATAGCGCACTGCGCGCCTCGCTAAACGAGCATCTGGAACAAGCAGTACAAAAAATGGCGCCAGAGTTTGCAACCTTCCTCACCCGCCATATCAGCGATACCGTAAAAAGCTGGGATGCAAAGGATATGTCGCAGCAAATTGAATTGAATATCGGGAAAGATTTACAGTTTATCCGCATTAACGGCACGCTGGTGGGCGGCTCGATTGGGCTGATACTTTACTTGCTATCGCAGATCCCCGTGGCATTGCAGTTCTTAAAATAAGCAAGATCGATATCCCTAAATAATTCGAGTTATATCGCGGCGGCAAGGGAGCGAGTCCCGATGAGCTTACATAAGTAAGTGATTCAGGTGAGGGAGTGTGGCCAACAATGAGACAACGTGAAGTATGACGGGGATAAAACAACGCCCGCATAAGCGGGCGTTAGAGAATCAATGATTTTTCTTTGGCTGGTCGCGATGACCGACTTTTGAGAAGACGTTAAAGACTTCACCCAATCCATAGATAAGACCGAGGATCACCGCCATAACGATTGGCACCATGATCACGGCAAACACCAAGCTTTTCAATAACTCTAACATGGATGCCTCCAACAAAAGTGAGAGCGGCTATTCTAACCGCCTGACAGAAAAACGCACTCTCCTTTTGTGCCATTTGCCCTGCCCGTCGCAATAGAGGAAAATGGCGTTTTCATTATTGCGGAGAGGTTATGCAAGCTGAAATTTTACTGACGCTGAAACTCCAGCAGCGGCTGTTCGCCGATCCACGTCGTATCGCGCTACTTAAACAAATACAACATACCGGCTCAATTAGCCAGGGAGCTAAGCTCGCAGGTATCAGTTACAAGAGCGCCTGGGATGCCATCAATGAGATGAATCAGCTAAGCGATGAGACGTTAGTTGACCGGGCGACCGGCGGCAAAGGTGGTGGCGGCGCGGTGATTACCCGTTACGGCGAACGTCTGATTCAGCTCTATGAATTACTGGCGCAAATTCAGCAAAAAGCCTTCAACGTCCTGCGCGATGACGCGTTGCCGCTCGACAGCCTGCTCGCCGCGATTTCCCGTTTTTCGCTGCAAACCAGCGCCCGTAACCAGCTTTTCGGCACGGTGCTGCATCGCGACAGCGAACACGTTCAGCAGCATGTGGATATTTTACTGGCCGACGGCTCAACCCGTTTGCAAGCCGCTATTACCCGCCAGAGCGCCGAACGTTTAGGGTTAAGCGAAGGCAAAGAAGTACTGGTGCTGATTAAAGCCCCGTGGGTGGAAGTCACCAGCGACGCTCAGCGCGCCAGGGGTGCAGATAACCAACTCAGCGGTATTATCAGCAATATTCAGCAAGGCGCCGAACAAAGTGAAGTGCTGGTGAAGCTGCCGGACGGGCAAACATTGTGCGCCACAGTGCCAAATAGCACGGTTGAAATTCAGAAACTGGTAGAAGGTGCTGAAGTCATAGCATTTTTTAATGCCGATCGGGTGATTATCGCCACGCTGTGCTAAAACAGCGCGACCAATTGACAACAACACAGACAATCCGTAAATCTGGCGTTAATCACTGCAAAAAATGGGATGAACTATGTCTGTGTTGCACATTTCGCAAGGTATTTTTCACCTGAGCGATACCCGAACGCTTAACCTGAATGATTTAACGATTAACGCAGGTGAAAGCTGGGCGTTTGTGGGAGCCAACGGCAGCGGGAAATCAGCACTGGCCCGCGCTCTCGCCGGTACACTTCCACTACAAAAAGGCGCACGCCAGAGCACATTTTCACGTATTGCCCATCTCTCATTTGAACAACTGCAAAAGCTGGTCAGAGATGAATGGGAGCGCAATAACACCGATTTATTAAGCCCTGACGAAGACGATACCGGCCGTACCACGGCGGAAATTATTCAGGATGAAGTAAAAGATGAGGCTCGTTGCCAAAAGCTGGCGGCACTTTTCGGCATTACTTCTCTCCTCACCCGCCGCTTTAAATATCTTTCTACCGGCGAAACCCGCAAAACCCTGCTCTGCCAGGCACTGATGCCAAAGCCTGATTTGCTGATACTCGATGAGCCGTTTGACGGGCTGGATGTAAAATCCCGCGAGCAGCTTGCAGGCTTGTTAGGCGAGCTGAACGCACACGGCTACACCGTAGTACTGGTTCTTAACCGTTTCGATGAAATTCCTGATTTCGTCCAACACGCTGGCGTGCTGGCAGATTGTGCGCTGATTGAAGTCGGCGAAAAGCAAAAACTCCTCGAACAGGCGCTGATTGCCCAACTCGCGCACAGTGAAAAACTGGCGGGCGTTGCTCTACCCGAAGCGGACGATCCGAGCGCACGCTACACGCTGCCAGAAGATCAGCCGCGTATTATTCTGCGCGATGGCGTAGTGGAATATAACGACAGGCCAATCCTGCATAAACTCTCCTGGACGGTAAACGCCGGTGAGCACTGGCAAATCGTCGGCCCCAACGGCGCGGGTAAATCGACATTGCTGAGTCTGGTCACCGGCGATCATCCGCAAGGCTACAGCAACGATTTAACGCTGTTTGGTCGCCGTCGCGGCAGCGGGGAAACCATCTGGGATATTAAAAAGCATATCGGATATGTCAGCAGCAATTTGCATCTCGATTACCGGGTCAGTACCACGGTGCGCAACGTCGTCCTGTCGGGTTATTTTGATTCGATTGGGATTTATCAGGCCGTTTCTGACCGCCAGCATAAGCTCGCCCGCCAATGGTTACATATGCTCGGCATGGATAATGCTATTGCCGACGCCCCCTTCCACAGCCTTTCCTGGGGCCAACAGCGGCTGGCTTTGATTGCGCGTGCGCTCGTGAAGCACCCTACGCTGTTGATTCTGGATGAACCCCTGCAAGGGCTGGATCCGCTAAATCGCCAACTGGTGCGCCGCTTCATTGATATTTTGATTGGCGAAGGTGAAACCCAATTGCTGTTTGTTTCACACCACGCCGAAGATGCGCCCGAGTGCATCACCAAACGGCTGACCTTTGTGGCCGATGGCGAGGCTTATCGTTATCACTTTGAGGACTTATAACTTCTTTTTCCACGTCGGACTAGCGTGAGCGACGTCCGACATTGCCTTGATCTTCATGGCATTTGCCACTTTCAGACAACCCGCAACATCATCGCCACGACCCTTTGTTTTATAATCATTTTTCGCAAGAATAATTCGCTATGAAATATCAGTGTAAACGATTCCACTAATTTAGCGCATGTCACACTTTTCGCATCTCTGTTATGCTATGTTTATTACATACCATACGCGCAATGGAGCGAAAAATGAGAGTATTGGTAACAGGTGGTAGCGGTTACATTGGCAGTCATACCTGCGTACAACTGCTGCAAAATGGCCACGACGTTGTGATTCTAGATAATCTGTGCAACAGCAAACGTAGCGTGCTGCCAGTTATTGAACGTCTTGGCGGTAAACATCCTCTGTTCATTGACGGCGATATCCGTGATGAAGCGCTTTTGGCCGAGATCTTCCACGATCACCAGATTGACGCCGTGATTCACTTCGCAGGCCTCAAAGCCGTGGGCGAGTCCGTCAGCAAACCGCTGGAATATTACGACAACAATGTTACTGGCACATTGCGCCTGATTTCCGCCATGCGCGCCGCCAATGTCACCAACTTCATCTTTAGCTCTTCTGCCACCGTTTATGGCGACCAGCCGCAAATCCCTTACGTTGAAAGCTTCCCAACCGGAACGCCTGCAAGCCCCTACGGGCGCAGTAAGCTGATGGTGGAACAGATTCTGGCTGACCTGCAAAAGGCCCAGCCGAACTGGAGCGTGGCGCTGCTGCGTTACTTCAACCCGGTCGGCGCACATCCGTCAGGCGATATGGGTGAAGACCCGCAAGGTATTCCTAACAACCTGATGCCGTACATCGCGCAGGTTGCCGTAGGGCGTCGCGATTCACTGGCTGTTTTTGGCAATGATTACCCAACCGAAGACGGCACCGGCGTACGCGACTATATCCATGTAATGGATCTCGCCGATGGCCACGTAGCAGCAATGCAAACGCTGCAAGGCAAACCTGGCGTGCACATCTACAACCTCGGCGCAGGCATCGGCAGCAGCGTACTGGACGTGATCAACGCCTTCAGCACCGCGTGCGGTAAGCCGGTGAATTACCACTTCGCCCCGCGTCGTGATGGCGATCTCCCCGCTTATTGGGCTGACGCCACCAAAGCTGACCAGGAACTTAACTGGCGTGTCAGCCGGACTCTGCAAGAAATGGCAGATGATACCTGGCGCTGGCAGTCCCGCCACCCTCAAGGTTATCCAGATTAAGGAAATGTGATGGAGCAGTTTAACCCGGTGGATCATCCACATCGCCGTTATAACCCACTGACCGGACAATGGATTCTGGTGTCCCCGCATCGCGCCAAGCGCCCATGGCAAGGGGCTCAGGAGACGCCGTCAAAAGAAACATTACCGGTTCACGATCCGGATTGTTTCTTGTGTCCTGGCAATACACGTGTAACCGGCGATAAAAATCCGCAATACACCGGCACATTTGTTTTTACGAATGATTTTGCTGCATTGATGACGAACACCCCGGACGCGCCAGCAAGCGGCGATCCTTTAATGCGTTGCGAAAGCGCGCGCGGCACCAGCCGGGTTATCTGTTTTTCACCCGATCACAGTAAAACGCTGCCGCAGCTTTCCGTTCCGGCGCTGGAAGAAGTGGTCAAAACCTGGCAAGAGCAGACCGCAGATTTAGGGCAAACCTATCCGTGGGTGCAGGTATTTGAGAATAAAGGTGCGGCAATGGGCTGCTCCAACCCGCATCCGCACGGCCAGGTTTGGGCCAACAGCTTCCTGCCAAACGAAGTGGCACGAGAAGATGTACTTCAGCGTGAATACTTTGCTGAAAACGGTTCGCCGATGCTGGTGGATTACGCCCAGCGCGAATTAAAAGATGGCAGCCGTACGGTGGTCGAAACCGAACACTGGATTGCCGTCGTGCCTTACTGGGCGGCGTGGCCGTTCGAAACGCTATTGCTGCCAAAAACGCACATCCTGCGTATTACCGATTTGAGCGCCGAGCAAAGCCGTGATTTGGCGCTGGCACTGAAAAAACTGACCAGCCGCTATGACAACCTTTTCCAGTGCTCATTCCCATACTCAATGGGTTGGCACGGCGCACCGTTTAACGGCGAGGAAAACAGCCACTGGCAATTACACGCCCACTTCTATCCCCCGCTGCTGCGCAGTGCCACGGTGCGTAAATTTATGGTCGGCTATGAAATGCTGGCCGAAACCCAACGTGATTTAACCGCAGAGCAAGCCGCAGAACGCTTGCGTGCCGTATCCGATATCCATTTTCACGAGGCAGGAGTTTAAAAATGAGTCTGAAAGATAAAACCCAACACATTTTTGCCGAACAGTTTGGCTACCCAGCGACGCATACCATTCAAGCTCCGGGCCGCGTGAACCTGATTGGTGAACATACGGATTACAATGACGGTTTTGTACTGCCGTGTGCTATCGACTACCAGACAGTCATTAGCTGCGCAAAGCGTGATGACCGCATGGTGCGCGTGATTGCGGCGGATTACGACAATCAAGTGGATGAATTTTCGCTGGATAAACCCATCCTGAGCCACGATACGCAGCAATGGTCGAACTATGTTCGCGGCGTGGTTAAGCATCTGCAAAAACGTGATAAAAACTTTGGCGGCGCAGATTTAGTGATTAGCGGTAACGTGCCACAAGGTGCGGGTCTGAGTTCATCGGCCTCGCTGGAAGTCGCAGTAGGTACCGTGTTCCAGAAACTTTATCACCTGTCGCTTGATGGTTCGCAAATCGCCCTGAACGGCCAGGAAGCAGAGAACCAGTTTGTTGGCTGTAACTGCGGGATCATGGATCAGTTGATTTCAGCGTTAGGTAAAAAAGATCACGCTTTGCTGATTGATTGCCGTTCGCTCGGAACTAAAGCGGTTTCGATGCCAAAAGGCGTGGCCGTTGTCATTATCAACAGTAACTTCAAACGTACGCTGGTGGGGAGCGAATATAATACCCGTCGCCAGCAATGTGAAACCGGCGCGCGTTTCTTCTCCCAAAAAGCGCTGCGTGACGTTGAACTGTCGAAATTTAATGCGGTGGCGCATGAACTTGATCCGATTGTCGCCAAACGTGTTCGTCACGTTTTAACTGAAAACATCCGCACCGTTGAAGCCGCTGATGCGCTGGCAAAAGGCGACCTGCAGCGTATGGGCGAATTGATGGCTGAATCTCACGCGTCCATGCGTGACGATTTCGAAATCACCGTGCCGCAAATCGACACCCTGGTTGATATCGTTAAAGCGACTATAGGCGATAAAGGCGGCGTACGTATGACCGGCGGCGGCTTTGGCGGTTGCATCGTCGCGCTGATTCCTGAAGCGCTGGTTCCGGCAGTGAAGCAAGCGGTTGAAGAGCAGTACGAAGCGAAAACCGGCATCAAAGAAACGTTCTATGTGTGCAAAGCATCGGAGGGCGCGGGTCAATGCTAAAAGAAACACCTCAACTCGCTCCGGACGGGCAACCGTTCCGCATCTCTACCCTGCGTAACAGCGCGGGGTTGGTAGTGACAATGATGGACTGGGGCGCAACGCTGCTGTCGTGCCGCGTGCCGATGAAAGACGGAACCGTGCGCGAAACGCTGCTCGGCTGCGAAACGCCGGAAGATTATTTGAATCAGTCGGCATATCTGGGGGCAACGGTTGGACGCTATGCCAACAGGATTGCCAACAGCCAGTTTACGCGCGATGGCATCACCGTGAATGTCACCGCCAATCAGGGGGCGCATCAATTGCACGGCGGCCCGGATGGGTTCGATAAACGCCGCTGGCGTATTGTGCGTCAGAATGAACACGAAGTGTTGTACACGCTGGACTCTCAGGATGGCGATCAGGGTTTCCCTGGCGAGCTGCGCGCCACCGCGCGTTATGCGCTAAATGACGATAACTGCATCACCGTCGAATTCCGCGCCAAAACCAGCAAACCGTGCCCGGTGAATCTGACTAATCATGCTTATTTCAATCTCGACGGTAAACAAAACGATATTCGCCAGCACAAACTGCAACTGCTGGCCGATAGTTATTTGCCGGTGGACAGCAACGGTATACCGCAGGCCGGTCTTGCCGATGTGACAAATACCGGGTTTGATTTCCGCACGCCAAAAACTATCGCTGAGGATTTCCTGAAAGATAACGATCAGGTATTGGTGAAAGGCTATGACCACGCTTTCTTGCTGCAGGTGCAGGGCGATGCCAGCCAACCTGCGGCACATGTCTGGTCGAGCGACAATAAACTGCAAATGACGGTTTATACCACCGCACCGGCGTTGCAGTTTTATAGCGGCAACTATCTGGACGGAACAGCAGCCCGAGAGCAAGGCACTTATAATGCTTATCAAGGTCTGGCGCTTGAAAGTGAATTTTTGCCCGACAGCCCCAATCACCCGGAATGGCCGCAGCCCGACTGTTGGCTACAGCCAGGTGATGAGTATTTGAGCGTTACGGAGTATGAATTTATTCCGCTGTAAGGTTAGCGCCCTCTTTCGGGAGGGCGAATCTTATTCGATTCGCTGGATTTCCCGCCATTTAACAGCAAAAATATAACAACCGTTCACATCCACCTTACACTCCACACTCTTTTTCGCTATGTTAAACGTTTAGCATTGCCGCTGGCCCCTTTGCGGCAATATAATGATAATCGTTATCATTAATCGCAGGCTTATTAAGGAGTAAACTATGGCTGTTACTAAGCTGGTTCTGGTTCGTCACGGTGAAAGCCAGTGGAACAACGAAAACCGCTTCACCGGTTGGTATGACGTTGATCTGTCTGAGAAAGGTAAAACTGAAGCGAAAGCAGCAGGTAAGTTGTTGAAAGATGAAGGCTACTCCTTCGACTTTGCTTATACTTCTGTGCTGAAACGTGCCATCCACACTCTGTGGAACATCCTCGATGAACTGGATCAGGCCTGGCTGCCAGTTGAGAAGTCCTGGAAGCTGAATGAACGTCACTACGGCGCACTGCAAGGGCTGAACAAAGCTGAAACCGCAGAAAAATATGGTGACGAGCAAGTTAAACAATGGCGTCGCGGCTTTGCGATCACGCCTCCAGAACTGACGCGTGATGACGAACGTTTCCCGGGCCATGATCCACGTTATGCAAGCCTGAGCGATAAAGAGCTGCCGGTAACCGAAAGCCTGGCGCTGACTATCGATCGCGTTATTCCTTACTGGAATGAAACCATTCTTCCACGCATGAAAAGCGGCGAGCGCGTGATTGTTGCCGCTCACGGTAACTCCCTGCGTGCGCTGGTTAAATTCCTGGACAACCTGAGCGAAGATGAAATTCTTGAGCTGAATATCCCAACTGGCGTGCCGTTGGTGTATGAGTTCGACGAGAACTTCAAACCGCTGAAACGCTACTATCTGGGTAATGCTGATGAAATCGCAGCAAAAGCCGCAGCGGTAGCAAATCAAGGTAAAGCGAAGTAATTCGTTAGATGTGAACAAGGCGTGGTGAGATCCACGCCTTTCTTATACTGCCGCGAAAGAGTTATCCGCGACGGGTTTTCACAGCCGCTGCCAGTTGGCGCAGAACAGTTTCAGTATCTTCCCAGCCAATGCACGCATCAGTCACACTCTTGCCGTACACCAATGGCTCGCCGCTCTCGAGGTTCTGATTGCCTTCAACCAGATGGCTTTCAATCATGACGCCTGTGATCGCGCTATCACCGCCTGCAATCTGTTGGCAAACGTCCGTAGCCACTTCCATCTGCTTCTTAAATTGTTTGCTACTGTTGGCGTGGCTGAAATCAATCATCACCTGAGCAGGCAAGCCCGCTTTCTGCAAATCAGCCTTAACCTGAGCAACGTGCGCCGCACTGTAGTTTGGCTCTTTACCGCCACGCAGAATGATATGGCAGTCGCCGTTTCCGCTGGTATTAACGATGGCTGAATGGCCCCATTTGGTGACAGACAGGAAGCAGTGTGGCGCACCCGCCGCATTGATGGCGTCGATGGCTACTTTCATGGTGCCGTCGGTACCATTTTTAAAGCCAACCGGGCATGACAGACCAGATGCCAGTTCGCGGTGAACCTGAGATTCTGTAGTACGTGCGCCAATGGCACCCCAGCTCATCAGATCCGCCAGGTACTGCGGGGTGATCATATCTAAAAACTCACCCGCGGCTGGCAGGCCTGAGTCGTTGATGTCTAGCAGCAGTTTGCGAGCGATACGCAGACCATCGTTAATTTGGTAGCTGCTGTCCATGTGCGGATCGTTAATCAGCCCTTTCCAGCCAACCGTGGTGCGTGGTTTTTCGAAGTAAACACGCATAACGATTTCCAGCTCGCCCTGCAGTTCTTCACGCAGTGTCAGCAGGCGCGCGCCGTACTCTTTCGCCGCTTTAACATCGTGAATCGAGCATGGGCCGATAACAACAAGCAGGCGATCGTCATTTCCTTTAAGAATTTTATGGATCGCTTTGCGAGCGCCGGATACCGTCGCAGCCGCTTTTTCAGTGGCGGGGAATTTTTCGAGCAGCGCTACTGGAGGCAAAAGTTCGTTGATTTCTTTGATGCGTAAGTCGTCGTTCTGATAATTCATGAGATTTCCGGGGATGGCCTTGAGTTTTAGCTTAGTTGCAATCCCTTCAATCTATCGCTTCAAGCCGGAAGTGTAAACGGGCTTTTACACTTCAGACGGAATATTCCTGGAAACGACCTAAAAAGCGTCAAAAAATGGTAAAACGCCGGTTTACCGCTACAATTTTTAATTGTTAACACTAAAAAGTTCTCTTTTAGCAAAATTGTATTCTGATAAGGCTTTTATTAGTGACATGTTTATCGGATAAAAGTCAAAAGCTCAGAATAAATCCAGTGCCTGTTGGAAGAAGTTATCCAGCAATAACAACCAGAACAGGAGCATTAAGATGAATAAACTCACTGCACTTTTCTTAACAGCAACCCTTTCAGTCGCAAGCGGCATGGCAATGGCTGCTGAAACCAGCGGCAGTAATAACGGCCAGGCAAATGCTAGCGCCGAGGCAGGCCAGGTGGCACCTGATGCGAATCAGAACATCGCGCCTAAAGGCGTTGATAACAGCAATATCAACAATGGCGGCACAATGCTTCATCCTAATGGCTCAACCAGTTCCAGCGGTATGACCACCGATGGAATGAGCAAAGATGAAATCCATAAAAATTCGATGTGTAAAGACGGTAAATGCCCGGATACCAATGAGAAGGTTGGAACCGGCAGCGGGGATGACGTGAACACGAAAGTAGACGGCACCACGCAGTAATTTAAATCCGTGAAATCAGGAGAGCCCCGGCTCTCCTTTTTTTATGAGTTTTATTCAATGAGTTAATCAGTGTAGTGGTTATAATTAGCGCATTATTGTTTCCGGATATAGAGAAACCATGGCGCATTCACATCAACACTCCTCGGGTAATTCCAACTCCAGACGCCTGTTCTGGGCATTTACCGTCACCGCCCTTTTTATGGTTGCAGAGGTCGTCGGCGGGTTAATTTCCGGGTCGCTTGCGCTGCTTGCTGATGCCGGTCATATGCTGACGGATGCGGCGGCGTTATTGGTTGCATTATTGGCGGTACAGTTCGCTCGACGCCCTCCCAATGCTCGTCATACTTTCGGTTGGCTGAGGCTGACCACGCTCGCAGCGTTTGTTAATGCGATTGCTTTGGTGGTGATTACGGTTCTGATTGTCTGGGAAGCGGTAATCCGTTTTTATCATCCGCAGCCTATCGCCGGTTGGACGATGCTGGTTATTGCCTTTGCCGGATTACTGGCAAATCTGTTTTCGTTCTGGATTTTGCATCGAGGAAATGAAGAAAAGAATATTAACGTTCGCGCCGCTGCCCTGCATGTTCTGGGGGATCTATTAGGTTCGGTGGGAGCTATAGCTGCCGCATTGATTATTTTGTGGACCGGATGGACGCCCATTGACCCGATTCTTTCGGTGCTGGTGTCGTGTTTAGTTCTGCGTAGCGCATGGAGTTTGCTTAAAGAAAGCGTCAACGAACTTCTCGAAGGTGCACCGCATGCCATTGATATTCCCGTCCTGAAACGCAAATTAGCCAGAACTATTCCGGAAGTGCGTAATGTCCATCATGTGCATATCTGGTTAGTAGGTGAGAAACCGCTTATGACGCTGCATGTTCAGGTGGTTCCACCGCACGACCATGACGCTTTGCTGGAACGCATTCACCATTTCCTGAAAGATGAATATCAGATTGAGCACGCCACGGTGCAAATGGAGTATCAGCTTTGCCACGGCCAGGATTGTGATTTAAATGAGCATGACCACCACGGTCATGCTCACCATCATCACTGATCAGGAAAATGCGCGTGAGCCACGTTCGCGCGCGCTGTTGATCCACATGCGACTGCCGTTGAGCGCAATAAATGTCAGGATCAAATATTCCAGGGACATGGCGTAAACGCCCTGCAAAGCAAAGATAACGACGCTAATTACGTTGATGATCACCCACAGTATCCAGTTTTCGACATACTTACGGGTCATGAGAATCATCGCGACAATCGACAGTACCATCATGCAGGAATCCCAGAACGGGAAGGCGTCAGGCTGGAGTTCAGGCATGGTGACATTCAGGCCCAGCGCCTGCATCACAGAAACCGCCGTGTGGGTCAGGAATGCAAACACCGGATCGATAAACACGGTCATCAACCCAATAGCGCCGACGCACACCGCTATCCACGCAAGCGCTTTAGGCAACGGTAACCAGCGAATATGGAGGGCAGCCTGATTGTCGTTCGTCTGTCTCGACCAGGCATACCAGCCATAAATATTAGCCGCAAAAAAGAACAACTGTAACAGCAGGCTCGCATACAGTTGGATTTGAAAGAAAATAACTGCAAATAGCGTGACGTTAATTAAACCGAAAGCATAATTGCTAATTTTCTCAAGACTTGCCAACCAGATGCACAGTAAGCCCGCCACGGTTCCGATCGCTTCAATCCACGATAAATCATACCCGCCTGTTCCGATGGGGATGTGAACCAAAATATTCTGCGTACTGAAAAAATCCATATTCGCTCCTGAAGGTAGAATCCTTACGCGTTACCTTTAATGTTGCGTCGCAATTCCGCGGCAAAATCTAACATTCGATTTAATGGCACCAGCGCGCCCTCACGCAGTGCAGCATCAACATGAATCTCGTGCGCCGCTCCGCCCTGCTCCAGTCCCTCTGCGATAGCTTTGAGGCCGTTCATTGCCATCCACGGGCAATGAGCACAAGTACGACACGTTGCTCCTTCGCCTGCGGTCGGTGCTTCAAACAACTCTTTATCCGGGCATGCCTGCTGCATTTTGTAAAAAATACCGCGGTCAGTCGCCACGATAAGCTTCTTGTGCGGCAACGTTTGGGCCGCCGCGATAAGCTGGCTGGTCGAGCCCACTGCATCGGCCAAATCTACCACCGCCTGCGGGGATTCTGGATGAACAAGAACCGCAGCATCTGGATACAGCGCTTTCATGCGCGTTAATGCCTGGGTTTTAAACTCGTCATGCACGATGCAAGCACCCTGCCAGCACAGCACATCCGCTCCGGTCTGCTTTTGAACATAGCTTCCAAGGTGGCGATCCGGCGCCCAAATAATTTTCTCGCCGAGGCTGTCGAGATGTTCAATTAATTCAACAGCAATGCTTGAGGTCACAACCCAATCCGCGCGCGCTTTCACCGCAGCGGAAGTATTAGCATAGACCACCACGGTGCGATCAGGATGTTGATCGCAAAAGGCATTGAACTCTTCGATTGGGCAGCCGAGATCCAGAGAACACTCTGCATTGAGCGTTGGCATCAGGACTGTTTTTTCCGGGCTGAGGATTTTCGAGGTTTCGCCCATAAAGCGCACCCCGGCAACCAGTAGCGTGGTTGCCGGATGATTCGCCCCAAAACGTGCCATCTCAAGGGAATCGGAAATACAACCGCCCGTTTCTTCAGCCAGGGCCTGAATCTCAGGGTCAGTGTAGTAATGAGCCACCATCACTGCGTTGCGCTCTTTGAGCAGGCGCTTGATTTTTTCGCGGTAAAATTGCTTTTCATCCGAACTCAGAGGTTGTGGTTTCGGAGGGAAAGGATAAATAGCCGTTTCTGGATCGAACATTATGCTCATAGTGCTTTCTCGTTTGACTGGCTTAACCAAATTAGCACTATTCTGGTGGAGACCAACCAGAAATGGCCAAGGTTGTTTTGTATGCTAAACAAGATAGCGAATTACGGCAGGATTGTCGTGAGGAATTTGGTGAAGCAGACAGGATGATTGAACATTTCGTTATGCGCAAACTACAAATAGCAAAAAGGCGCCTTTAGGGCGCCTTTTTACACTGGTGTGTCGTACAAACTCAATACAACATCAAAGGTGGTGGGTCGTGCAGGATGATTCGGCCTTTGGCCTCACCCTTCAGGTCGTTGCTAAAGCAACGCTGTTTCGCTTTCGCTCAACTCGAACCTGCTAAGGTTCAAACCCTTCACGATTCACTTACTTAATACAACATCAAAAGTGGTGGGTCGTGCAGGATTCGAACCTGCGACCAATTGATTAAAAGTCAACTGCTCTACCAACTGAGCTAACGACCCCTTTCGGGACTTGCAATGTTCATTCAGGCTTCTTACCACCAGTATCTAAATTGGTGGGTCGTGCAGGATTCGAACCTGCGACCAATTGATTAAAAGTCAACTGCTCTACCAACTGAGCTAACGACCCATACGGGTGTTGCCTGAATTTTGTAGTATTGTTTGATTGCGCAGGATAATTCGGCCTTTGACCTCACCCTTCGCTTACTCAATACCATTTTAAAGTGGTGGGTCGTGCAGGATTCGAACCTGCGACCAATTGATTAAAAGTCAACTGCTCTACCAACTGAGCTAACGACCCGATGGTGGGTGATGACGGGCTCGAACCGCCGACCCCCTCCGTGTAAAGGAGGTGCTCTACCAACTGAGCTAATCACCCAACGTCGTACTACTACAACTTCAAAAGTGGTGGGTCGTGCAGGATGATTCGGCCTTTGGCCTCACCCTTCGGGTCGTTGCTAAAGCAACGCTGTTTCGCTTTCGCTCAACTCGAACCTGCTAAGGTTCAAACCCTTCACGATTCACTTACTTAATACAACATCAAAAGTGGTGGGTCGTGCAGGATTCGAACCTGCGACCAATTGATTAAAAGTCAACTGCTCTACCAACTGAGCTAACGACCCACTTTTGCGCGGCTTTCGGGCTATTCGATATCCCTTGGCAACGGCGGCATATATTACTGATTTAAGATTTTGACGCAACAAGAATTTCGATCAAGATCACCTAATGGCTCGCGTTTCGTTCGGCTTGACCAGAAAAACAGCAAAATCTGGTCATGCCGTACACATTACATCGCATTCAGACGTTTTTGAGCCTGCTTTGCGCCTTCGGTATTGGGGAACTGTTTGATGACTTGTTGATATACAGCTTTCGCTTTTGCGGTATCACCTTTGTCTTGCATGATCACACCGACTTTAAACATGGCATCTGGGGCCTTAGGCGATTTAGGGTAATTTTTCACCACGGAGGCAAAATAAAACGCCGCATCGTCTTTTTTCCCTTTGTTGTAATTCAACTGTCCCAACCAATAATTGGCATTGGGCTGATAAGTTGAATCAGGGTACTTCTTCACAAAACTCTGAAATGCCGCAATGGCTTCGTCCTGGCGGGACTTATCCTGCACCATGGCAATAGCGGCATTGTAGTCGCTATTAGCATCGCCACCTTGCACCGGAGCTGCTGCTGCCGGTGCGTTAGCCGCTGCACCCGCATCAGGCGTTGCGGTAGCCGCAGCGCCTTGATCGGTTGTACCCGCCGCTTGCCCTGCTGCAGCACCGCTGCCAAGGCTGTCTATCTGCAATAAAATTTGCTTCTGACGTTCAACAACCTGATTCAACTGGTACTGACTTTCCTGAATTTGACCACGCAGGGAATCAATATCATTTTGATTATCAGAGAGTTGTTGTTGGAGTTGGGTTAAAAGTTGACTGTGAGCGTTAGAGATACGCTCGAGTTGAGTGACACGGTCTTCGACCGAGCCTGAGCCGACACTACTGATTGGCGCCTGAGCAGTAGCGGCCCAGGGGGCCGCTATGCCAACCAGTAACGACAGACTCAACAAGTGATGTCTGAGGTTACTGTTCATGCAGTTCTCTTAGTAAACCAGTACGGCACGACGGTTTTTAGCGTAAGCCGCTTCGTCATGACCCAGTACTGCTGGTTTTTCTTTACCGTAAGAAACGATGGAGATCTGGTCTGCAGAAACGCCTTTACCTTGCAGGTACATCTTAACAGCGGTAGCACGACGCTCGCCCAGGGAGATGTTGTATTCCGGGGTACCACGTTCATCCGCGTGACCTTCTACAGTCACTTTGTAAGATGGGTTGCTACGCAGGAAGTTTGCGTGCGCATCCAGCATTGCAGCAAATTCAGAGCTCACATCGTACTTGTCCAGACCGAAGTATACGATGTTGTTCTGTTGCAGCTGTTGCATCTGCAGGCGAGCCTGTTCTTCAGATGACATGTTGCCATTGCCACCGTTAGCGTCCATACCAGTGCCGGCGCCCAGCATACCTTCGCCGCTCTCGTTGTTGGCGCTCTTGTTAGAACTACACGCAGCGATTGCCATAACAGGCAGTGCCAGCATCAGCCCTTTCAGCACTTTGTTCAGTTGCATTTCTTTGATCCTTTAATATTTTATTATCACAGATACGGCGACCAGGCAGGGAATTTAACCTGACCATCGGTTGCCGGAAGACGCGCTTTGAAACGCCCATCTGTTGAGACCAGATTCAGCACAGATCCCATCCCCTGAGAAGAGCTGTAGATAACCATCGTGCCGTTCGGTGCCAGACTTGGCGTTTCATCCAGGAACGTTGACGATAAAGTTTGTACGCCACCCGCTACCAGATCCTGTTTGGCAATGTGTTGTTGCCCACCGTTGGAGCTCACCATCACCATAAACTTACCGTCGGAACTCACGTCCGCATCCTGGTTTTGAGAACCTTCCCAGGAGATACGTTGCGGAGCACCGCCATTAACATTTACTTTATAAATCTGTGGACGACCTGCCTGATCGGAGGTGTAAGCCAGGTTCTGGCTATCCGGGAACCAGGTTGGCTCAGTATTGTTACTGCGACCATCAGTCACCTGACGAATCTGACCAGAACCAATGTCCATGACATACAGGTTCAGACTACCGGTTTTCGACAGAGCGAAAGCCAGTTTGCTGCCGTCTGGAGAGAAGGTTGGCGCGCCATTATGACGTGGGAATGAAGCCACCTGACGCACTGCGCCATTCGCCAGAGTCTGGATAACCAGCGCTGAACGACCGCTTTCAAACGTTACGTACGCCACTTTGCTACCATCCGGAGACCAGGCTGGTGACATTAACGGCTGCGGTGAACGGTGAACCACAAACTGGTTGTAGCCATCGTAATCAGACACGCGCAGTTCATACGGGAATTGGCCGCCATTGGTCTGTACAACGTACGCAATACGAGTACGGAATGCGCCTTTGATACCGGTCAGCTTCTCAAACACTTCATCGCTGGCGGTATGACCGGCATAGCGAAGCCATTGTTTGTTCACTTTGTAGGAGTTCTGAGCCAGAACGGTGCCCGGTGCGCCAGAAGTATCAACCAACTGGTAAGCAACGGTATAGCTACCATCACCGTTTGGTGTTACCTGGCCTACAACAACAGCATCAATACCCAGCGCGGTCCACGCGGCCGGTTGCACTTCCTGAGCGGAGCCAGGCTGCTGCGGTAAACGTGAACGATCCAATGGATTGAATTTGCCACTGTTACGTAAATCAGCGGCAACGATGCCACCAATATCTTCTGGTGCGGCACCAGGGCCTGCCCATTTGAACGGAGCTACACCAATAGGACGTGCTGAATCCACCCCTTGGGTGATTTCAATACGAACTTCTGCGTGCAGCACTGCTGCCCACAGCATTAAGAAACTTAACGCTACTCGAAATGCCTGCTTCATCATATCTCCCTTATCTGAGCCCATAGCCCACGATAATTTAGCAGAATGTTAACAAACTCAAATACACAAAACTACCAAAACCCTGTGACTGTTCTTAGTTGAAAGAACAACTTTATAAGAGCATCTCTCATTAAGGCTTAAAGTCTAATGGAACATTTCTGAAAACCTCATAAACAGCTTTTGTTGGTGGTTTCGGAAACTTAGACATACGATTCGTAGCCGACAACATTGCCTGACAAAACGTAGGATCGCCACCTTCCTGTGTAACACCAAGAAGAGTTCCGTCCTGACCAATCTTCACACGCAACGTACAAGTTTTACCTTTATAAGTATCCCAGTCATAAAGATGGCCTTTAATCGCAGCCTGCACCAGGGCGGAATAAGCTGCAATGTCACTTTGCGAAGCTCCGCTAGCGCCGGCATTCGACCCTGCAGTGCTTCCGGAGCCAGTCTTGCCAGAAGCACCTTTCGGTGCATTCTTACCTGAACTCAGGTCGCCAAAGAGATCGTCAACGCCCTCGGCTGCTGCTTTATCGGCAGCGGCTTTCTCAGCTGCAGCCTTTTTCTTAGCATCCGCAGCCGCTTTCTTATCTGCGGCAGCTTTTGCAGCAGCAGCCTTATCCGCTGCGGCTTTTTCTGAAGCAGCTTTTTCCGCAGCAGCGGCTTCAGCAGCTTCTTTTTTGGCAGCTTCTGCAGCAGCTTTTTTCTCAGCATCTTGCTGAGCTTTCTTAGCGGCAGCATCTGCGGCTTTCTTCTCGGCGTCTTGCTGAGCTTTTTTCGCAGCTGCAGCGGCATCAGCAGCGGCTTTTTTCTGCGCATCCGCAGCTTTTTTAGCCGCTTCATCAGCTGCTTTCTTCTGGGCGTCCGCTTGCGCTTTCTTCGCTGCTTCTTCCGCAGCTTTAGCCTGGGCATCAGCCTGAGATTTTGCCTGAGCATCCGCTTGAGCTTTAGCATCTGCTTTAGCTTTCGCCGCAGCGGCTTCAGCTTGCTTTTGCTGCTCCTGCGCTTCTTTAGCCGCTTCTTGCGCTTGTTTCTGCTGATCTGCTTGCTGCTTCGCTTGTTCCTGCGCTTCGAGGCGTTCTTTCTCCAGTTGCTTCAGACGCTGTTGTTCAGCAGCCTGTTTTTCCTGAAGTTCTTCAGCCTGTTGTTGCGCTTGTTTCTCGCGTTGCTGCGCGGCACGTTTACTGCTCGCCTGCTGTTGTTGCTGACGATTGTACTGCTGCACAACAGCACCTGGGTCGACCATGACCGCGTCAATAGCCGAGCCCCCACCGCCACCAGCACTGGCGTCGATGTGCTCGTCAAACGAACTCCAAATCAGGATTGCAATCAAGATGATATGCAAAATCACTGAGACGATTATCGCGCGCTTGAGCTTATCGTTTTCTATGGTTGCCTTTGACACTATCGGTTCCCAAATATAGCGAGATGGATCAGATTGGCTGCGTCATCAGACCGACGGATTTCACACCTGCACTATGCAGCATGTTAAGTGCTTTGATGATTTCCTCATAAGGAACATCTTTAGCACCACCGATCAAAAAGACCGTTTTCGGATTTGCCTGCAAACGGCGCTGCGCTTCCGCAATAACCTGTTCAGAAGGCAACTGGTCCATACGATCCTTCTCAACCACCACGCTGTACTGCCCTACCCCGGACACTTCAATAATGACCGGTGGCTCATCGTTACTGCTTACCGTCTGCGAATCAGTTGCATCCGGTAAATCCACCTCAACGCTTTGCGTGATGATGGGTGCCGTTGCCATAAAAATAAGCAACAGTACCAACAGCACGTCCAGCAAAGGCACGATGTTAATTTCTGACTTTAGTTCACGACGACCACGTGTACGTCTGGCCATGACTTACCCCTTACTGCTTATCGCTGCTGGTAAAAGCCTGACGGTGCAGGATAGCCGTGAACTCTTCCATGAAGTTGTCGTAATTCAATTCCAGTTTGTTCACGCGTTGGTTCAGGCGGTTGTACGCCATAACCGCAGGGATTGCAGCGAACAGGCCGATTGCGGTTGCAATCAATGCTTCTGCGATACCTGGCGCAACCATCTGCAACGTCGCTTGTTTTACCGCACCGAGTGCGATAAAGGCGTGCATGATCCCCCAAACCGTACCAAACAGACCGATATATGGGCTGATGGAACCGACTGTTCCGAGGAAAGGAATATGCGTTTCAAGCGTTTCCAGCTCGCGGCTCATAGAGATACGCATAGCACGGGATGCGCCATCAACGACGGCCTCCGGCGCATGCGTATTAGCGCGGTGCAAGCGGGCAAACTCTTTAAAACCTGAATAGAAAATTTGTTCAGAGCCACCAAGATTGTCACGACGGCCCTGGCTTTCCTGATAGAGACGGGACAGTTCGATGCCCGACCAGAACTTATCTTCAAATGCTTCTGCTTCACGAGTAGCAGCATTGAGGATTCGCGTACGCTGAATAATGATTGCCCATGATGCAATGGAAAAACCAATCAAAATCAACATGATAAATTTGACCAGAAGGCTTGCCTTCAGGAACAAATCAAGGATATTCATGTCAGTCACTGCTTGAACTCCGCGACAATAGACTTGGGAAGCGCACGAGGCTTCATTGAGAGAAGATCAACACAAACGATCAGGACCTCAGCTTCATTGAGTACCCGCCCATCGGCATTGACTATTCGCTGCGTAAATACCATAGAGGTGCCACGCATTGATGTAATTTCACTTTGGATTTCGAGTAAATCGTCGAGTCGGGCAGGCGCAAGATAATCCACGGTCATCCTGCGTACGACAAAGGCGATGCGCTCAGCCAACAAATCTTGTTGGTTAAAGTGGTGCTGGCGCAGCATCTCAGTGCGTGCTCTTTCATAGAAAGCAACATAACTGGCGTGGTATACCACACCACCGGCATCGGTATCTTCGTAGTAGACACGAACCGGCCATCGAAACAGCGTTGTACTCACTTTACATCCCGGTAATGCAATTAAACGTTGCTACTATACGCAAGAGGATGGGGGTTGGGAATGGGTTGCATTAAACGTTAGGTAAATATTTATGGGCTTGTTAAAGCCCATAAAACGTGTGTAAAAAGCTTTAAGGTGAAAGAAGCATCAAAAGAAGAAAATAGCCAGTCCTGCCAGCAGAACTAATTGTGCGGGTAATGGGCTAAAAACCCCCTGCCACAGCATTTTACGAGGGCGGAAGCCCACGCCATGAATGACACCAGTACACACTGCCCACATCAGCAAAAAACCATGCCAGATTGCCAGGTCACTGGTTTTTGCTGCAAAGCGTGACGGGTCCCAAAACATACACCCGGCCAGGATCAATGCCATTATCAAGGAAAGAGCCCTTAAAGGGCTCTTATCCATTACCGCATAAAGCTTTGCGATAATTACTTCCATTACAGTTCTTCTTTACCCGCTTTACTCGCTTCAACATGCTCAAGCGCCAGGGCGGTAATAATGCCGAAAGCACAGGCAAGAAGCGTTCCCAGAATCCATGCAAAGTACCACATAATCAGCTCCTTACTTAGTACAGAGAGTGGGTGTTGCTTTCGATATGCTCTTTGGTGATTCGACCGAACATTTTCCAGTAACACCAGGTGGTGTAGATAAGAATGATCGGTACAAACACCGCGGCAACATACGTCATCACATTCAGCGTCAGTTGGCTGGATGTTGCATCCCACATTGTCAGGCTAGCATTCAGCATGGTGCTGGAAGGCATCACGAACGGGAACATCGCAATACCAGCGGTCAGAATCACACAAGCCAGCGTCAGAGAGGAGAACACAAAGGCCATCGCCCCTTTCTCCAGACGTGACATCAACACTGTCAGCAACGGCAGTACTACACCCAACGCAGGGATGAGCCACAGAATCGGCATATTATTGAAGTTCACCATCCAGGCACCTGCCTGACGCGCCACTTCTTTAGTTAACGGATTCGATGCCGCATGATGATTAAGCTCGGAGGTCACAACGTAACCATCGATACCGTAAATCACCCAAACACCTGCCAGTGCGAAGCACACCATCATCACCAGGGCTGCGATTTGCGCCGCAGCTTTGGAACGCAGGTGAAGTTCACCCACGGTGCGCATTTGCAGGTAAGTTGCACCCTGCGCAATGATCATGGAGACGCTCACAACCCCCGCCAGTAAACCGAACGGGTTCAGCAACTGGAAGAAGTTACCGGTATAGTACAGGCGCAGATACTCATCAACATTGAACGGTACGCCCTGCAACAGGTTGCCGAATGCCACGCCGATAACCAACGGTGGTACAAAGCTACCGACGAAAATGCCCCAGTCCCACATGTTGCGCCAGCGCATGTCTTCAATCTTCGAGCGGTAGTCAAAGCCTACCGGACGGAAGAACAACGAAGCCAGCACCAGAATCATTGCCACATAGAAGCCAGAGAAGGCAGCCGCATAAACCATTGGCCAGGCAGCAAAGAGCGCACCACCCGCGGTGATGAGCCACACCTGGTTACCATCCCAGTGAGGGGCGATGGAGTTCACCATAATGCGGCGTTCAACGTCAGTGCGGCCAATGATGCGTGACAGCATGCCCACGCCCATATCGAAGCCATCGGTGACTGCAAAACCAATCAGCAGAATGCCAATCAGCAGCCACCAGATAAAACGCAATACTTCATAATCGATCATTTGACGACTCCTGTCTTAGCGTGCCGGCTGAGAAGCCACATTGGACTGCTCAAAGTGATAGCGCCCTGTTTTCAGACTGCTCGGCCCAAGGCGAGCAAATTTGAACATCAGGAACAGCTCCGCCACCATAAACAGCGTGTAAAGGCCGCAAATCAGTACCATCGAGAAAATCAGATCGCCCACGGCAAGAGATGAGTTAGCGACGGCCGTTGGCAGCACCTCACCCACAGCCCACGGTTGACGACCATATTCAGCAACAAACCAACCGGACTCAATCGCAATCCACGGCAACGGAATGCCATAAAGTGCCGCACGCAACAGCCATTTTTTCGAGCCGATAGCGTTACGAGTCACGGTCCAGAACGAAACAGCGATGATAAACAGCATCAAGAAGCCACAGCCAACCATGATACGGAATGCAAAGTACAGCGGCGCAACGCGTGGAATCGAATCTTTGGTTGCTTGCTGAATTTGTGCTTCTGTCGCGTCAGCCACATTCGGGGTATAGCGTTTCAGCAGCAAACCATAACCCAGGTCTTTCTTGACGGACTCAAAGTTATCGCGAACAGCCTGGTCTTTAGAACCTGCACGCAGTTGTTCCAGCAGGCTATAAGCCTTCATGCCGTTACGAATACGCTCTTCGTGCTGCACCATCAAATCTTTAAGACCGGTCACTTGCTTATCCACAGAGCGTGTGGCGATGATGCCCAGCGCGTAAGGAATTTGAATCGCAAAGTGGTTTTCTTGCTTATCCTGGTCAGGAATACCAAACAGCGTAAAGGCTGCCGGAGCCGGTTGAGTCTCCCACTCGGCTTCAATCGCGGCCAGTTTGGTTTTCTGCACGTCACCCATTTCGTATCCGGATTCATCACCTAATACGATTACAGACAGGATTGCCGCCATACCAAAGCTTGCTGCAATAGCAAAAGAGCGCTTCGCAAACGCAACGTCACGGCCTTTAAGCAAGTAGTAAGAACTGACACCGAGGATAAACATCGCGCCGCACACATAGCCAGAAGCCACAGTGTGAACGAATTTAACCTGAGCAACAGGGTTAAGTACCAGCTCGGAGAAGCTCACCATCTCCATACGCATGGTTTCAAAGTTGAAGTCGGAAGCAATCGGGTTCTGCATCCAGCCGTTCGCAACCAGAATCCACAGAGCAGAGAGGTTCGAACCAAGCGCCACCAGCCAGGTCACCGCCATGTGCTGAACTTTGCCGAGGCGATCCCAACCGAAGAAGAACAGACCGACGAAGGTGGACTCAAGGAAGAATGCCATCAGGCCTTCAATGGCCAGAGGGGCACCAAAAATATCACCCACGTAGTGTGAATAGTAAGACCAGTTTGTCCCGAACTGGAACTCCATGGTTAAACCGGTAGCCACGCCCAAAGCAAAGTTGATACCAAACAACTTGCCCCAGAACTTGGTCATATCTTTATAAATTTGCTTACCTGACAGAACGTATACGGTTTCCATAATGGCCAGTAAAAACGCCATACCCAGCGTTAGTGGCACAAAAAGGAAGTGGTACATCGCGGTCAAGGCAAACTGTAAGCGCGACAGTTCGACAATATCAAACATCTTGACTCCTTGCTCTTCGCATGAAGACTCCGACCGTGGTTCACCCAGAGGTTCGCCACAACGCATGCCCTAATACAAAAACATTCGCTTCCAAACTTCATCCGCTTATTTACATGTAAATAAAAAGAATGAAAGGTTACAAACACGTTAATAAAAACCAAAATTATCCGTAAATATATTACCCTGCAATTCCCTTACGATAAATAGGTAATTGCTTAGTGTTATTTACGTTTCTCGACAGTGATCAATTTATAGCGAAAATGTCCACTAACAGCCAGTTTGATCTGCAACAATTTAAGCGTTTTTGAGTATGAGTTGCTAGTTTTAGATATTGATCTAGCGCAATTTATTCTCTAATTGTTAATTTAGTTTTTCACTGCGGTGAATGGTAAAGCCATTGTTAATGATATGTTTTACAAAATGCAGCTACGTTAATGCAGAAATGATAGCTATAAACAAAATTTATTTATTTGAAGCCAGATTCGAAAATTAAACTCTTACCCATTTATGGCAGCTAATTTTAATCACCCTGCGGTATTTTCTTCGTTCGGCATCTATTTTTGAATGTATTTAACAAACACCCCACATTTAAAGATGAATAATTTAACAAATCATTACTTATGATAGGGTTAGACGTGTGGTGTGTGAGATGCAAAAACAGAAAGGCCACGCAAAAACGTGGCCTCAAAAAAAGAAGAATGCTCTAACGTTATCTCGAACGATCGACCGCCAGGCTAAAGGTGCGCGACTGGCAAGGACGAACCACAGCAAACTCCCCTGCCCTTTCTGATTGTTGCGGCAAGAGATTTTCATCCATTCCCGTTTCACGCCAACTGACAACAGGCATTGAGCAGGCAATCATGCCTTCAACGTTTTGCTGTTCATCCGGGTTGTAGACGCGAACAATCAGTTCATCACGATCTTCGGCTTTTTTGAGCACGCTGAGCATACATCCCACTGAAGGCATGGTAAGCAGACTAAATGTGCCCGGCGTTTCAAAATTTGCGCGATTAAGCTTCATCGCATCAAACGGGATTTTGTTGTAACTCTGAATCGGTGTCAGCCAGGCACGCGCATGTTGCGCGACTCCCGCCGTCGTTGGCGAACCGCTAAACGCCATCAGGCTAAAGCGACAATGCAATTTTCCCCGAAGCTGTGAATTGGGCGTTGGCAGTTTGATGCCTGATGGCCGCCCAGGGCGCAGCAGTAGCTCTTCTTTGCCTAACACACCGATAGAGCGGAACAGCGTCAGCGCGAAAGTCTCTTTTTTCTCACCGATGATTTCAAACTCACGCAGCCCGTCAGTAAACAGTGCCATGCCGTTTTTACCGTCATGTAACGCCGCGTAATTTAGCAAATTCCATACAGGAATAGGGGCTTCCTTCCAGCCGTCCTCCTGCCAGTTTTGCATCGCCGTATCCTCAACGGGACGCGTAATCGTGCCAAACTGGTTATCTGCCAGCACCGTGGTTGAAGCAAAGGGCGTTGGAATGAATACGCGTAACCGATGATCGTCCGCCTGGTTATCAAGCTGCATTTCAATATCAATACGGCGGCTATGATGAGCAAGCGTAATGTGGCATTCAACATCCAGATAACCGCTCGTCTTACGCTCAGCCCGTTGTTGCAGATGTGCTGGTAGCGCCATACGCAGTTTCAGCGTCGCCGTACTTTGCCATGCCTCATGCTTCACCTCACACATATGGGCGCTGGCGGTCGAGTAAATCAACCACTCCGCTTTGGCAGGAGAATAATCGTATTCGTCACCATCATCTGACCCATCCTCCAGCTGTAATACCTGGTCATAGTTCAGGCCGCTTTGCTTATCACTGATGCGCAGTGTGCCGTTGGAATTCAGATCGATACGGTAAAATGCATTTTCCAGCAGGGCATCGGTGCGTTCAGGGATCGCACGCTGCCGCCCCGGTTTCTTTCCTTCAACATAGAGCGTGCAGTAGCCCATCGCCGGTAGCACTTGATTGAGCTGAATGTCATATTCCATAAACGGGTCGTAGTTACCGTAATGGACGATCTGCCGATCAACCAGGCCCGGGTCAATTTCACGCGCGTCGCGGATGAAATACTCCACTTCATTGCCCTGTGCATCTTTGAGCGAAAACTCACGGGCACGAATACGAAGGGTCGTGTTAAGCACCTCTTCACGCGGATAAGGCATCATATTGAAGAACGTCAGCTTATCGGCTTCGGTGGCGGGCATATTGTCGACAATCTTACGCATGTAAAAACGAATCAGGTTTTCTGCCATATCGTCTGCCAGAACAAACCGGTTCATCACCTCCTGGTGAACCTTATCGCTACAGCAGCACCCGATGCTGTCATGCGCATGGTTTTTCAGAATCTCTTTCCACATTTTTTCCAGCAGGCCGTGGTGATATTCAAAGCCTAACGACCACGCAATGGACGCCAGCGGCTCAAGAATATTGACGATTTTGTTTTCAATTTGCGCATGCGCGATTTTGATATCCATGCGCGTTGAGCCAATGGTGCGGTGCACACGCATGTATTTCCCGTCAATAAACTCACCTTTCAACGTGGCGAGCTTTCCGCGCAAGGCTTCAATCTTTTCGAACACCTCCTCATAC
Organism: Buttiauxella gaviniae; assembly: GCF_040786275.1. NCBI lineage: Bacteria > Pseudomonadati > Pseudomonadota > Gammaproteobacteria > Enterobacterales > Enterobacteriaceae > Buttiauxella > Buttiauxella gaviniae. The sequence continues at coordinate 504,190 of NZ_JBFMVT010000002.1, forward strand.
CGGCTTATAACAAATTCACGCTGCGAATAAATCTCGCGCAGTTTGTCGATAACCGCGAAGATGTTTTGTTGGAGCGGCATCTGGTCATGGCCATTAGGCAGTAGAATCTCCTGCGTTGCGGACGCGTTTTCCAGCACCTCGAAATAACTATCAAGGCGCTTACGCAGCCCGGCTTCATCTTCCGGCAAATATTTACCGATGGCATAACCCAATGGCAGCACCTGCGCGACGACTTCACTCCCGTCATTGCTCTGCCATAAAAATTCAGTTCTATCGGTACCGTGGCGCTCTGAACAGCCGCGCCAGAACATCGCTCGCTTGATACCAAAACCATTAAAAATATGCGGGAGCTGCGCGGACATGCCAAAAGAATCCGGCAGATAACCAATTTTCATCGGCTCACCAAACGCCAGGCAATCACGCATGCCGTACATCAGGTTGCGCACGATAGATTCGCCAGAAACAACGGTGGTGTCGGTTTGGGTGTACCACGGCCCGATGATTAATTTTCCCGCCTCCACCAGCGCTTTTACCCGCGGTTTATTTTCTGGCTTAATGGCGAAGTAATCTTCCAGCACTGCCGTCTGCCCATCGAGCACGTAATATTTATATTCAGCATCACACTCAAGGCGCGCCAGAATCTCTTCCATATTGTTAATCAATAGGATGCGCGACTCTTCCGTCGTGAAATACCATTCACGATCCCAATGCATATGGGGAGTTATATGAACACGAGATACAGCTTTCATTCTTGTTTGCCTTACTTCAGAGTGATGACGATAAAACGCTTTCGGTGGAGTATTTGCCCTGCTTAACCGCATGCCGCCGCCACATGATCAAAACAAAAGTTGAGATAAGCGAACCGATTAGTGCCGCGCCGAACCAGCCTGCGGCCGCTGCCATGCTGCTATGGTCGCCTGGGTGAAGCAGGAAGAGAGAGAAAATACCGGCGCCGGGGGTCGATAAACCAATATGCATCGCACCGACCATCGCGCCCGTTACGACCGACCCCACCAGGAAAGAACCAATCACCCGCACCGGATCTTCAATTGCCATGGGGATTGCCCCTTCCGTAATTCCCGCAAGCCCTAACAGCCAGGTTGATTTGCCGGTTTCAATCTCAAAATCTTTGAAAAGGCGAGGTGCTATCAGGGTCGAAGCGGTGACCGTAAAGGCCGATACCATTTTGACGGAGGCAAATATGGCGTAGGGCCCGTACACCCCGTTTGCCATTGCGCCAAGGCAAAATGCGTAGGAGGCTTTATTCACCGGCCCGCCGAGGTCAAACGAACACATAAATCCCAGAATCGCCCCTAACAATAGAGCGTTGCTGCCCGATAACCCATTGAGCCAGCGCGTCAAAGAGGTGTTAATCCACGCCACCGGCTCGCCGATCACAAACAGCATCAGACTGCCCGCAACCAGCGTGCCAATCACCGGATAAAGATAGAAAGTCAGAAAGCCGTTGAAGTTAGGGCTCAGGCGCACATGCTTTTTCACCCAGCGCATCAGATAGCCCGCAATTAAGCCCCCGACTACCCCGCCAAGGAAACCGGAGCCAATCATGTTTGCGGCAAGACCCGCCGCAAAACCAGGGCCGAGTGCTGGCTTATCCGCTAATGAATAGGCCGTGTAAGCCGCCAGAACCGGCACCATCAGCGTACCGAGCATGCCACCGCCGAGTTTGCGGTACATCCATAGCCATGAGTTTTCCAGATCGAACAAATGCTGAAGACCAAAAATCTGCGCCAGCAAAACCGCAACGGCTAAAACCGTCCCACCCGCGACAATCAACGGAACGGCAAACGAGATTCCGCTCAGTAATGCCTGCTTTAATTCTGTTTTAAAGCCCGGCCCAGATTGCACTTCATCTTGCTGGTGAACGCGTTTAGCTGAAACAGGTTTTAATGCCAGAGCCTGCTGCAAAATACGCTCGGCATGTTTGATGGGCTCCGCAACCGGCGTGGTGATGGCAGGAATACCGTTGAAACGCTCAACTTCTTTAATCGCGACTTCAGCGGCAAACACACAGGCCTGCGCCTGATTAATCTGCTTCGCGGTTAACCGCCCTTCAACGCCATTTGCGCCCTGCTTTTCGACATAAACATTGATGCCTAGTTTACGCCCTGCTTTTTCCAGATATTCAGCCGCCATATACGTGTGCGCGATGCCTGCCGGACAGGCGGTCACGCAAACCACCGTAGGCCGCGCGGCATCTTCTTGTACCACCGCACTTTCCGGCTCGCTGTTTAATAGAGACATAAATTCGTCAAAGGAGCTGGCCTGCATCGCTTTTGCGCGAACATCATCATCCACCAGCACAGTGGTAAGCGACGTCAGAAGCTGCATATGTGTAGATCCCGCCTCCCCTTTCGGGATCGCCAGCAAGAAGATCATCTCTACGGCTTCCGGCCCGTCGATCCCTTCCCACTCGATCGGCATTTTCAGCGTTGCGGCGGCAAAAGCAGCCTCTTTTACCGCATTGGTTTTACCGTGCGGAACCGCCAGCCCTTCCCCGAGCGCCGTTGGCCCTTGCGCTTCCCGGGCAAAAACTTCCGTAAGAAATTGTTCAAGATCGTTGAGTTTGCCAAGGGCAGAAAGTTGCTCTGCCAGCCCGCGAATGGCGGCATCCCGGCTTTCAAAAGTCGTTTGCAAACGGATTAAAGCCGGATGCGTTAACGGCGTCAGGTTCATCGTTTCCTCGCAAGGAGTGGGTTCCAATGCCATGCAGTCTACGGGGAAAAACAATACCTTTATGTGATCAATCTAACCTTATGCATTATTTGTATTAAATTTGTATTAATACTTATCGATTAACAGGAATGACGAATAGCGCTATTATCCATGGTGATTTCTAATGTTCTCAGGGGACTACGTGGTGGGTAAGAAACCGATGTACCGTCAAATTGCCGATGCTATCCGCCAGCAAGTCGAAAATGGCGAGCTGAAACCAGGCGATGCACTGCCAACCGAATCTGCGCTTCAAACAGAGTTTGCGGTTAGCCGGGTCACCGTTCGTCAGGCGCTTAAACAGCTTACCGAGCAGCAAATTATTGAGAGCATTCAAGGCAGCGGGTCATACGTTAAAGAAGAAAAGGTCAATTACGATATTTACCAACTGACCAGCTTTTACGAAAAACTGGCTGACCGGAACGTAGAAACGCATAGTGAAGTGCAGATTTTTGAAGTCACCAAAGCCGATGAATTTTTAGCCACGCGCCTGCAACTTGCCGGCGATGAGAAAGTCTGGCACGTAAAACGCGTGCGCTTTATCAAGCAAAAGCCCGTGACGCTTGAGGAAACGTGGATGCCGCTGTCGCTGTTCCCGGATCTCACCTGGGAGGTGATGGAAAACTCGAAATATCACTTTATCGAGAACGTGAAGAAGATGGTTATCGACCGTAGCGAGCAAGAGATCATTCCGGTGATGCCGTCAGAAGAGGTGGTGAAAGCGCTGGGCATTGACGCCAACAAACCGATCCTGGAAAAAGTCTCCTGTGGTTATCTGAAGGATGGACGTGTATTCGAATTCAGCCGCAACCTATTTAAAAGCGACGATTATAAATTTACGTTGGTGGCGCGGCGTAAGCACTAGCCATAAAAAAAGGCCGCTCATTGAGCGGCCAACCATGTCGAACATTATTATTAGTTCTATACCCTTTAGCATTCAAGTTGCAGGTAGGTGGCTAGTGAGTGCAGCCAACACCCCTGCAGCTTGAAGGATGACGGGTATACTTACTGAGGCAAAATAGACTTCAGTGCTTCACCGATGTCAGCCAGGCTGCGCACGGTTTTCACGCCTGCGGCTTCCAGCGCTGCGAATTTTTCATCCGCAGTACCTTTACCTCCAGCGATGATGGCGCCTGCGTGGCCCATACGTTTGCCTTTCGGTGCAGTCACACCGGCGATGTAGCCCACAACCGGCTTGGTCACATGATCTTTGATGTAAGCCGCAGCTTCTTCTTCAGCGCTACCACCGATCTCACCGATCATAACAATCGCTTCGGTTTTCGGATCTTCCTGGAACATCTTCAGGATGTCGATGAAGTTAGAGCCAGGGATCGGGTCACCGCCGATGCCTACGCAAGTAGATTGGCCCAGACCGATATCTGTAGTCTGTTTAACAGCTTCATAAGTCAGCGTACCGGAGCGGGAAACGATGCCCACTTTGCCCGGCAGGTGAATATGACCCGGCATGATGCCGATTTTGCACTCGCCTGGAGTGATAACGCCCGGGCAGTTTGGCCCGATCATGCGCACGCCCGCTTCATCCAGTTTCACTTTCACAGTCAGCATATCCAGCGTCGGGATGCCTTCGGTGATAGTGATGATCAGTTTGATGCCTGCATCGATAGCTTCCAGAATGGAGTCTTTGCAGAACGGGGCCGGAACATAGATAACAGACGCGGTTGCGCCCGTCGCTTCTACCGCTTCGCGCACGGTGTTAAATACTGGCAGACCCAGATGCTCGGTGCCGCCTTTGCCTGGCGTTACACCGCCAACCATTTGCGTACCGTAGGCAATCGCCTGCTCGGAGTGGAAAGTCCCCTGGCTGCCGGTGAAACCCTGGCAAATCACCTTGGTGTTTTTATCGATCAAAATGGACATTATTTCCCCTCCACGGCAGCAACAACCTGCTGTGCTGCATCCGTCAGACTTTTCGCTGCAATAATATTCAGGCCACTATCTGCCAATTTTTTCGCGCCCAATTCGGCGTTGTTACCTTCCAGACGAACGACCACTGGAACGTTAACACCCACTTCTTCAACCGCACCGATGATACCGTCTGCAATCAGGTCGCAACGCACGATACCGCCGAAGATGTTTACCAGAACCGCTTTCACTTTGTCGTCAGACAGAATGATTTTGAAGGCTTCGGTCACACGCTCTTTGGTTGCGCCGCCGCCAACGTCCAGGAAGTTTGCTGGTTCGCCGCCGTGCAGTTTAACGATGTCCATGGTGCCCATTGCCAGGCCCGCACCGTTAACCATGCAGCCGATGTTGCCATCAAGCGCAACGTAATTCAGTTCCCACTGTGCAGCCTGAGATTCACGCGCATCTTCCTGGCTTGGGTCACGCATTTCGCGCAGCTCAGGCTGGCGGAACAGTGCGTTGCCATCAGCGCCCAGTTTGCCATCCAGGCACACCAGGTCGCCCTGCTTAGTGATAACCAGCGGGTTGATTTCGATCAGCGCCAGGTCGCGCTCAAGGAAGATGTTCGCCAGACCCATAAAGATTTTGGTGAATTGCTGAACTTGTTTACCTTCCAGGCCCAGTTTGAACGCCAGCTCACGGCCTTGATAAGGCATTGGGCCTGCCAGCGGATCCAAGGCAATTTTGTGGATCAGGTGCGGGGTTTCTTCCGCCACTTTTTCGATTTCCACGCCGCCTTCGGTAGATGCCATGAACACAACGCGACGGGAGCTACGGTCTACTACCGCGCCCAGATACAGCTCTTTATCAATATCAGTCGCTGCTTCTACCAGAATCTGGTGAACCGGCTGACCATTGGCGTCTGTCTGGTAGGTTACCAGGCGTTTGCCCAGCCAGTGTTCAGCGAAAGCACGGATATCTTCTTTGCTGTTAACCACTTTCACACCGCCCGCTTTACCGCGGCCACCGGCATGAACCTGACATTTTACCACCCACGGACCTGCGCCAATTTTGGAGGCAGCTTCTTCCGCTTCACGCGGTGTGGTACAGGCGTAACCGACTGGAGCCGGCAGGCCATATCGAGCAAACAATTGTTTCGCCTGATACTCGTGTAAGTTCATGAGTTCTATCCATCCTTCAAAGTAATCATTATCTTTTACCCGTAGGTCTGATAAGACGCCGCAGCGTCGCCATCAGACATTACGTCGGATGGCGGCGTGAACGCCTTATCCGACCTACGGGGCAGGTGATATTTAAAAATTACTACACGTCCAGCAGCAGACGAGTTGGGTCTTCCAGCAGCTCTTTAATCGCGACCAGATAGCCCACAGATTCACGACCATCGATCAGACGGTGATCGTAAGAGAGTGCCAGATACATCATTGGCAGGATCTCAACTTTACCGTCAACCGCCATTGGACGATCTTTAATAGCGTGCATACCCAGGATCGCGCTCTGCGGCGGGTTAATGATCGGGGTAGACATCAGGGAACCAAACACACCACCGTTGGTGATAGTGAAGTTACCGCCGGTCAAGTCTTCAACGGTCAGTTTGCCGTCGCGACCTTTCACAGCCAGCTCTTTGATGCGTTTTTCGATGTCAGCCATACCGAGGGTATCTACATCACGCAGCACCGGTGTTACCAGGCCACGCGGCGTGGAAACCGCGATGCTAACGTCGAAGTAGTTGTGGTAAACCACGTCTTCGCCATCAATAGAAGCGTTCACTTCCGGATAGCGTTTCAGCGCTTCTACTACCGCTTTGATGTAGAAGGACATGAAGCCCAGACGCACACCGTGGCGTTTTTCGAAGGATTCGCCGTACTGTTTACGCAGCTCCATGATTGGCTTCATGTTCACTTCGTTAAACGTGGTGAGCATGGCGGTGGAGTTTTTCGCTTCCAGCAGACGCTCGGCAACACGTTTACGCAGACGCGTCATCGGTACGCGTTTTTCACTGCGACCAGCCAACGGTGCGACAGGGGCTTTGGTTTCTTCAGCCGCTTTAGCCTGAGCGGGTTGCGCCGCTTTAGCCTGAGTCAGATGCTTATCAACATCTTCACGGGTAATACGACCGCCAACACCGCTGCCTTTAATTGCGCTGGCATCCAGAGAATGCTCGGCAATCAGGCGACGAATCGCCGGGCTCAGCGCGTCATTGCTCTGCTCTTCCAAAGAAGCCTGCTGGCGCTGCGCCGGAGTAGACTCTTTGCTTTCGACTTTCGCTGATGTCTCTTTACCAGAGCTGTTGCCTTCACGCAGGCGGCCGAGGATTTGACGAGAAGTGACGGTGGTCCCTTCATCTTCCAGTACAGCATCCAGAACACCATCTGCCGACGCCGGTACTTCCAGTACCACTTTGTCAGTTTCGATTTCTACCAGCACTTCGTCACGGGTTACGGTGTCGCCCGGTTTTTTATGCCAGGTGGCAACAGTCGCATCGGCAACGGACTCAGGCAGGTCAGGAACGAGAATATCTACGCTACTCATTTTTTATCCTTTAATTAATCGACGTTCAGCGCGTCATTAACCAGATCTTGCTGCTGTTTCTGGTGAACGGACAAGTACCCTACCGCAGGTGATGCGGAGGCTGGACGACCTGCATAACGCAGACCTGATCCAAATGGAACTACTTCACGGAAATGGTGCTGGCTGCAATACCATGCGCCCTGGTTAAGCGGCTCTTCCTGGCACCAGACAAAATCATGTACGTGAGCAAAAGGTTTTAATGCTTCCTGCACCGCCTGGTGCGGGAATGGATAAAGCTGTTCGATGCGCACAATCGCGACATCTTTTTGGTCGTTCTTACGACGCTGTTCCAGCAAATCGTAATAGACCTTACCAGAACACATTACCACGCGTTTCACGCCGGCTGGATCAAGCTCGTCAACTTCGCCAATAGCAGGCAGGAAGGTGCCGTTCGCCAGTTCATCCATGGTGGAAACCGCCAGCGGATGACGCAGCAGGGATTTCGGTGACATCACCACCAGCGGGCGACGCATACCGCGCAGCGCCTGACGACGCAGCATGTGGTAAACCTGCGCCGGAGTAGAAGGCACGCAAACCTGCATGTTCTGCTCAGCACAAAGTTGGAGATAACGTTCAAGACGCGCAGAGGAGTGCTCCGGGCCCTGGCCTTCATAACCGTGCGGCAGCAACATCACCAGGCCACACATACGGCCCCATTTCTGCTCGCCGGAACTGATGAACTGGTCGATAACTACCTGAGCGCCGTTGGCGAAGTCGCCGAACTGCGCTTCCCAGATGGTCAGAGTGCGCGGTTCAGCCGTGGCATAACCGTATTCGAAAGCAAGCACCGCTTCTTCAGACAGCACGGAGTCCCAGACTTTGAACTGCCCCTGGCTGTTGTGCACATGCTGCAGCGGCGTGTAAGTCGAACCGTTAGTCTGGTTATGAATGACAGCGTGACGGTGGAAGAACGTCCCGCGTCCCACATCTTCACCAGACAGACGCACAGAAACGCCTTCATCCACCAGCGTGGCGTACGCCAGGTTCTCTGCTGCACCCCAGTCAAATTTCTTGCTGCCGTTCGCCATTTCCTGACGGTCACTGTAGATTTTCGCCACGCGTGACTGCATTTCAACGGTTTCAGGCGCGGTGCTGATGCGTTTTGCCAGCTCCTGTAAACGCTTCATTTCTACCTTATTCGGGTAGCTCTCATCCCATTCGTGGTTGAGATATGGCGACCAGGTAAATGAATGCATGTTCATCGGGCGGTATTCTTTCACCACGCATTCACCGGCATCCAGCGCATCGCGGTAAAGGTTCACCATTTCGGTGGCGTCTTCAAGCGTGGCCAGTTTTTCCTGCTCCAGACGGTCGGCGTAAATCTTACGCGGCGTCGGGTGCTTTTTGATTTTCTGGTACATCACCGGCTGCGTTGCACTTGGCTCATCAGCTTCGTTATGACCATGGCGACGGTAGCAAACCAGGTCGATAAACACGTCGCGCTTAAAGGTATTACGGAAATCCAGCGCCAGGCGGGTAACAAACGCAACAGCTTCCGGATCATCTGCATTGACGTGGAAAATCGGCGCCATCACCATCTTACCGATATCGGTGCAGTACGGCGTGGAACGCGCATCCAGCGGGTTAGAGGTGGTGAAACCGATCTGGTTGTTGATAACGATGCGAACGGTACCGCCCACTTCGTAACCACGTGCTTTGGACATGTTCAGGGTTTCCTGAACCACGCCCTGCCCAGCTACCGCTGCGTCCCCGTGAATGGTGATTGGCAGAACCTGGTTAATGCCTGGCTTTTCGAGCCTGTCCAGACGCGCACGCACAGAACCGATAACTACAGGGCTTACGATTTCGAGGTGCGACGGGTTAAACGCCAGCGCCAGGTGAACCAGGCCACCTTCGGTTTCAACATCAGATGAGAAGCCCATGTGGTACTTCACGTCACCCGTGCCGAGGTGTTCTTTATGTTTACCGGCAAACTCGTCGAACAGTTCCTGCGGCTTTTTACCCAGTACGTTGATCAGTACGTTCAGGCGGCCACGGTGTGCCATCCCCAGAACCACTTCACGGGTGCCGCTCTTGCCCGCATGGCGGATCATCTCTTTGAGCATTGGCACCAGCGCATCACCGCCTTCCAGCGAGAAGCGTTTCGCACCAGGGAATTTCGCCCCCAGATAACGCTCAAGGCCTTCAGCTGCGGTCAGTTCGCTCAGGAAGCGTTTCTTTTCCTCAACGCTAAACGTCGAGTGTCCCACTACCGATTCAATGCGCTGCTGAATCCAGCGTTTTTCTTCGGTGTTGGTGATGTGCATATATTCCGCGCCGATCGAACCGCCGTAAGTCTGCTTCAACGCATCAATCAAATCAGCAAGCTTCATGGTCTCTTTGCCGCCGGCAAAAGAACCTACGTTGAAGGTTTCCTGAAGATCGTCGTCGGTCAGATTATGGAATGACGGGGAGAGATCGGGAACCGCATCCTGCTTCCACAGGCCAAGCGGATCAAGGTTTGCTGCCTGATGCCCACGGAAACGCCAGGCGTTGATGAGCTGCAACACTTTGACTTGCTTGACGTCAGTGTCAGGGTCGGTAATTGCGGTGGAGTAACGTGAGGCATCCTTCGCCAGACGACGGAAATAATCACGTGTTTTGGAATGGAATTGATCCGGTCTGGCCCCGGTTCCAGGTAATTGCTGGAACATTGAGCGCCAGTGCGCATCAACAGAGTCAGGATCGGTTAAGAAGTCTTCATAGAGCTGCTCTATCCAGGACTGGTTTGCACCTGCCAGGTAAGAGGAATCCAGCCAGGCTTTCATTTCGCCGTTCTGCATCGTGATCCCTTAAGCATTTTTATGCTTATTTCGCCGTGAATAACTATTGCGTACACGTGTGGTACGCATTACCGGGGTTCACAACTACGAGCCATTTATCTTTACCGTTGACTCGCGAAGGAACCTTTAAAAACCGCCTGCTCGGCAGCTTTTAAAGATTTCCTGCACGGCTCCCATCCGGGAGCCTTTCGGTGGCTGACACTTCGTATATCCACCCTACATGTTGCATCGTAGGGCGGATAAGTCTGTGCCATCCGCCATTTGTTTGACTTACTAAGCACTTCTTTGCAGCAGCATCGACTTAATATGGCCGATGGCTTTGGTCGGGTTCAGCCCCTTAGGACAAACACTGACGCAATTCATAATGCTATGGCAGCGGAATACGCTGAAAGCATCGCTGATACCATCAAGACGGCTTGCGGTTTCCGTATCACGGCTGTCAATCAGGAAGCGGTACGCAGCCAGCAAACCTGCCGGGCCGATAAACTTGTCCGGGTTCCACCAGAATGACGGGCAGGACGTCGAGCAACACGCGCACAGAATACACTCGTACAGACCGTCCAGTTTTTCACGTTGCTCGGGGGATTGTAAATGCTCACGAGCGGGTGGATTTTGCCCATTATTCAACAAGTAAGGCTTAATCTTCTCATATTGAGCATAGAATTGCCCCATGTCTACCACCAGATCGCGCACAACCGGCAATCCAGGCAGCGGGCGGATAACAATCTTCTGCTTTCCGTTTCCCAGAGCCGAGATAGGCGTGATACACGCCAGGCCGTTTTTACCGTTCATGTTTACGCCGTCGGAGCCACAAACCCCTTCCCGGCATGAACGACGAAACGACAGCGTAGGATCTTTTTCTTTCAGTTGCATTAGCGCGTCAAGCAACATCATGTCGCGCCCTTCTTCCCCTTCCAGGGTGTACTCCTGCATACGCGGAGCATCGTCAACATCCGGGTTGTAGCGATAAATTGAGAATTCGAGTTTCATCACTTTGCTCCGCTATTAATAAGTACGCACTTTCGGCGGGAATGCCGGACGCAGTTTCGGCTGCATGTTCACCTCACGGCGCGTCATGCTTTCCGATTCTGGCAGATACAGGCTGTGGCACAGCCAGTTTGCATCGTCACGTTCCGGATAGTCGAAGCGGCTATGCGCGCCACGGCTTTCGGTGCGGAAGTTAGCGGAAACGGCGGTAGCAAAAGCGGTTTCCATCAGGTTATCAAGCTCCAGGCACTCAACACGCTGGGTGTTAAATTCGCTGGAAGTATCATCCAGACGGGCATTTTTCAGGCGTTCACGGATCTGTTTCAGTTGCTCAAGGCCCTTCGCCATGGCGTCACCTTCACGGAATACCGAGAAGTTGTGCTGCATACATTCCTGAAGCGCTTTGCGGATTTGTACTGGGTCTTCGCCGTTGCGGTTGCCGTTCCAGCGATTCAGACGTTCCAGCGCAACGTTAATTTCATCTTCGCTGGCATCACGCAGTTCGCCTTGTTCCTGGATAGACTCCAGCAGATGCAGGCCCGCAGCGCGGCCAAATACCACCAGGTCAAGCAGCGAGTTGCCGCCCAGGCGGTTTGCGCCGTGAACCGATACGCAGGCAATTTCACCCACGGCAAACAGGCCTGGAATAACAATATCTTCACCCTGCTCGTTCACCGTCAGCGCCTGGCCGGTTACTTTGGTCGGAATACCGCCCATCATGTAGTGGCAGGTTGGGATAACCGGAATTGGCTCTTTAACCGGGTCAACGTGTGCAAAGGTCCGAGACAACTCAAGAATACCCGGCAGACGTGACTCCAGAACCTCTTTGCCCAGATGGTCGAGTTTCAGTTTAGCGTGCGGACCCCATGGGCCATCGCAGCCACGTCCTTCGCGGATTTCAATCATGATGGAACGCGCCACCACGTCACGGCCCGCCAGATCTTTGGCGTTCGGCGCATAACGCTCCATGAAACGCTCGCCGTGTTTATTCAGCAGATAACCGCCTTCACCGCGGCAACCTTCGGTGACCAGTACCCCTGCGCCAGCAATGCCGGTTGGGTGGAACTGCCACATTTCCATATCCTGCACCGGAACACCGGCACGCAGGGCCATACCTACACCGTCACCGGTATTAATATGTGCGTTAGTGGTGGACTGATAAATACGGCCTGCACCACCGGTTGCCAGAATGGTCGCTTTCGCTTTGAAGTAAACCACTTCCCCGGTTTCGATACACAGCGCGGTACAGCCTACAACGGCGCCATCTGCGTTTTTCACCAGATCAAGGGCGTACCACTCAGAGAAAATCGTGGTTTTGTTTTTCAGGTTTTGTTGATACAGGGTGTGCAACAGGGCGTGGCCGGTACGGTCAGCCGCAGCCGCAGTACGTGCCGCTTGCTCGCCGCCGAAGTTCTTCGACTGGCCGCCAAACGGGCGCTGATAAATTGAACCATCATCAAGACGGGAGAACGGCAGCCCCATGTGTTCCAGCTCCAGAATCGCTTCAGGGCCGGTTTTACACATATATTCAATGGCGTCCTGGTCACCGATATAGTCGGAACCTTTTACCGTGTCGTACATGTGCCATTCCCAGTTATCTTCGTGGGTATTACCCAGCGCTACGGTAATGCCGCCCTGCGCAGACACGGTATGGGAACGGGTTGGGAAAACTTTAGACAGCAAGGCGCACGTCTGGCCACCTTGTGAAATTTGCAGTGCGGCACGCATACCTGCACCACCAGCACCGATAACAACGGCATCAAACTCTCTGACTGGTAAACTCATTACACACCCCACACCACAACGAATCCATAAATGACGTAAACCAGCAGGGCCACAACAATGATCAGTTGCAGGCCAAGGCGAATCGCCACTGGTTTAACGTAGTCGGTCAACACCTGCCACATGCCAATCCAGGCATGGATCAAAATCGAAAACAGAGTCAGCAGGGTAAACACTTTGGTGAAAGCGGAGGCAAAGAACCCACTCCAGACCGGATAGGTTAATTCACCGGCCATGGCGATAAAGCCAATCATATAAATGATGTACAGGGTTATAACGATAGCGGTGGCACGAACCAGCAAAAAGTCATGCACGCCATTGCGACCTAATGCGGAGGCATTGCTTACCATACGAGGACTCCTGCGAGAATTGAAAGCACGACAGTTAACACAAATGAAATCATTGCGGATCGTTTGCCCGCTATCAGGGTCTCTTCCAGTAAACCGGTGTCCATCATGATGTGGCGAATGCCCACAACAACGTGATAAGCCAGCGCGGTAAGGATGCCCCACATAATGAATTTAACGAAGAAGCTGTCCATGATTGCCGACGCAACGAGGAAGCCTTCCGGAGACGAGAGTGACTGGCCGAGTAACCAAAGTAGTATGCCAACAGCCACAAAGGTGATCACGCCGGATACACGATGGAGGATGGAAGCGATTGCAGTGACGGGGAACTTGATCGTTGTGAGATCAAGATTTACAGGTCGTTGTTTTTTCGCATTTTTTATCATGAATAGCGCCCACATGCTGTTCTTATTGTTTCCTTCCTCCGGGTCTGCAGGCGGGGTCAGACAGCGTGAACTTTCTATAACTGTGCGTCATGCAAAAACAGCTACGTCCAGATGCCAAAAAACTGGCTACAACGCTGGGTGGCTCCCGGTGGCAGGGTATTCCGGAGACCTGGCGGCAGTATAGGCGCTTCACAAATTCATTACAATTAACCTACATATAGTTTGAAGGGTTTTGGTCGGAACAGTGAGCAGGATCACGATAACAACATTATTTTAAATTTTAATCATCTGATTTGACAAAAGTTAAACATTATTGTTACAAACAGAGCCAGAAAAGCCGTATAATTCGCAAAAGTTATAGGGTCAGCCTTTCACCTGAGAATAAGTTATGTAACAGTGTGTCGGTATTGACCCACGTTATCAGGACAGCTATTAGTGGTACTTTCCCCTAAATAATGGGAGTTGTATCAAGGCGGCAAGCTCAAGAATGTCCAGGCACTTACTTTAATAAGTGAATGGTCTGTGTGAGTGCAGTCAACGCAGATACACCTTCCAGTACGACGGGGAAACAGGTTTGAATGAGTTTGAATGATAGGGACTGCTTACACCCTGATTTGCTGATTTTCGCCTGTGTGGCATAAGTTACCTGCAAGCGCCCATCGCTCTGTACCCGGGCTTACATAATCAAAACAGAGCAGCGAGCCAAATAACAAAACGGGTAATGGTCACGGTTGGTTTGTATGCAAATCAGGCATCCGGCAGTCTTATGAATAAGGCGCTAAGGAGACCGTAAATGTCTGATAAAAAAGCAACTCTCACCTACAACGGTGATGATGCTCTGGAACTGGATGTGCTAAAAGGCACACTCGGTCAGGATGTAATTGATATCCGTAGTCTTGGTTCTAAAGGTGTGTTTACTTTTGACCCGGGTTTTACCTCTACCGCATCATGTGAATCAAAAATCACCTTTATCGACGGTGATGAAGGCATCTTGTTGCACCGTGGTTTCCCGATCGATCAACTGGCGACCCATTCCAACTATCTTGAAGTCTGCTATATCCTGCTCAACGGCGAAAAACCGACCCAGGAACAATACGAAGAATTTAAAACCACCGTCACTCGTCACACCATGATCCATGAACAAATCACCCGTTTGTTCCACGGTTTCCGTCGTGACTCCCATCCGATGGCGGTGATGTGCGGTGTGACCGGTGCGCTGGCAGCGTTTTATCATGACTCTATGGACGTGAATAACCCACGCCATCGCGAGATTGCCGCCTTCCGCCTGCTGTCCAAAATGCCAACCATGGCCGCAATGTGTTACAAGTACTCCATTGGCCAACCGTTTGTTTATCCGCGTAATGACCTCTCCTACTCAGGTAACTTCCTGAATATGATGTTCTCTACGCCATGCGAAGAGTACGTGGTAAACCCAATTCTTGAACGTGCGATGGACAGAATTCTGATTCTGCACGCCGACCACGAGCAAAATGCATCTACTTCAACCGTTCGTACCGCAGGCTCAAGCGGCGCAAACCCATTTGCCTGTATCGCAGCCGGTATCGCATCCCTGTGGGGGCCTGCGCACGGTGGTGCTAACGAAGCCGCGCTGAAAATGCTCGAAGAAATTAATAGCGTCGAACACATTCCTGAATTCATCCGTCGTGCGAAAGACAAGAATGACTCTTTCCGCCTGATGGGCTTTGGTCACCGCGTGTACAAAAACTACGACCCGCGTGCCACGGTAATGCGTGAAACCTGTCATGAAGTGTTGAAAGAGCTGAACCTGAAAGACAATAACCTGCTGGAAGTAGCGATGGAGCTGGAACACATCGCATTGAACGACCCGTACTTCATCGAGAAGAAACTTTACCCGAACGTGGACTTCTACTCCGGTATCATCCTGAAAGCGATGGGTATTCCGTCTTCCATGTTTACCGTTATCTTCGCGATGGCGCGTACCGTGGGCTGGATTGCACACTGGAACGAAATGCACGACGACGGCATCAAAATTGCCCGTCCACGCCAGTTGTATACCGGTTACGAACAGCGTGATTTCAAATCTGATTTGAAAAAATAGGTTCGACGCTGGAAATAAAAAACGCGCTCAAGGGCGCGTTTTTTTATGTCGGATGGCGCTTGCTTGCGCTTATCCGACCTACGAATCGGGTTTTATAGGGTGGATAAGGCGCAAGCCGCCATCCACCCTTTATGCCTGCGGGATATCATCCAGATTAGTGATGCTCACACCCTGCGGGGTCGTTGTTTGCGTCTCAGCCTGCGGCTGATTTGTTGGCGTCAGCTCGGTGACTTCCGGGGTCTGCGTTTCCGGCGTCACTACTGGCGCGGCAGGTGTTACAGTCTGCGTCTGTTCGGTTGCGGCAGGCTCTTCAATTTGATTCGGCATCACCGGAACGGGTTCTGCAGGAATCGATTCTGATTTTGGTTTCGGCACCGGGGTTGACGCACGCACGATAAATGACGGTTTGCGGTTCACAACCGAATAGGTCACATGGCTGATAACATCGCGCGATGTCGCCACTTCCACAGGCGATATGGTCACGCGCCCAATCAGCGTGCGAGCATAGCCACCGACTTTATGTTTGCCCTCTGGCAGTTGGACTTCAATGCTCTCACCTGTCCCCAGCACGCCGGCATCTTTGTCGTCAACGGTCACATATATTTTAGTACCATCGTCGGTTTTGGTCGGGATATGCGTCACGGTCACCCGCGAAGAGCCGAAATCGAAAGCCGGTTCCTGATCGGCGGTATTCGATTTTGCGCATCCTGTCAGGGATAAAACGGCTGCCAGGATAGTCAGGGTGAAACGATAACTCATAGTTTGGGGTCTTCCATTAAGGGATTTTTGTGATCTGCGCTGCAATATATCCGATCTCCGGTGAGAGATGAATACTCACTCAGGGGACTCGGAAGAGTCTGTTATCAGCGTTTATCCGCTCAATGATTCAAAACTGACACCCAGGGCACCAATAAAATGGCCGTGATGAGATCATCGCTTTTTCAATCGTGCCACCGCACCGCTCACACACCTTCCCTGCACGATGGAAAACCTTAAAGCTGAAAATAGCCCCGTGATGCTTGTTTTCATCCACATTTCCCCGCGTGTTGTAGGACAAACGCGGAATTTCCAGCAGCGCATGAGCGAGTTTATCGAGCTGCTCTGGGGTTAAATCCTGCGCTTTATGGTGCGCCAGCAGCCCAACATCCCAAAGAATTTCCACCCGCAGATAGTTGCCCAGGCCCGCGAGAAAAGCCTGATCTAACAGCAGTCCACCGAACTGCCGTTTACGAAATTTTGGCGACAGCAAACGCTCTTTGACCTGCTCAACCGTCACCGTCATATCCAGCACATCTGGCCCCACACGGAGCAAAAACGGGTGCTGCGACAGCTTTTCTGCATCCAGCATTTCAATGTCAGACGCGCTGTAGAGCAGAATAGACTTATCCGCCGCCTGCAATTTGACGCGCAAAACGCGCGTTGTCTGCTGAACTTCACCGGTGTTCACCACGCGCCACACGCCGTAAAGCTGGTTGTGGCTGTAGAGCGTTAGCCCGTTGGAAAAATAGGTCAACAGCGCTTTGCCACGCGTCTCTATGCGCTCAACTTTTTGCCCTATTAACGCTTGCTCAAACGCTTTTAACTCAGGGAAAGCAAACCAGACATCGGTTAACGGTTTATCTAAAACGGCGGCTTCGAGTTTATCTGCCGCTCGTCTAATTTCTGGGCCTTCAGGCATTGCATTATCCTAAAAAAATTATGCTTCGTGATTCAGCCGCCAGGCTAATTGATCGATATAAACCTGCCGTTCGCGGCGCGCTTTAAGCGCCTCTTCCAGCGTGCACTGCACGAAATGAATCGGCTCGCCCAAACGCAACTGCGCAAGGTGGAACATATCGGCCTCAATGACGCAGGCAATACGCGGATAGCCGCCGGTGGTTTGGGCATCATTCATCAACACAATCGGCTGCCCGTTATGCGGGACTTGTATCACGCCGGGTAGCAACCCGTGGGAGAGTAATTCGCGATCGGTTGTCCGCTCAAGCCGTTGCCCCTGCAAGCGATAACCCATACGGTTACTTTGCGGGCTTAACTGCCATGGTAAACGCCAGAACGCCTCTTGCGAGGCCTGAGTGAACTCGTGATATTCAGGCCCTGCCAGCGCGCGAATGCGGTTTCCCCACAGCAATTGCTTCACGCCACGCGCTTCGTAAAATTGTCGGGTCGTTGGCAGGAGAGGAATTTCATCCCCATCTTTCAGTAAACGCCCTTCCACACCCCCCATTTGTGCTTTCAGATCGGTACTGTAAGAGCCCAATATTTCAGGAACGTCTAACCCACCCGCCACGGCAAGATAACTTCTCATGCCACGTTCCGGCGCTTTAAGATGTAACTGCTGCCCCGCTTTCACCGGCAAGCGCCAGCCCGTCCAGACGGCGCGGCCATCTAACTGGGCATGGCATCCGGCCCCGGTTAATGCAAACCAGCCGTCTTGAGTAAATTCAATAACGCAATGCCCAAGCGTAATTTCCAGCGCCGCGCTGTCAGGAGCATTTCCCACCAGCAAGTTAGCGGTTTGTAGCGCAGGCGTATCGAGCGCTCCGCAGCGGCTAATGCCTGACTGCCGATAGCCGTAGCGCCCCGTGTCCTGCACCGACATATGCATTCCGGCACGAATTATTTTCAGCACACGCCCTCCTTTTGAGGCACAAAACGCACGGTATCACCTGGAGCCAACAGCGTTGGCATTTCATCCGCCGGATTGAATAACTTCACAGGAGTGTGACCAATAAGCTGCCAGCCGCCCGGCGTTGCCAGCGGATAAATGCCCGTCTGGCTGCCGCCGATGCCCACAGAACCTGCGGGAACCATCAAGCGAGGCTCGGCCCGTCGCGGCGTAACAAGTTCAGTCGCAAGCCCTGCAAGATAGGCAAAGCCCGGCTGGAAGCCGAGAAAATAGACCACGTAATCAACGCAAGAGTGCTGTTCGACCACCTGGCGTGCCGATAGCCCGCAATGTGCGGCGACTTCCGCTAAATCTGGGCCGAACGCGCCGCCGTAAGTCACCGGAATTTCAATGCGGCGGGATTCGGGCACCATCGCCTCGCTCTCCTCCCACCAGCGCTGAATGCGTTCGATGCCATCCAGCGCCAGGTTTTGCGGTTCACGGAGCACCACGGTGATGTTATTCATCCCCGGAATCACTTCCGAAACGGCAGGCGCGTCGAGTAACCGTTGGGTTAATCCCCAAATTCGTTGCTGACTTTCCAGCGATAAAGGCGGTTCCAGTTCAAGAACCACCGCACTTTCGCCTAACAGATAACACCGCGCTCTTTGCACTTTTGCTCCTCGGTCTTGCGTTATGCCGGGTTCGGAATATCGATGAAGGTTACGTCGAGATCGGTTTCGCTGTTCAACCAGTCGCTTAATGCCTGGATGCCGCCGCGCTCGGTGGCATGATGCCCCGCCGCATAAAAGTGCAGCCCCTGCTCGCGCGCCGAGTGAATAGTTTGCTCGGAAACTTCACCGGTAATAAATGCATCCACGCCAAAACGCGCCGCGCTGTCGATAAAACTCTGCCCGCCGCCGGTACACCAGGCGACGCGGCGAATCTGCTCGGGGCCGGTTTCCCCACTCCACAGCGGTGTACGCCCCAGGCGCATCTCAATCCACGACGCCAGTTCGACACCCGAAAGTGGCGTTGGAAACTCGCCCCATGGCACCAGAGGTTCAATTTCACCTTTGGTTTCAATCCCCAGCAACGCGCCCAACTGCGCGTTGTTACCCAGGTGCGGATGCGCATCCAGCGGCAAATGCCAGCCATAAAGATTGATGTCATTGCTGAGCAGGGCTTTAAGGCGATTGCGTTTCATGCCGCGAATCACCGGGGATTCGCCCTTCCAGAAATAGCCGTGGTGAACAATCATCGCATCCGCCTGAAGTCGCACCGCTTCGTCGATCAGCGCCTGGCTTGCGGTCACACCGGTAACGATTTTGCGGACTTCTTCGCGCCCTTCGACCTGCAAACCATTTGGCGCATAATCGCTTATCGCTGCGCTGTTGAGTTTTTCGTTAATCAGGCGTTCCAGTTCGCTATTTTTCATTGTTGTTTCTCTTCAGATTTACGGGCCGCTTCATAGGCGGCGAGTGTCGCGATACGTGCTTGTTTATGGTCAACAATTGGCTGCGGATAGTCCAGCGTCAGTTGTTCTTTCTGGGCCCAAAGCCAGGGCGTGTGAATGAATTTATCGGGTACATCATTGAGCTCTGGTAGCCACTGGCGAATAAACGCCCCTTTTGCATCAAAACGTTCACCCTGCGTAGTCGGGTTAAAGATACGAAAATAAGGTGCTGCATCGGTACCGGTCGACGCGGCCCACTGCCAGCCGCCGTTGTTCGCCGCCAGATCCCCGTCAATGAGCTGCGACATAAAATAGCGCTCGCCCAATCGCCAGTCGATCAACAAGTCTTTGACCAAAAAACTCGCCGTCACCATGCGTAAACGGTTGTGCATCCAGCCGGTTGCGTTGAGCTGGCGCATCGCCGCATCGACAATGGGAAAACCGGTTTGCCCTTGCTGCCAGGCGATGAACTGCGCCTCATCTTGTTGCCAGACGACGTTATCTGTCCATGAGATAAACGGCTGATGGCGACACAGTTTCGGGTAAGCCACCAACAAGTGGCGGTAAAATTCACGCCAGATAAGCTCGTTTAACCATACCGCACCTGCTCCCCCCTCAAGTGCCTGAGGGTGCTCTTTCAGCAAACGGTGCAAACACTGGCGCGGGGAAAGCACGCCTATCGCCAGATAAGCCGATAGACGGCTGGTACCGTCATTAGCAGGAAAATCACGCTGCTGCTGATAATCCGCCACCGGCTGGCGACAAAACTGGCGTAACTGATTAATCGCCTGCTGCTCCCCCACCGGAAATAGCGTGGAGTCAACGGCCTTACGCGGGTAATCAAAGGCGTTGAGTTTTTGTGTCTCCAGCGCCGCCCCCCGCGCTTTCGGGGCAGAAACGCATTCGGGTAATCCTTCGTGCAGCTGTTTAATAAACGCTCTGCTAAACGGCGTAAACACTTTGTACATCTCGTGATTGCCGGTGGTGACGCTGCCGGGCGGGAGTAACACGCTGTCGTCAAATCCCTGGCAAATCACTTCGCACCCCAGCATCTTTTCAACGGCTGCGTCACGCTGGCGTTCATTCAGTTCGTATTGATAGTTGTAAAAGAGCGCGTCAACGTTGTGACTTGTGCAGAACGTTTTCAGATGTGCGAGGGAATCATCAAAGTTATCCACCTCGTGGATGACCAGATTAATGCCACGCTGCGCAAGGGCGGCATGCAGGCTTTGCACATGCTGCCAGATAAACTCCGCCTGACGAGGCGACATATCATGTTGCCGCCATTGCCCAGGCGTGGCGATAAAAATGCCCATGACGCGGGCATCGGGATCCCGACACGCCGCGCTCAACGCCAGGTTGTCATTAACCCGTAAATCATTGCGAAACCAGACCAGATGCGTGGCCATACAACTCCATGTTTAATTGCCGTAGCGCAAACGCAACGCTTCGGGATAAGGCTCGAAATAGCGCTGTTGCGCCAGGTAAGCGTCAGGATATTCCGCCATATAATGTTTTAACAAGGTAATAGGCGCCAGTAACGGCTGCGTTCCCTGGCGGTATCTGTCGATTAGCCCTGAGAGCTCCTGACGTTGGCGCGGATTAAGCTGGCGGCGGAAATACCCCTGAACATGCATCAGCACGTTGGTGTGATTGCGGCGTGTCGCCTGCTGCTCAAGCAACGTCATTAGCCGCTGGCGGTATTCAATGAAAAAGGCTTCCAGCGAATCCCAGTTTTCAATATCTGCCACAAAGCGCCCCAGCTCGCGATACTGCGGCTGCGAATGAGCAAGCAGCAGTAACTTATAGCGGCTATGAAAACCAATCAGCCCGCCGCGCGTGAGGCCCGATTTATGCAATTTGTTGAGTTCATAAAGCGTGTAGATCCGCTCGACGAAATTCTCACGAATGGCCGGATCGTATAAGCGTCCGTCTTCTTCGACGGGTAGCCACGGCATCTGGCGCTTCAATTCAGCGGTAAATATTCCGGTGCCGCTTTTACGATTGTTATTCCCTTCCGCTTCGTAAACCCGTACCCGCTCCATGCCGCAGCTCGGTGATTTTGCACACACGATATAGCCGCAAAGGTGCTCCAGCCCGGCGATGCGCCGCGAGGAAAATTGTTGCATCGCCTGGGTTAAATCCCCTTCGCTATGGTTACTAAAACGCAGCGCGATTTCGCCATCATCCTGTTTCACCAGGCGCAGCGCAGGCCGGGGCGTTGGCAGACCAATCGCCATTTCCGGGCAAACCGGCTCAAAACGCACCCATGGAGCCAATTCGTTAACGGCAAACGCCAGCCGTTTATGCCCGCCGTCAAAACGGACATTTTCCCCGAGTAAGCAAGCGCTGATGCCGATGGGAATTTTGTCGCTCATAACTTACTCCTTTTAAAGTATTCAAATCTAAGTGTAGCAAGCTCTTAAAACAAAAAGGGCTACCCGATTGGGTAGCCCTTTTGCTTAATACTAATGCGGTTACATCATCGGTGTTGCCATACGCACTAGCGTGATGAGCGGTTGCGGGTAAACACCCAGCAGCAGAACCAGCACGGCAGAGATCAGCACCACAACGCCGCCTGCGGTGAACGCCCAGTTGGTTGGCGCATCACGGCCAGGCTGTTGCGGCGCATTCAGATACAAACTGACCGTCACACGCAGGTAGTAGTACAAACCAATCGCACTACCCAACACCACGGCACCGGTCAGCCACCACAGGTGAGACTGCACACCCACGGCAATAATGTAGAACTTGCCGATGAAGCCCAGCGTCATTGGGATACCCGCCAGGGAGAGCATCATCACGGTCATGACCGCAGACAAAATCGGCTTGTGCCAGAACAGACCACGGTAGGAGTACAGAGAATCTGCATCCGGGCCACGGTATGGGCTGGACATCAGGCTAACCACGCCGAACGCCCCGAGGCTGCTGAACAGATAACCGGCCAGATAGACGCCTACGGATTCCATCGACATATCGCCGCTTTGCAGCGCAATCAACGCCACCAGCAAATAACCGAGGTGCGAGATAGACGAATAACCCAGCAGACGCTTGATATTAGTCTGGCTCAACGCCATCAGGTTACCGAAGATGATGGACATGAAGGCGATAATGCCCAGCACCATGCGAACCGCTTCGCTATCGCCGACTGGCGCATAGAGGAACAGGCGCATCACCACACCAAAGATGGCGATTTTGCTGGCGGTTGCCAGGAAGGTGGAAACCGGAGCCGGAGCGCCCTGGTAAACATCTGGCGTCCACAGGTGGAACGGAACCAGCGACAGTTTAAAGCCAAGGCCAACGATCATCATACCCAAGCCTGCCAGCAGCAGCGGCTCGTGTAGCATGTTGTCTGCCAGGCTCTTACCGAGGCTAACAAACGACAGGTCGCCAGATTCCGCGTACACCAGCGCCATACCGAACAGCAGGAATGAAGAGGCTGCGGCAGACAAAATGGTGTATTTGATACTGGCTTCCAACGAACGTTTCTGACGGAAAGCGTAACCAATCAAGCCAAACAGCGGCAGAGAAATCAGTTCGATACCGAGGAACAACGCCGCCAGGTGGTTTGCGTTTGCCAGCAGAATACCGCCCAGCGCTGCAATCAGCACCAGCAGGTAAAACTCTTCGCGGTTGTCGGTGTAACCCTGCAGCCACGGATAAGCAAACGTACAGGTCGCAAGGCTCGCCAGCAGAACCAGCCCGGTGTAGAGCATCGCATAGCCATCGACGCGCATCAGCGGCGTGACGTCCATCGCGCCAACCTGGCCAACAAACCACAGTGAAACCAGCGCGGCATTAAGGCCGATTACAGCCAGTGTTGCATTGACAAAATGGTCGCGTCGCCACGCTATGGAGAGCATCACAACCACCACCGTCAATCCGACGACGAGCAGCGGTAGCAGCGCGATCAATTGTTGAGGAGTTATAGTCATGGCGAATTACGGCCTTGTAGTTGGAATTGAACTGGTAAACCACTGCTGAATATTGCTCATCGCGGAATGCGAAGTATCCAGAATTGGCTGCGGGTAGAAGCCCAACAGGACTAACAACACCACCAGCAACAGGATGATAAAGAACTCGCGCAGCGACATGCCTGCCAGTTGTTTATCACTGATTTCGCTTTTTGCTTTACCGAAGTAAGCACGATGAATCATCGCCAGAGAATAAACAGAGGCAAAGACCAAACCAAACGTTGAGATGATGGTAATCACCGGCACCACATGGAAGCTGCCGAAGAGAATCATGAACTCACCTACGAAGTTACCGGTGCCCGGCATACCCAGCGTTGCGACCGCAAAGAACAGTGACAGACCTGGCAGCCATTTAATCTTATTCCACAGGCCGCCCATCAGGCGCATATCACGCGTGTGCAGACGCTCGTAAATCTGACCACAGATGATGAACATACCGGCTGCAGACAGACCGTGAGCAATCATCTGAATAACCGCGCCCTGATAAGCCAGTTGGCTGCCGGTATAAATGGCAATCAACACAAAGCCCATATGGGAAACAGAGGTGTAGGCAATCAGGCGTTTAATGTCGGTTTGTGCGAAGGCCATCCACGCACCGTAGAAGATGCCGATGACACCCAACCACATCGCAATAGGTGCAAATTCAGCGGAGGCTTCCGGGAACAGCGGCAGCGCAAAACGCAGTAAGCCGTACGCTGCGGTTTTCAGCAAGATACCAGCAAGGTCAACGGAACCCGCCGTTGGTGCCTGGGAGTGCGCATCTGGCAGCCAACCGTGCAATGGCACCACTGGCATTTTCACCGCAAACGCGATAAAGAAGCCCAGCATCAACAGCCACTGTACGCCGTGGGACATTTCGGTATGCAGCAGTTGCTCGTAGTTAAACGTCCATACGCCCGTAGTGTTGTAGTGAACAAACACCAGACCAAGAATCGCAATCAACATGACCAGGCCGCTTGCCTGGGTGTAGATGAAGAACTTGGTTGCAGCGTTGATACGCGTCTTCCCGTCGGAGGCTTTATGGCCCCACAGCGCAATCAGGAAGTACATCGGCACCAGCATCATTTCCCAGAAGAAGAAGAACAGGAACATGTCGATGGCAAGGAACACGCCGATAACGCCACCGAGGATCCACATCAGGTTGAGGTGGAAGAAGCCCTGATATTTTTCGATTTCATTCCAGGAACAGAGCACCGCCAGCACACCGAGCAGACCGGTCAGAACGACCATCAGCAGCGAAAGGCCATCCAGTGCCAGGTGGATTTCAATCCCGAAACGTGGGATCCACGGCAAAACAAATTCAGACTGCCACTGCGGCAAACCTGCGGCTTGCGTCAGAGTGTAGCCACCCTGCAGCCAGAGTTGCAGCGAGAGCGCCAGTGTCAGTCCCATCGTTACCAGCGCAATCCAACGCGGCACTTTTACGCCGAAGCGCTCAGTTTGCCAGCAGAAGAAGCCGCCAATAAAGGGGATAAGTATCAGCCAGGGTAATAGCATGGCATTTGTGTCCCTAAGTCAAAATAAACCAAAACATCACTCGTTTGCCCTTTCCGCGTAGGGGGGATAAGCGTTAGCGTCATCCACCAAAATGGCGGGTGGCACCCGTTTATCCGCCCTACGAGAGGGGGAAAGCGGAGTTAGCGCAAGACCAGCAGCAAGCCCAGAACCACGACCGCACCGATACTCATTGATGCGACATACCAGCGTAAGTAACCGTTCTCGCTCACTACCAGGCCGCGGCCTGCAAAGCGTGAAAGAACTGCCGGAATATTCATCAGTGAATTCAGCGGATCGCGTTTGATAAGCCAGGCAATACCCAGGAATGGCTTAACAAAGACTTTGTCGTACAACCAGTCGAAGCCCCAGGCATGGAACCACCAGGTACCGAAGAAGCGGCCCGGCGCGCTGTTTGCAATGGCAGTAACCAAAGTCCGTTTGCCAAGCCACAGCCATGCGGCAATCAGGATCCCGGCGATAGCAACGACACCTGAAGTAATCTCAAGCGTCAGCACGCTACCGTGCGCAAGCTCTGTCGTTTCTGGCAGTACGCCTTGCAGTGGCGGAACAATCATTGCGCCAACGAAAGTAGACAGCACCAGCAGCACAATCAGCGGCAGATGGTGCGTAATGCCTTTAACCGCGTGAGCATGAATTTGCTCTTTACCGTGGAAGACGATGAAGATCATACGGAAGGTGTACAGTGAGGTCATAAAGGCCCCGACCAGACCCGCAATCATCAGATTGATATGACCGTTCGCCATCGCACCGGCGAGAATCTCATCCTTACTGAAGAAGCCCGCTGTAATGAGCGGCAGCGCAGACAACGCGGCCCCACCGACCAGGAAGCAGACATACACCAGCGGAATGGACTTACGCAGGCCACCCATTTTGAAGATGTTTTGTTCGTGGTGACAGGCAAGAATCACCGAACCCGACGACAGGAACAGCAGCGCTTTGAAGAAAGCGTGCGTCATCAGGTGGAAAATCGCCGCATCCCATGCTTGCACACCCAGCGCCAGGAACATGTAGCCAATCTGGCTCATAGTCGAGTACGCCAGCACACGTTTGATATCGGTTTGCACCAGGGCAGCAAAGCCCGCCATCACCAGCGTTACCGCACCGACAATGCCGACTAAATGCAGCACTTCAGGCGTCAGCAGGAACAGACCATGGGTACGCGCAATCAGGTAGACGCCCGCTGTTACCATGGTGGCCGCGTGGATCAGCGCTGAAACTGGCGTTGGGCCAGCCATCGCATCCGCAAGCCAGGTCTGCAACGGCAACTGGGCGGATTTACCGACCGCACCGCCTAACAGCATCAGGGTTGCCCACATCAGCATCTGGTTACCGGCCGCAAAGTGCTGCGGTGCCAGCTCAACCATTTCGCGGAAGTTCAGCGTGCCCAGTTCGTTGTAGAGAATGAACAGTGCGAAAGCGAGGAACACGTCACCCACACGGGTCACGACAAACGCTTTCATTGCCGCAGCGCCGTTCTTCGGATCGGTATAGTAGAAACCAATCAGCAGATACGAGCACAGGCCCACGCCTTCCCAACCGAGGTACATCAGCAGCAGGTTATCGCCAAGCACCAGGACGACCATACTGGCAATAAACAGGTTGGTGTAGGCGAAGAAGCGGGAGTAGCCCTCTTCCCCACGCATATACCAGGAGGCATACATGTGGATCAGGAAGCCAACGCCTGTGACCACAGACAACATGGTCAGCGACAGGCCGTCGAGGATCAGGTTGAAGCCGATGTTGAAATCACCGACTGACATCCACGTCCATAGCGGTTGAGTAAACGCTTGCTGCCCATTGTTGAAGAAATCAACGCCGACAATCGCGGTGACTAACGCCGCCAGACCAATCGAGCCGACCCCAACCGTTGCAGAAAGATTTTCTGACCAACGACCACGAGAGAACGCCAACAATAAAAAGCCAATAAAAGGCAAAAGAATGGTTAACCAGAGAAGGTTCATCCACGCATCTCACTTACTGAATCGATATTCAGGCTCTGGCGACGACGATGGAGCTGCAATAACAGAGCGAGGCCAATACTGGCTTCGGCGGCAGCTAAGCTAATCGCGAGTATATACATCACCTGGCCATCAGGCTGGCCCCAATAACTGCCAGCGACCACAAATGCAAGGGCCGCGGCGTTAATCATCACTTCCAGGCTTATCAGCATGAAAAGCAGGTTGCGACGAATCACCAGCCCCGTCAGCCCCAGGACGAACAAAATGGCAGCGAGGATAAGTCCATGTTGCAGCGGAATCATACGTGCTCCTCCGTTTTTCTTTTCGCAGCCTGATCGGCCTGGCGGTTACTCAGCACTTCACCTGGACGGTCTTCACGACCGAGGTGGAAGGCAACAACCAGACCCGCCAGCAGCAGCATCGAAGCCAATTCCACCGCCAGAACGTACGGCCCAAACAGCGCAATACCTACCTGTTTAGCGCTGACAGATGTGCCGTCGATACCCTGGTCATTCAGACCGATAATCGCGTACACCAGCACCGCCAGCAGGAGTGCTGACAAAACGCCCGGGCCAATCCATAGCTGAGGTTTCAGCCACTGGCGCTCTTGTTCAATAACCGAACCGCCGAGGTTTAGCATCATCACCACAAAGACGAACAACACCATGATGGCGCCCGCGTAAACGATAATCTCCAGCGCGGCGGCAAAGTACGCCCCCAGCGAGAAGAACACCCCGGAGATCGCCAGCAAAGAGATGATCAGATACAGCAAGGCATGCACCGGGTTGGTGTGCGTGATCACCCGCAGGGTGGTCCCAACCGCGATGATTGCGCAAATATAAAAAGCGAATTCCATTGCCTTGCTCCTTTAAGGTAATAGGCCTTTGACGTCGATAGGCTTGGCTTCGTTTTCCGCTTCGCCCTTATCTTTGCCGTCGATTGCCATACCTGCCATCCGGTAGAAATTATATTCCGGGTATTTGCCCGGACCGGAGATCAACAGGTCCTCTTTTTCGTACACCAAATCCTGACGCTTAAACTCACCCAGTTCGAAGTCTGGCGTAAGCTGAATCGCCGTGGTCGGGCACGCTTCTTCGCACAAGCCGCAGAAAATGCAGCGCGAGAAGTTGATACGGAAAAACTCGGGATACCAGCGACCGTCTTTTGTTTCTGCTTTTTGCAAAGAGATACAGCCGACAGGACAGGCTACCGCACACAGGTTACAGGCAACGCAGCGCTCGGAACCGTCCGGATCGCGCGTTAACACGATGCGGCCACGGTAGCGCGGCGGTAAATAAACTGGCTCTTCCGGATACATCTGCGTTTCGCGTTTCGCAAACGCGTGCAGACCGATCATCCAGATACTGCGTACCTGGGTGCCGAAACCAACCACTAACTCTTTCAATGTCATGGTTTTTTCACCCCTTATGGTGCCTGATAAAGAATGACCGCGGCGGTCACCAGCAAATTGACCAGTGTCAACGGCAGGCAGATTTTCCAGCCAAACGACATCACCTGGTCATAACGCGGACGAGGCAATGATGCACGGATCAAAATGAACATCATCATGAAGAACGCGGTTTTCAGCGCGAACCAGATGAACGGAGGTAACCACGGGCCATGCCAGCCACCAAAGAACAGGGTCACAATCAGCGCGGAAACCGTCACGATACCGATGTATTCACCCACGAAGAACAGGCCAAACTTCATGCCTGAATATTCGATGTGATAACCATCGGCCAGCTCTTGCTCAGCTTCTGGTTGGTCAAACGGGTGACGGTGGCAAACCGCAACGCCTGCGATTGCGAAAGTAATGAAACCGAAGAACTGCGGGATCACGTTCCACAAATGCGCCTGGTTATCCACGATATCGCTCATATTGAACGAACCGGCCTGCGCCACCACGCCCATCATCGAAAGACCGATGAACACTTCGTAGCTCAGGGTTTGCGCGGAAGCACGCATCGCACCCAACAGTGAGTATTTGTTGTTACTGGACCAGCCAGCAAACAGTACGGCGTATACCGCAAGGCCTGCCAGCATCAGGAAGAACAAAATACCGATGTTCAGATCCGCAACCACCCAACCTGGACCGACTGGCACAATCGCAAAGGCCAGCAGCATGGAGGTGAAGGCAATCATTGGCGCAAGCGTAAAGATGACGCGGTCCGCAAAACGCGGGGTCCAGTCTTCTTTAAAGAACATTTTGATCATGTCCGCGACGAGCTGGAGCGAACCGCCCCAGCCTACACGGTTTGGCCCATAGCGGTTCTGGAACAGACCCAGCAAACGGCGCTCACCAAAACTCATGAACGCGCCGCATGTCACCACGACCAGCAGGATAACTATCGCTTTGAGAATGCTCAGCAGAATGTCGATAACATCCGGTGTTAACCAACTCATTGGCCAGCCTCCTGGAGATTTTCAAGACGCGCACCCGCCAGTACCGGAGCAATGCCTGGCATACCCATCGGCAAACCAACCTGCCCTGCTGCCAGCCCTTCGGAAAGTTGCAGCGGAAGACTCAGCGTCTGGCCTTCGTAACTGAACGAAATCAGGCTTCCGGCGTTAACACCCAGTTTTGCCGCATCGGCAGGGTTCAGCTTAATGTACGGCTCAGCCATGCGGCTTTGGAAGACAGGTGAACGCTGTGACATTTCATCGCTGCCAAACAGATGGTAATAAGGCGCAATACGCCATTTCCCTTCTTCTGCCTGGAAGTTTTCCGGCACGTCGGTGAAGTAATCGATGCCCGTTTCAGAGGCTTCAATCAGACGCACACCCGGATCGCCATGGCGCAGTTTGCCGCCCACTTCAGCCTGGAATTTGTTCCATGCCTGCGGTGAGTTCCAGCCTGGCGCCCAGGCAAATGGAATTTGCTGGCGGTCGGCTAACGGGCTGTTGTTCCCTTCCATAGAGAAGGCAAACATGGTGTCTTTATCCTGCGGCTGACGCGGCTCATGAACGCTGATATTTGCGCGCATCGCCGTACGACCACTTGAGCGGATTGGAGAACGTGACAGTTTCTGACCACGAATACGGAAGCTGGCATCCGGTGCCGCATCTTTAATTCCGGCCAACTGCGGCAACGCTTTCACGCACGCATCAATGACATCGTCAAGCTGTGTCCAGTCCACTTCGCGGCTTTGAACCGTGCTGTGCAGAGAGTGCAGCCAGCGCCAGCTTTCCAGCATCACAACAGATTTGTCGTAGTAAGACGGGTCATAAACCTGGAAGAAACGCTGTGCGCGGCCTTCGTTGTTGATAACCGTGCCGTCGCTTTCAGCAAAACTTGCGGTGGAAAGCACCAGATGGGCTTTGTCCATAATCGCTGTGCGCTGATGATCGATAACCATTACCAACGGCGCTTTGGAAAGTGCCGCATCCACGCGGGCGGCGCTTGCGTGGCGATGCAGATCGTTTTCCAGCACCACTACCGCATCGGCAGCACCGCTTTCCAGCTCACTCAACGCTTCTTCAAGCGAACCGCCGCCAATCATACCGAGGCCAACGCTGTTTACCGCACGAGCCACCATCGTAATACCGACATCTGCCCCACGGCCTTTCAGCGCTTTAGCCACGTTAGCTGCCGCCTGAATCACCGCTTCGCTACCGGCGTTAGTACCGGATACGATCAGTGGTTTCTTCGCACCTGCCAGAGCCTGCACAATAACGTCGACTTTGTTTTTCAGGTCACGATCGAGTTCAACCGCCGGGGAGTTGCTGTCCAGCGCATTAGCAATCGCAAAGCCCAGACGCGCCTGATCTTCAACCGGTGCACGGTAAGTCCACGCGGCGATGTCATCCAGACGAGTGCTGTCAATGTTAGTGACGAACAACGGGTGTTTTGCGTGTTGACCGATGTTCAGAATGGCGGCAATCTGCCAGTCAGCCACTTTCTGGGCTGCTGCCATTTCACGCGCTTTACCTTTCACCGCCTGACGTACCGCAAGTGCTACGCGCGCACCGGTTTGAGTAATGTCTTCGCCGAGCACTAAAACCGCATCATAAGATTCGATTTCACGCAGTGCTGGGGTATGAACGCCGCTCTCTTGCAGCACTTTCAGCATCAGTTGCAGACGGGCTTGCTCACCGGTTGCGATACCAGTGTAGAAGTTATCAGCCCCCACCAACTCACGCAGCGCGAAGTTGCTTTCTACGCTTGCGCGTGGGGATCCGATCCCGATCACTTTCTTCGACTGACGCAGAATGTCTGCCGCGCCCTGCATTGCCTGATCGGCATTCAGGGTGATCAGATCGTCGCCACGACGTTGGATCGGCTGGCGCGGCCTGTCTTTCAGGTTCACGTAGCCATAACCAAAGCGGCCACGGTCACACAGGAAGTAGTGGTTCACGGTGCCGTTGTAACGGTTTTCGATACGACGCAATTCACCGTAGCGCTCACCAGGACTGGTGTTACAGCCGATGCTGCACTGCTGGCAAATGCTTGGTGCGAACTGCATATCCCATTTACGGTTGTAACGCTCTGAGTGCGTTTTATCAGTGAATACGCCGGTCGGGCAGATTTCTACCAGGTTACCGGAAAATTCGCTCTCAAGCGTGCCGTCTTCAGGGCGACCGAAGTAGACGTTGTCGTGAGCGCCGTACACGCCCAAGTCTGTGCCGTCCGCATAGTCTTTGTAGTAACGCACGCAGCGATAACAGGCGATACAGCGGTTCATTTCGTGAGAGATGAACGGGCCGAGATCCTGATTGCGGTGAGTACGTTTGGTAAAGCGATAGCGGCGGAAGCTATGACCGGTCATGACCGTCATATCTTGCAGGTGGCAGTTGCCGCCCTCTTCACACACCGGGCAGTCGTGTGGGTGGTTAGTCATCAACCATTCCACCACGCTTTCGCGGAATTCTTTTGCTTCACCGTCTTCAATTGAGATAAACGTTCCGTCTGCGGCAGGTGTCATACAAGACATCACCAGGCGGCCACGAAGATCTTCTGCGTTCTGATATTGCTTCACCGCGCACTGGCGGCAAGCACCGACGCTTCCTAGCGCCGGATGCCAGCAAAAATAAGGAATATCGAGGCCGAGAGACAGACATGCTTGCAGCAGGTTGTCTGACCCGTTTACCTCATATTCTTTGCCGTCTACATGAATCGTAGCCATAGTCAGCATGCTTCCAGTTAATTATAAAATTTTTCTTATCCGCACATGTGTGCCAGATATCACCAGCGCGCTTTTAACAAGTTCGGTTGAATGCCACTAATGGCACGGGTGTTACCGAAATCTTGTTTGGCAATTCCTGCTTCAAATTCTTCGCGGAAATATTTAATCGCACTCTGCAATGGCTCAACCGCACCCGGCGCATGCGCGCAGAAGGTTTTACCCGGCCCAAGGAAACGACACAGTTGCTCAAGTGTCTCGATATCCCCAGGCTGGCCTTCGCCACGCTCCAGCGCACGTAGAATTTTTACGCTCCACGGCAGGCCGTCACGGCACGGTGTACACCAGCCGCAAGACTCACGTGCAAAAAACTCTTCCAGGTTGCGGACTAGCGGAACCATGCCAATTTCGTGGTCAACCGCCATGGCCAGCGCGGTACCTAAACGGCTCCCCGCTTTACCAATGCTTTCGAATTCCATCGGCAGATCAAGGTGTGATTCGGTCAGGAAGTCAGTCCCTGCCCCACCCGGCTGCCAGGCTTTGAATTTCAGACCGTCGCGCATGCCACCCGCGTAATCTTCCAGGATTTCACGTGCGGTGGTACCGAACGGTAATTCCCAAACGCCAGGGTTTTTAACACGACCGGAGAAGCCCATCAGCTTCGTACCAGCGTCTTTGCTGGTAGAGATGCCCTGGTACCACTCCACGCCGTTCGCCAGAATCGCCGGAACGTTACACAGCGTTTCCACGTTGTTTACGCAGGTTGGTTTGCCCCACACGCCGCTTGACGCCGGGAAAGGGGGTTTTGAACGAGGGTTAGCACGGCGGCCTTCCAGGGAGTTAATCAGCGCGGTTTCTTCACCGCAGATGTAACGCCCGGCACCGGTGTGCACAATCAGCTCAAAATCAAAACCAGAACCGAGAATATTTTTACCCAGCAAACCCGCTTCGGTGGCTTCAGCAATCGCTCGGCGCAAATTCACTGCCGCTTCGATGTATTCGCCACGCAGGAAGATGTAGCCGCGATACGCTTTCAGCGCGAAGGCTGAAATCAACATGCCTTCCACCAGCAGGTGCGGCAGTTGTTCCATCAGCAGGCGGTCTTTATAGGTGCCAGGTTCCATTTCATCGGCGTTACACAGCAGGTAACGGATGTTCATGGATTCGTCTTTCGGCATCAGGCTCCACTTCAGACCGGTGGAGAAGCCTGCACCGCCGCGCCCTTTCAGGCCCGCATCTTTAACCCGATTAACAACGTCATCAGGTGCCAGACCCGTAAGCGCAAGACGTGCACCTTCATAGCCGTTTTTGCTGCGATATTCATCCAGCCAGACCGGTTGTTTGTCATCACGCAACCGCCATGTCAGCGGATGGGTTTCGGCAGCACGAATAATGGTTTTCATTTGTACTGCTCCAGCAAATCAGGGATCGCTTCCGGCGTCAGATGGCTATGAGTGTCCTCATCAATCATCATGGTCGGCCCTTTGTCGCAGTTGCCCAGGCAGCAAGTTGGCAGCAGGGTGAAGCGACCATCAAACGTGGTTTGACCCGGTTTGATGTTCAGTTTTGCTTCGATAGCAGATTGAATGCCCTGATAACCGGTGATGTGGCAAACCACGCTATCGCAATAGCGAATAACGTGGCGACCTACCGGCTGGCGGAAAATCTGGCTATAGAATGTGGCCACGCCTTCTACGTCGCTGGCTGGAATACCCAGAACGTCGGCGATAGCGTAAATCGCGCCGTCCGGTACCCAGCCACGCTGTTTCTGAACGATTTTCAGCGCTTCAATAGACGCCGCGCGAGCATCTTCGTAATGGTGTTTTTCGTGCTCAATCGCATCACGCTCGGCTTGAGTCAGCTCAAAGGCTTCAGCCTGGGGTTGTTGTTTATCGTGCATAGTTAGCGATCCACATCAGACATTACAAAATCGATACTACCCAGATAGACAATCAGGTCAGAAACCAGGCTGCCACGGATCGCCGACGGGATTTGCTGCAGGTGCGCAAAGCTCGGAGTACGAATACGGGTGCGGTAGCTCATGGTGCTACCATCGCTGGTCAGGTAGTAACTGTTAATCCCTTTCGTCGCCTCAATCATCTGGAAGGATTCGTTAGCCGGCATGACCGGGCCCCACGAAACTTGCAGGAAGTGAGTGATCAGGGTTTCGATATGTTGCAGCGTGCGCTCTTTTGGCGGCGGCGTTGTCAGCGGATGATCGGCTTTGAACGGGCCAGCAGGCATGTTTTTCAGGCACTGGTCAAGAATACGCAGGCTCTGGCGCAGCTCTTCGACTTTCAGCATCACGCGGGTGTAGCAGTCACTGATACCGCCGCCAACCGGGATTTCGAAGTCGAAGTTTTCATAACCAGAATAAGGACGCGCTTTACGGATATCAAAATCGATACCGGTGGCACGCAGGCCAGCACCGGTGGTGCCCCACTCCAGCGCTTCTTTTTTACCGTACGCCGCAACGCCCTGAGAACGCCCCTTCAGGATAGTGTTGCGGAGTGCTGCTTTCTCGTAGGAATCCAGACGTTTTGGCATCCAGTCGAGGAACTCTTTAAGCAGACGCTCCCAACCGTTCGGCAAGTCATGTGCCACGCCACCGATACGGAACCAGGCCGGGTGCATACGGAAACCGGTAATCGCTTCCACCAGATCGTAGATTTTCTGACGGTCAGTAAAGGCGAAGAACACCGGTGTCATCGCGCCTACGTCTTGAATAAACGTCGAGATGTACAGCAGGTGACTGTTAATACGGAACAGTTCAGACAGCATGACGCGGATAACGTCCACGCGCTCTGGAACCTTGATACCCGCCAGTTTTTCAACCGCCAGCACGTATGGCATTTCGTTTACGCAGCCGCCGAGGTACTCGATACGGTCGGTGTAAGGAATGTAGCTGTGCCAGGACTGACGCTCGCCCATTTTTTCAGCACCACGGTGGTGGTAACCGATGTCCGGAACGCAGTCGACAATCTCTTCGCCGTCAAGCTGCAGAACAATACGGAACGCACCGTGCGCGGATGGGTGGTTTGGACCGAGGTTCAGGAACATGAAATCTTCATGCTCGCTGCTGCGCTTCATGCCCCACTCTTCAGGCTTGAAGGTCAGCGCTTCCATCTCGAGGTCTTCTTTCTGTTTGGTCAATTCAAACGGATCGAACTCGGTGGCACGCGCCGGGTAGTCTTTACGCAGCGGATGGCCTTCCCACGTTGGCGGCATCATGATGCGCGTCAGGTGCGGGTGCCCATTAAAGGTAATACCGAACATTTCCCAGGTTTCGCGCTCATACCAGTTCGCGTTCGGGAAGAGTTTGGTTACCGTTGGCACGTTCAGATCGTTTTCAGACAGCGCCACCTTGAGCATGATGTCGCGGTTGCGGTCGATAGAAATCAGGTGGTAGAAAACGGAAAAATCCGCGGCCGGTAAACCGTCGCGGTGGGTACGAAGACGCTCATCCATACCATGCAGGTCAAACAGCATGACGTAAGGCTTTGGCAATCTTTTCAGGAAATCGACAACTTCCAGTAATTGTTCACGCTTAACCCAGACCACCGGGACGCCGGTACGGGTTGGCTGGACAGTAAAGGCATCCGGCCCAAAACGGTTACGCAGTTCACCAATTACCGGATCATCGAGATGGTCACGGGTTTGCCAGGCTTCCTGGTTGGCATCATGCGCAGTTAAATCGGTCATAATTCTCACCATTGCAAATGGTACTGTGGTGACTGTCAGCAGTGGCTCCGCGCTAGTATTATTAATATGCGAAGTAAACTCACACTGCCTACAGGCGCAAATTAAATCTCGTCTGGTGTCCGCAAGTTGGTGACAGCAATACGCTCGCCACGTTTACGCTCGCGCTCTGATTGCATATTGGCGCGATATACACCCTGATCGCCAACCACCCAAGACAGCGGACGACGTTCTTTACCAATAGATTCTTGCAGCAGCATCAGAGCCTGCATGTAAGCTTCAGGACGCGGTGGGCAACCAGGAATATAAACGTCTACCGGCAGGAATTTATCCACACCTTGCACCACGGAGTAGATGTCGTACATGCCGCCTGAGTTGGCGCAGGCGCCCATCGAGATCACCCATTTTGGCTCAAGCATTTGGTCATAAAGACGCTGAATTACGGGAGCCATTTTGGTAAAGCAGGTCCCTGCAATCACCATTAAGTCGGCCTGACGCGGAGAAGCACGCAGTACTTCGGCACCAAAACGTGCCACGTCATGTACGGCGGTAAACGAGGTCACCATCTCAACGTAGCAGCAAGAAAGGCCAAAGTTATAAGGCCAAATTGAGTTTTTACGCCCCCAGTTCACCATATCGTGCATGGCATGTTCGAGCTTGCCCATGTACACACTACGGTTGATTTCTTGATCAAGAGGATCGGTTACGATCTCCTGTTTTTGCAGGGGGTAACGGTCATTCTCACCGTTGGGGTCTATGCGGGTGAGCGTATAGTCCATCTTATTGCCTCGCTGTTACTGCGTATGACGGTTAGTGAGACTGTCGGTTTCCGGGTTGATTTGGGCGCGGCGCGAACGCGCTGGAGTCCAATCAAGCGCGCCAATACGCACCAGATACACCAGGCCTGCCAGTAACACTAAAATGAAAATTGCGGCCTCGACGAAGCCTATCCAACCGCTTTCACGGATAGAAACTGACCACGCGTAGAGATACAAGGCTTCCACATCGAAGATAACGAAGAACATGGCGACCAGGTAAAACTTGGCGGATAGACGTAAGCGCGCTGTACCAACTGAGTCGATACCTGACTCGAAGGGAGTGTTTTTGTGCCGACCCTTGGCTCTCCCGCCAAGGAACCAGGCCCCGAGAAGCATTACGCAACACAGGCCAATGGCAACAATAAGAAAGACTGCGAACGCCCAGTGATGAGCGATAACTTCAGTGGATGTTGACATACTCATTGCTTACTCATCAAAAGTGGCGCCAGAGTCTCTGCTCTTGCTGGCAGATGAACACCACATCGATTCATGGGGAGGAACAATAAACCTTACAATAACTGCTGGAATCAAAACTTTACCAGCAAATTGATGGGGTTTTTTACTCCTTTCTATAACCTTTTGTCAACTTTAACAAAAGTATCCACACATTAATTTACATGAGCGCATCTTCATTAACATTTAATGCGTTAAAAGCTTGTAACGTCACGTTACTAACTCATTTTAATGAAGATGAATCGTGTCCGTTAAGGAGGAAAAATTTAACTGCCCCTCTATTTTGGCAGGAAATCTCAACTATTCATCCCCCCTTGAGGGAGTATTTTCTTGATCTGAGACACGCTTTTGTTAATTCATATCAAAAACCAACAACATTGCGGCCTGTTTTTTAACAATTACACAGGAGTTAATTCTAAATGAGTAGATGAAAGGCAGGTAAAACGCGATGCGGGCAATTATTTGTTTTAAAACACTTTTTTACAAACTAGCAATAAAAAAGGCTTTCAGTGATTAAAAAACAAGCCATTGGGAGAAAAAAGCCTCTCAATCGCCTGTTTTTAAATTTCATATTTTGTTACTAACAATCGGGAATACGTTACTCGAAATCACGTTCCATCAACACGGTATCATCATCTTCATCAGACGAAGCCAGGTAGCGGTACGGATTTGGGTTAGTTTCCAAAGCACTGAAGATAGCCTGTGCTAAATCGTTCGTGGTTTGCAGATTACGACATAACATGTATTGGGTATCTGGCATAACCGGTAGACCATCGGCACTTCCCAACACACGAAGCTCCGGGCTCATCATTTCAACGGGACGCGCAGTGATACCTAAACCCGCTTTCACGGCGGCACGTACCGCAGAGAGCGTGGAGGCCACATAGGCAATACGCCACGGAATACGTTCCGCATTCAAATGCTCAAGCATCATATCCCGGTAAGGGCTCGGATCATCAAGCATAACTAAAGGTACGGTTTCACCTTTCTGGAATACATAATCTGACGCGCAGTACCACATGGTAGGAGACGTGCGTAAAACGATGGACTCAAAATGCGCGGGCTTGGTGGTGGTTACCACTAAATCAACTTCTTGCTGATTGAGCATTTCAACCATAAACGGATTACGTTTAACACGCACATCCAACGCAAGTTTAGGGTAGACCGAGCTTATACGGTTAAGCAGAAACGGCAGAATAGTATCCGCAGTTTCATCAGAGGCACCAATCGTCAGCACACCCTGCAAATTACTGAACATGAGCGAAGTACACGCTTCATCATTAAAGCGCAGAATTTTGCGTGCATAACCCAGAAGCTGGATGCCATGTTCTGTCAGCAGCTTATTACGGCCATGACGGGCAAAAAGCTCTTTACCTACTAATTGTTCCAGTCGTTGCATCTGCTGGCTAACAGCCGATTGAGTACGGCAGACCGCAACGGCCGCCGCCGCAAAAGTATTTAGATCCGCTACGGCAACAAAAGTCCTGAGCAGATCGAGGTCGAGATTAAGTATCGGACGATTTGCGTTAATCATATTTTTTTCACTAGTAGGTTGCTCTTACGAGTCTGCCTTAGTTCTATTGCTGTGATTTATCAAAAAGATAAAGCAATTCCCTTTTACAGAACGTCTCCCGAGGGTCATACCGTCATCCTGACAGTCGTTCTGACATTTTTATTTTTCATGCACTCTGGGTGACGCGAATCAATAATGCGATCCACGATTACCAGGAGATATTATACTGACGTAAACAACATACAAACATTCGGCTTAACGTACTAGCCACTTAAATTAAAACTGAGTAATTATTGTAAATCCGCTTCAACACTGAGCTTTATTTATTCAGATTACAGCAACAACATACGCATATGAGATGAAAATCGTCTAAAAACCGCCATGCAGAACCGGCAATTTAATCACCGGGAAGATTTCATACCAACATACAATAAAACATAGAGTTGCGTAATTTTTAGCTAGGAACGCCTACCATTTTCAGTAGTGTATCTTACCTCAAATCACCCTATGCCATAACCTTTGTTACGAATAATCTGATCTCATTCTCTTTTTTAATTCCGGCATGAAGTCCATTTATTAACAAAAATGATTAAATTTTTGCACGGTAAAAGAGAAGCATCTTAACTCTATCTTTTACTTATATTAATCACATGCTGAGTTATTTTTATATACATATTATTAACTCACGCAAATGCACTTCATTTAATCTTGAGCATGAATATTCAATTTTTCTTAACTATTACTCAATTTGCTTTTCATTTTTCTCAGTATTACCCGCTATAAGAGTGCTGTTTCTTTAGCTAATGAAATTGCCACAACCTCACAAGATAGAATTTACGACCAGAAAATATAATAAAATCAAAACATAATTCCAATAAAATATTAATTGTCCATTTTTACCACTTTCACTCATCACTGAAAGATAAATTACGTTTCAGCGCTTCGACAACCTTCAAATCTGCGCGTGTCAGGAGTACATTGTTGCCTGGTCGCTTCCACGGCAGGAAGTGGCGCTAACATTTAAGGTCAGGTTCATGTCCCCTATCGAAAAATCCAGCAAACTTGATAACGTCTGTTATGACATCCGTGGCCCCGTGCTCAAAGAGGCGAAACGCCTTGAAGAAGAAGGGAATAAAGTCCTCAAGCTAAATATTGGCAACCCTGCGCCATTCGGCTTTGATGCGCCGGATGAAATTCTTGTTGATGTCATTCGTAATTTGCCTACCGCTCAGGGCTACTGCGACTCGAAAGGACTCTATTCCGCACGTAAAGCCATTATGCAGCATTATCAGGCGCGTGAGATGCGGGATGTGACGGTTGAAGATATCTACATTGGTAATGGGGTATCTGAGCTGATTGTTCAGTCGATGCAGGCGCTGCTCAATAGCGGCGATGAGATGCTGGTTCCAGCTCCAGATTATCCGTTGTGGACTGCGGCAGTTTCTCTTTCCAGCGGCAAAGCGGTTCACTATTTATGTGATGAATCTTCCGACTGGTTCCCTGACCTTGATGATATCCGCGCAAAGATTACCCCTCGCACGCGCGGCATCGTCATCATTAACCCAAACAACCCAACCGGTGCGGTTTACTCCAAAGAACTGCTGATGGAAGTTGTTGAAATCGCGCGCCAGCATAATTTGATCATTTTTGCTGATGAGATTTACGACAAGATTCTGTATGACGAAGCCGAACACCATTCAATTGCTGCCCTCGCCCCGGACTTGCTGACGGTAACCTTTAATGGTTTATCGAAAACTTACCGTGTCGCAGGCTTCCGCCAGGGTTGGATGGTACTGAACGGGCCGAAAAAACACGCTAAAGGGTATATTGAAGGGCTGGAAATGCTGGCTTCAATGCGCCTGTGTGCCAACGTGCCTGCGCAGCATGCGATTCAGACAGCGCTCGGCGGTTATCAAAGTATCAGCGAATTTATCGCACCTGGCGGGCGTCTATATGAGCAGCGTAACCGTGCCTGGGAGCTGATAAACGATATCCCCGGCGTCTCATGCGTGAAACCTCGTGGCGCGCTGTATATGTTCCCGAAAATTGACGCCAAACGCTTTAATATTCACGACGACCAAAAAATGGTCCTGGATTTCTTGCTGCAAGAAAAAGTGCTGTTGGTTCAAGGAACTGCATTTAACTGGCCGTGGCCGGATCACGTACGTATCGTGACCTTACCGCGTGTTGATGAGCTGGAGATGGCTATCAATAAATTTGGCCGTTTCCTCGGTCATTACCACCAGTAATCCTCGTGGGGGAGATGTTTGCATCTTCCCCCGACTCCCCGCACAATGGTTTTCTTTGCTAAGCCCCGAGTGCACCTATGAGCCAAAGCCACTTTTTTGCCCATCTTTCACGTCTAAAACTGATCAATCGTTGGCCGCTGATGCGCAATGTGCGCACCGAAAATGTTTCGGAGCACAGCCTGCAAGTTGCGATGGTCGCTCACGCACTCGCCGTCATTAAGAACCGCAAATTTAACGGGCAGATTAATGCCGAACGTGTCGCACTGCTGGCCATGTATCACGACGCAAGTGAAGTATTAACGGGGGATTTACCTACGCCGGTGAAATATTTCAACTCGCAAATCGCTCACGAATACAAAGCCATCGAGAAGATTGCCCAGCAGAAACTCATTGATATGGTGCCCGAAGAGCTGCGCGATATTTGGGCGCCACTTATCGATGAACATCAAAGCAGTGATGAAGAGAGAGCCATCGTTAAACAGGCTGACGCTCTGTGCGCCTATCTGAAATGTCTGGAAGAACTCTCTGCCGGGAATAATGAATTTTCGCTGGCAAAAAGCCGACTTGAGAAGACCCTGGCCGATCGCCACAGCGAAGAGATGGATTACTTCATGACGGTATTCGTGCCGAGTTTCCAGCTCTCGCTCGATGAAATTAGCCAGGACTCACCGCTTTAATCTGGCGGATGGCGCTTCGCTTATTCGCTCTATATCGTCCTTTGGTGGTCGGATAAGCGAAGCACCATACAACGTTTAAACACTAAAACGGAAAGAGCATCGGCACCATCACCACACTCACCACCATCACGATGACGGTAAAGGGTACGCCCAGCTTTACAAAGTCGCTGAACCTGTAGTTCCCCGGCCCTAGAACCAGCGTATTTACCGGCGAAGAGACAGGCGTCATAAACGCCGCAGAGGCCGCTAACGCAACGATCATCGCAAAGGGATAAGGTGAAACCCCCATTGATTTTGCCGCTGCCAACGCAATCGGTGCCATTAACACGGCGGTCGCCGTATTTGAGATAAACAGCCCAATCGCCGCGCACATCACAAACAGGCATACCAGCATCAGATGCGGGCCATAGCCGCCGCCCATATTCATCAACCCATGAACAATCAAATCCACACCGCCGGTTTTCTGCAGCGCAAGAGCAAATGGCATCATGCCAACAATCAAAATAATACTTGGCCAGTGCACGGCTTTGTAGGCGCTTTCCATATCGATACAGCGGAATTTACCCATCAGTAAACAGGCAATGATCGCCGCAATAGGATTGGGGATTTCATCGGTCAACATTAATGCGACCATCAGCGCCAGGCAAAAAATAGCATGCGGAGCCTGACTGTGGGCCGGAGACGCTTCGCCCTCTTCCACCGGTAAATTCAGCACCAGGAAGTCCCGGTCTTTTTTCTGCAACTGACTAATGAGTTTCCAGTTGCCCACCACCAGCAAAATATCCCCAAGCTGTAAGGCTTCATCCACCAGCAGACCTTCCAGCGCTTCACCGTTACGCTTAATCCCCACGACGTTCAGGCCATAACGGGTACGAAAACCGATTTCACGAAGGGTTTGCCCAAAGAGTTCTGAATCGGGAATTAACGACACTTCCGCCATACCCACATCCAGCGCCTGGTCGGAAAAGTACTCGCCGCGTAGCACCATCGGCTCAAGCATCTGTTCGCTACAAAACTCACGCAGATCGATATCGGAAGCCGACATATCAATCAGTAAAACGTCACGCGCACGAAATTCGGTAACGCCGGTGACATTGACAATCACCCGGCGAAATTTACGCCAGCGCTCAAGGCCAATCACGTTTGCACCGTAGCGTTCACGCAGTTTCAAATCATCAAGACGGCGGCCCACCATGGGCGAACCCGCACGAATAGCAAGACGACGCGCGCGCCCCGTCAGACGGTATTCTTTAATCAGATCGCGGAAAGTCCGGCGCCGCCAGTCATGCTTGCCGTCCTCTTTACCCTGCCCTTTTAGCGCAAAACGCGTAATCAGCATGTAGCCAATGCCAAGCAGCAAAATGACCAGGCCGATCGGCGTGACGCTGAAGAACTGGAATCCTTGTAAGCCTTCACGCAGCAGCTCGCTGTTCACCACCAGGTTTGGCGGCGTGGCGACCAGCGTCATCATGCCGCTGATTAATCCGGCAAAGCTGAGTGGCATCATTAAACGTGACGGGGAGATTTTCATGCGCATTGACACGCTGAGGACTACCGGGATAAATATCGCAACCACACCTGTCGAGCTCATAAACGCACCCAGACCGGCAACGGTGAGCATCAGCAAAACAAGCATTTTGGTTTCACTGCTGCCTGCCACATCCACCAGCCAGGAGCCCATTTTTGAGGCAACGCCGGTGCGCACAAGGCCATCGCCAATAATAAACAGGGCCGCAATGAGGATAACGTTAGGATCACTAAAGCCTGAAAAGGCTTCGTTAAGGGTGAGCGTACCGCTGAGGACAAAAGCAACGATGACGAGTAAAGCGACCGCATCCATACGCACTTTCCCGGTGGCAAACAGGAGGACGGCAATCGCCAGCAATGACAAAACCCAAATTAATTCCGAGTTCAAAACAAATCCTTGTGAGTTGTCTCAGGGGATAAAAAGCATGCCATAAAAAAGCCCCACTATCGCGGGGCTATATCATATGTTTAGTGTTTTCTAAGCACTTCGACGGTGCCGTCTGGCATCTTCTGCACCAGCAATTCAGTCAATGAATGCAGCGCATAATCAACATGCTCAAGTCGCGGTGTGTCCGCCGGAGCGTTAACGGCAATCACATGGCAACCGGCAGCAAGACCAGACAGTACACCCGCAGGCGCATCTTCCACGACTACGCACTCTTCAGGTTCCAGCCCTAACAACTGGGCACCCAAAAGGTAAGCATCAGGCTCAGGCTTCCCGCGAGCAACGCGTTCAGCGGTGACAAGCACTTCTGGTTCTGGCAATCCACCTGCTGCCCGGCGAGCCGAAGCGACAGGCAATGAACCCGAAGTGACAATTGCCCACGGAATGCCCGCTTCATTCAAATGCGTCAGCAACTCAACGGCACCAGGCAATGCAATAATCCCGTCGGTGTCTTCAGACTCGATTTTTTCGAGACGGAAAAACTCCTGCTGAATCTCTTCTTCAGACGCACCCGCCATAAAGTGGCGTAGCGAAGTGATCGCCTGCTTGCCATGAATGAAGCCCAGTACTTCCTGCGGCGAAATATCGAATCGTTTTGCCCAGTTAATCCATGCGCGCTCAACGGCTGGCAGGGAATCAACCAGCGTCCCATCCAAATCAAACAAGAAACCTTTGCACTTCACT
Source organism: Buttiauxella gaviniae (assembly GCF_040786275.1). Taxonomy (NCBI): domain Bacteria; kingdom Pseudomonadati; phylum Pseudomonadota; class Gammaproteobacteria; order Enterobacterales; family Enterobacteriaceae; genus Buttiauxella; species Buttiauxella gaviniae. Next base: position 548,433 of record NZ_JBFMVT010000002.1, read on the forward strand.
CCGCGTCTCCCCTCAGGCATTAATAATTTGTGCGATTTCGTTCACGCTTAAATGGTACTGACGTGGGCAAGACTGCCACACTTTCAACATACGCTGATATTTCTCCCACATTGGAGTCTGCGCGTTGAAGCCGTGAGTGCCCGCATCGAAATGCGCGTAGCGGCCTTCAATGTTCACCATAAAGCGAACGTAGCCCAGGAAGCGCGCCTCTGTTGCCGCATCAAAGCCAAGGAATGTCACACGGCGTTCGTCGATTTCCTGGTTGTCTTTCAGGTTGGTCCAGGAGACGTGCAGCGCGTGGTACATCTCCATGATGTCAATAACCGTGCGGCAGGTCTCTTCCGTCAGCTCGCCGAACTCACGATCCAACTCGCGCATTTGCAGGCCGTAACCGCGCTCGATAATTGTTTGCAGGCGACGATAACGTTCGGCATTGTCGGGGTCGAGCATCGTCATCATTTTGTACTGATTTGATAAAATCAGACGCTGGGCGTTAGTCATTTCCATTTCTTAGCTCCTGTTGCGCAGGTTTTAGCCTGCGAAAAATATCCTTCTATATATGCGCAGCGGCAGTGGCATTACAAATCATCAAGAAAAGTTTTGTCCAACTGCTTAAACGCACGCTTGAGCACTTCTGCCAGCGCCTGATAATCAGGCTTGCCTTCTATCGGCGCTAACGCCTGCCCCGCGTCCTGCAATTTGCTACGCACTTCGTAAAACCAGCTCAGTAGTGTGGGCGGCAGTGGCGTTACAGAACGTTTACCCAACCACCATAGCCCCTGCATTGGCAGGCTACAGGCAAAGAGCGCGGTTGCGACGGCTGGGCCAAGTTGGCCACCTAAGGCAATTTGCCAGGTCAGCGTGAATACAGCGAGTGGGGGCATAAAGCGAATGGCAAAACGCGTGGCGCGAATAACGCGGTTTTCTACAAAGACAGGCGCAAGTCGTTTATCGATAGGCCACGTCTTCGAATAATGCTGCCCGCGGCTGAACATACTGAACCAGCTTGCGTGGCTATTTTGGGGTGTCGACATGGCTTTACCTCAACTTCACATATAAAAAATAAAATTTTTGTGCAATATAACAACTCTAAATGACATGGTTCAAAATCTTTTGTCTTTAAGAGCCGCAATCAGGTATCCTGTGCCGGCCTTGATGGCCGTAGAAGGGAAACCGCAGGTTGTCAATTTTTTGCTCAGTCCGCAATTGCCGGAAAATCGCGCAATTTGGCGTAAACTCAAGAGTATTTCTTCGCCATGCCAAAAAAACGCTTCTGGCATGACGTTAATCATAAATGTCAGGCTCATCATGCGCTACGCTGAGAGACTAACTGACGTTTTTTTAGCCACGAATAAAAGTAGGTACTTCCATGTCGAGTAAGCTAGTACTGGTTCTGAACTGCGGTAGCTCTTCACTGAAATTCGCAATTATCGATGCTGTAAACGGTGATGAATACCTCTCTGGTTTAGCCGAATGTTTCCATCTTCCTGAAGCACGTATCAAGTGGAAAATGGATGGCGGTAAACAAGAAGCGGCTTTGGGCGCAGGTGCCGCTCACAGCGAAGCTCTTAACTATATGGTTAATACCATTCTGGCACAAAAACCTGAATTGTCCGAGCAACTGACCGCTATCGGCCACCGTATTGTTCACGGCGGCGAGAAGTACACCAGCTCCGTTGTTATCGATGACTCCGTAATTCAGGGTATCAAAGATTCTGCTGCTTTTGCACCGCTGCATAACCCAGCTCACCTGATCGGTATCGCAGAAGCGCTGAAATCCTTCCCTAAACTGGCTGACAAAAACGTTGCTGTGTTTGACACTGCGTTCCATCAGACCATGCCAGAAGAATCTTATCTCTACGCTCTGCCGTACAAACTGTACAAAGAGCACGGCATCCGTCGTTACGGTTTCCACGGCACCAGCCACTACTATGTGACTCAAGAAGCCGCGAAAATGCTGAACATCCCTGTAGATGAACTGAACATCATCACTTGCCACCTGGGCAACGGTGGTTCTGTTTCTGCTATCCGTAACGGTAAATGCGTTGACACCTCTATGGGTCTGACGCCGCTGGAAGGTCTGGTAATGGGCACCCGTTCTGGTGACATCGACCCGGCAATCATCTTCCACCTGCATGACTCTCTGGGCATGAGCGTAGACGAAATCAACAAACTGCTGACTAAAGAATCTGGCCTGCAAGGTTTGACCGAAGTTACCAGCGATTGCCGTTATGTTGAAGACAACTACGAAACTAAAGAAGACGCTAAGCGTGCAATGGACGTGTTCTGCCACCGTCTGGCTAAATACATCGGTTCTTACACTGCGCTGATGGACGGTCGTCTGGATGCAGTTGTGTTCACCGGTGGTATCGGTGAAAACGCCGCGATGGTACGTGAACTGTCTCTGGCTAAACTGGGTGTTCTGGGCTTCGAAGTTGACCACGAACGCAACCTGGCGGCACGTTTCGGTAAATCAGGCTTCATCAACAAAGAAGGTACCCGCCCTGCGGTTATCATTCCGACCAATGAAGAACTGGTTATCGCTCAGGATGCAGCGCGCCTGACCGCTTAATTCTCTAGCCGCCAGCCTTAGCTGGCGGTGTTGTTTTCTGAGTCTCACAAGCCCCGCTTGTGCAACAAAGAGGTTTTATCGTGTCCAGAATTATTATGTTGATCCCTACCGGAACCAGCGTCGGCCTGACCAGCGTCAGCCTCGGTGTTATCCGTGCTATGGAACAAAAAGGCGTTCGCCTGAGCGTATTCAAACCTATCGCTCAACCACGTACCGGTGGCGATACTCCAGATCAAACCACCAGCATCGTGCGCGCAAACTCCAGCATTCCAGCTGCAGAGCCATTGCACATGAGCCACGTTGAGTCGCTGCTGTCCAGCAACCAACAAGACGTGCTGATGGAAGAGATCATCGCTAACTTCCACGCCACCAGCAAAGACGCTGAAGTGGTTCTGGTTGAAGGCCTGGTTCCGACTCGTAAGCATCAGTTTGCGCAGTCCCTGAACTACGAAATCGCTAAAACGCTGAACGCTGAAATCGTCTTCGTTATGTCCCTGGGCAACAACTCCCCAGAGCAGATGAAAGAGCGTATTGAACTGGCTCGTAGCAGCTTTGGCGGCAGCAAGAACACCAACATCACTGGCGTTATCATTAACAAACTGAATGCCCCGGTTGATGAACAAGGTCGTACGCGTCCTGACCTGTCTGAAATTTTCGATGACTCTACTAAAGCAAGCATCGCAAATATCGATCCTAAAGCACTGTTTGCTGACAGCCCGCTGCCAGTTCTGGGCTGCGTACCGTGGAGTTTCGATCTGATCGCAACACGCGCAATTGATATGGCGCGTCACCTGAACGCAACCATCATCAACGAAGGCGACATCAAAACGCGTCGCGTGAAGTCTGTTACCTTCTGTGCGCGTAGCATTCCGCACATGCTGGAACACTTCCGCCCGGGCTCTCTGCTGGTCACTTCCGCAGACCGTCCAGACGTATTAGTGGCCGCGTGTCTGGCTGCAATGAACGGCGTTGAAATCGGTGCCGTTCTGCTGACCGGTGGTTACGAAATGGACCCACGCGTAAGCAAACTGTGTGAGCGTGCATTCTCAACCGGTCTGCCGCTGTTCATGGTTGATACCAACACCTGGCAGACGTCTCTGAGCCTGCAAAGCTTCAACCTGGAAGTCCCAACTGACGACCATCAGCGTATCGAGAAAGTGCAGGAATATGTGGCAAGCCACATTGATGCAGACTGGATCGAATCCCTGACTGCAACCTCTGAGCGCAGCCGTCGTCTGTCTCCTCCAGCATTCCGTTACCAGTTGACTGAACTGGCTCGCAAAGCCGGTAAACGTGTTGTGCTGCCAGAAGGTGACGAGCCGCGTACTGTTAAAGCAGCCGCGATTTGTGCTGAACGTGGTATCGCAACCTGCGTCCTGTTGGGTAACCCGGATGAAATCACCCGTGTTGCCGCAGCGCAAGGCGTTGAATTAAGCGCTGGCATCGAAATCGTTGATCCAGAAGTGGTTCGCGAAAGCTACGTTGCACGTCTGGTTGAGCTGCGTAAGAGCAAAGGCATGACCGAAGCCGTTGCGCGTGAGCAACTGGAAGACAACGTTGTGCTGGGTACCTTGATGCTTGAGCAAGACGAAGTTGACGGTCTGGTTTCCGGTGCTGTTCACACCACCGCAAACACCATTCGTCCTCCGTTGCAGCTGATCAAAACCGCACCGGGCAGCTCTCTGGTTTCTTCTGTGTTCTTCATGCTGCTGCCAGAACAGGTTTATGTTTACGGCGACTGCGCGATCAACCCGGATCCAACTGCTGAGCAACTGGCAGAAATCGCAATTCAGTCTGCGGATTCCGCTGCTGCATTCGGTATCGATCCACGCGTAGCAATGCTCTCCTACTCTACCGGTACTTCTGGTGCAGGTAGCGACGTTGAGAAAGTGCGTGAAGCCACCCGTATCGCTCAGGAAAAACGTCCTGACCTGGTTATCGACGGTCCGTTGCAGTATGACGCCGCGGTAATGGCTGACGTTGCTAAATCCAAAGCGCCAAACTCACCGGTTGCGGGTCGCGCTACCGTGTTCATCTTCCCGGATCTGAACACTGGTAACACCACTTACAAAGCGGTACAGCGCTCAGCAGACCTGATCTCCATCGGGCCAATGCTGCAAGGTATGCGTAAGCCAGTTAACGACCTGTCTCGTGGCGCACTGGTAGACGATATCGTTTACACCATCGCTCTGACGGCGATTCAGTCTTCTCAACAAGACTAACGCTTTCTGAGATGCAAAAAGGCCGCATTGCTATGCGGCCTTTTTTTATGGGCTGACCCGTAAACTCGTTCCAGAACAGGAAATTAAAATGAATTATTCAGCGGCAGTAGTGTGCTGAGATTCATTTTTGGCGTTGCGGGTCATCCACAGCGCCAGCGCTTTCAACGAGTCTGGTGTGAAGTCGTCACAGCGCGCGGTAATTTCTTCGGGTGACATCCAGCATACGTCACTCACTTCCTCTTCCTGCAAGGCAAACGGGCCATGTGACACGCAGCTAAACAGGCTTCCCCAAACCCGGCAATGAGGGTCTTCAAAATAGAACTGCCCGTGTTCGGCAAACGGCACACCGGCAATCCCCAACTCTTCTTCAGCCTCACGGCGCGCAGAGTCCAGCAATTGCTCATCAGCCTGAACCACACCACCCGCAGTAGCATCCAACATACCCGGCATAAAATCTTTGGTTTCAGTACGATGCTGCACCAAAATTTTACCCATGCCATCATGCACAACGATATACGTGGCGCGATGCCTTAAACGCTGCGCGCGCATTTGCTCGCGGCTTGCTTGCGCGATGACTTCATTGTCTTCATTGACAATGTCTACCCATTCCATACCAACAAAATGACTCTGTTCCGCCATTGGGGGAAACCTTATTCAGGGCGCTCTTTGGCGCGTTATCGGTCTAACTCACGGTAAGTTACGGGGTAATTTCAACCTGTGCAATAACCCCATCGTTATTCAGTGCGTGAATGCTCAGAACACCGTCGTTTAGCATGCCGTAGCTCGCTTCAAAGCCCCCTTTTGGGATACTTACCGAACCGGGGTTAAACAAATAAACCGCGTCCTGCTTTTCAGCCAGGGGAAGATGAGTATGACCAAAAACCAACACGTCATTTTCTGCAAGAGGAGGCAATTTGTCGGGGTTATATAAATGACCATGCGTGACAAATAAACGCTGCTCCGCCAACAGTATCTGTTGCCACGGGGCGGTAATTGGAAAATGGAGCAGCATCTGGTCAACTTCGCTGTCGCAGTTTCCGCGTACTGCAATAATTTTATCGGCAATAGTATTAAACCGCTCCGCTACGGCTCCGGGGTTATAACCCGCAGGTAACGCATTACGCGGCCCATGATTCAGCACATCACCCAGCAAAATGAGCCACTTTGCGCCACTGCGCGCAAAGTGCGCCAACACTTGTTCTGTCGCGGGTAGCGAACCATGAATGTCCGAGACAAACATCAGCTTCATAAAACCCTGGTCCTGTTAATGATAAGCGTAATTATCATAACGAATTATGGGGTATATCAGCCAGAATGCTTTGCAGAAAGAGCAAGAAAACGCTGTACCGATGCACGCTGCCACTGGAAATCCGCATATTCCTGTAACCGCTCAGGCACGTCGTCCCCGTTGAGCACCAAACGATTAAGCATCAGGGCAAGATCGGTATCCGCAATGGACCACTCACCAAAGAGATTCTGCTGCCCGACGGGTAACAAACTTTCCACTGTACTCACGAGTTTTTGAGCCGCCGCCTGCCCTCGTTCCGTCAGCGCAGGTTTCTTTGCCCCCGCGAAAACCACATCGGTAGAACGCTCTTCGCGAATCGGCATTAAATCGCTGCGTAGCCATGCCTGAATTTGCCGGGCTCGGGCTCGCTTCTCCATATCATGCGGATAAATTCGCTCCCAGGTTGGCGGGGCAAAACGATCTTCAAGATATTCGTCGATCGCGGAAGACTCGCTGAGTAAAAAATTATCAACGGCTAAAACGGGTACCCGGCGCGTAAGATCGTAGCCTTTCCAGCCCGGCTGCAGATTTTGCCCGCTGTTCAGGTCAATGGTTTGTAAGGTAAAGCTCAGGCCTTTCTCTTTCAGAGCAACATAAACGGACATCACATACGGGCTAAAAAAGTTTGAATCGGACCAAAGTGTTATTGTCGGCTGGCTCATAATATCCCCATGATTTTGTTATCCAGGCTATTGAACATATAGCGGAAAATGGCGCCTGTCACCTGAACAAAACTCATCCAGAAAGCAACTTTTCCAAAGCGTCTATACTCCATAGGTTTACGAAAAATTCTGGGGAAAGAGATGATTGACCTCTATTACGCACCTACGCCAAACGGCCATAAAATCACGCTGTTTCTGGAAGAAGCGGAGCTGGACTACACCCTTCATCGTATTGATATTGGCAAAGGCGATCAGTTTCAGCCTGCGTTTTTAGCCATTTCTCCCAACAATAAAATTCCGGCAATTATTGACCACACGCCGGCCGACGGTGGCGGCCCGCTGAGTTTGTTTGAGTCCGGTGGAATTTTGTTGTATCTGGCAGAAAAGACCAACACATTGCTGAGCAAAGATCTGCGCGATCGCGCCCACACGCTGCAATGGTTATTCTGGCAGGTCAGTGGATTTGGGCCGATGCTCGGCCAGAATCACCACTTTAATCACTTCGCGCCTCAGCCCGTTCCTTACGCGATTGAACGATATCAGGTGGAAACTCAGCGATTGTATGGCGTACTTAATAAGCAACTCGAAAAGACTCCGTGGCTGGGCGGAAACGAGTACAGTATTGCCGACATTGCGACGTATCCGTGGACGGTTTCCCATGATCGCCAGCGTATAAATCTGGCAAACTTCCCTGCGGTTCAAAACTGGTTTGAGCGCATTCACTCGCGTCCGGCAACCGAACGCGCCTATGAGCAGGCGCAAAAAAGCTGATAGCCGCGCCCCAGGATGGGCGCAATTTTTTTCCTCATGTAATTTGGGTATAGTCAGAGCCTGGAAAAAATGAATACATGGAGGAAACCTGCAATGTCGTCCCCACAACCCGATGCAATTATTCGAATCAAAAACTTACGTCTGCGCACTTTTATTGGCATCAAAGAAGAAGAGATCGCCAATCGCCAGGATATTGTCATTAACGTCGCCATTCATTATCCCGCAGATAAAGCGCGCGCCAGTGAAGATATCAACGATGCGCTAAACTACCGCACCATCACTAAACAAATCATCCAGTTGGTTGAGAACCATCGCTTCTCACTGTTGGAAAAATTAACTCAGGATGTGCTCGACATCGCATGCGACCATCCGTGGGTGTCTTATGCTGAAGTAGAGATCGATAAACTTCACGCGCTGCGTTATGCCGATTCAGTCTCTATGACCATGAGCTGGCGCAGATAGCAAACTGCAGGAGACGAGCATGCAGATACTGATGACCGGTGGAACCGGCTTGATTGGCAGCCATCTGGTGCCACGCCTGTTAGAGTTAGGGCACGATGTGACTGTCGTCACCCGAAATCCAGATAAAGCCCGCTCGCACTTTGACCCGAAAGTTACGCTATGGAAAGGGTTGAACGAACATCAAAATCTTGACGGCATTGATGCGGTCATCAATCTGGCGGGTGAACCCATTGCCGATAAACGCTGGACGGAGTCGCAAAAACAGCGCCTTTGCCAGAGCCGCTGGCAAATCACCGAGCGGCTGGTCGAGATGTTCAAAGCAAGCCAGACGCCACCTTCCGTGCTCATCTCCGGTTCCGCCGCCGGTTATTACGGCGATCTCGGCGAAGTCGTGGTGAACGAAGATGAACCACCGCACAATGAATTTACCCATAAGCTGTGCGCCCGCTGGGAACAAATCGCCTGCGGAGCGCAAAGTGAACAGACGCGTGTGTGCCTGCTGCGTACCGGCGTCGTGCTTGCCCCAAAAGGGGGGATTCTGGCGAAGCTGCTGCCAATCTTCCGCTTAGGGCTCGGCGGGCCAATGGGCTCAGGCCGCCAGTATCTGGCCTGGATTCATATCGACGATATGGTTAACGGTATTTTGTGGCTGCTCAATAACGACCTGCGCGGGCCATTTAACATGGTTTCGCCCTACCCCGTCCGCAACGAACAGTTTTCTCATGCGCTGGGCCACGTGCTGAATCGCCCGGCGTTTATGCGCGCGCCAACGAGCGCAATCAAGTTAATGATGGGCGAATCCTCGGTGCTGGTTCTGGGCGGGCAGCGAGCGCTGCCGAAACGGCTTGAAGAGTCTGGGTTTGGCTTTCGCTATTTCGATCTGGAAGAAGCGCTGGGGGATGTTGTGCGGTAGAAACGACCCCCGCCCAACCTCCCCCTTGCCAGGTGGAGGAGTTAACTGCTCCCTCCCCTGGAAAAGGGGAGGATTGGGGTGGGGTCCGAACCTGATGCGAGTGCCTTAATTTGTCCCCACCCTACTCGAATGCCTAAGTAAGATCTGTATAAGAGACAGCCCCCGAGGATCAGGGCAAATTACTTCAACGACCCCGAAAGGAACTGCTGCAAACGAGCGCTTTTCGGATTGCCGAACAATTCATCCGGCGTGCCTTCTTCTTCAATTAAACCCTGGTGCAAGAAAATCACATGGTTTGAAACATGGCGCGCAAAATCCATCTCGTGCGTCACTACCACCATGGTTTTTCCTTCTTCGGCGAGTTTCTGCATGATACGCAGTACTTCGCCCACAAGCTCCGGGTCTAGCGCGGAAGTCGGTTCATCAAACAGCAATACCTCAGGTTCCATCGCCAGGGCGCGAGCAATCGAGACACGCTGCTGCTGGCCACCTGAAAGATGCACCGGGTATTTCACCTGCTGGCGCTCATCAATACCCACTTTCGCCAGATATTTAATCGCACGCTCTTTGGCTTCCTGTTTGCTCAAACCTAAAACCTGAATCGGGGCTTCCATGACGTTTTCCAGCACCGTCATGTGGCTCCAGAGGTTAAAGTGCTGGAATACCATCGTCAGGCGGGTGCGCAGCAAACGGAGCTGATTTTTATCGGCAACTTTCAATTGCCCATCGGTATCGCGCACCAGATTAATGTTCTGGTTATTAACGACAATCGTCCCTTCACTCGGTTTTTCAAGGAAGTTGATGCAGCGCAGGAAAGTACTTTTCCCGGAGCCTGACGAACCGATAATACTGATCACATCGCCAGCGTTGGCTTGTAAAGAGACGCCCTTCAGGACTTCATGTTGGCCGTAGCGCTTATGCAGGTCGGTAACGCTTAATTTTTTATCAGTCATCATTGAACACTCAATGCGTTGAGCTTGGTTTAATATGCTGCAACCAGCGTTGCTCCGCCTTGCGGAACAATCTAATCAGCACATAAGAAATACACAGGTATAACACCGCAGCGATACCAAACGCGGTAAATGGCTGGTAGGTCGCGGAGTTAATATCGCGGGCGATTTTCAGCAGATCCGGCACGGTGGCGGTAAAGGCCAGCGCGGTAGAGTGCAGCATTAAAATCACTTCATTGCTGTACGCTGGCAGCGCAATACGCAGCGCCGAAGGCAAAATAATGCAGCGATACATTTTAACGCGTGAGAACCCATAGGCGCGCGCGGCTTCAATTTCGCCATGTGGGACTGAACGAATCGCCCCGGCAAAAATTTCGGTGGTATAGGCGCAGGTGTTTAGCGTCAACGCCAACACGGTGCAGTTCAGGCCGCTGCGGAAAAACTCATTTAGCAGAACCGTGCCTTTAACCACTTCCAGCGTATACATGCCGGAGTAGAACACCAGCAACTGCACATACAGCGGCGTACCACGGAAAATGTAGGTAAAGAGCCAGATAGGAAACGCGATAAATTTGTTGCTCGACACGCGGCCAATAGCCAGAAACAGCGCCAGAATCCCGCCCATCACCACCGATGAAATCAGCAGCCACAGCGTGATAGCCACGCCGGTAAAGCGATAGCCGTCAGTCCACAGCAACGCTTTCCAGTATTCCTGAACGATATCAATCATAGCTCGGCCCTCTTCACGCCTACGGAATAGCGACGTTCAAGCCAAAGCAGTACCCCGTTCGATACCGTGGTAAAGAACAGATAAATAATCCCTGCAACAATCGCGAAGTAGAATGGCTGCCAGGTGCTTTTCCCGGCCAACTGCGTGGCTTTCACCACATCTTCAAGACCTAACAAAGAAACGAGCGCCGTGGCTTTTAAAATAACCTGCCAGTTATTACCAATCCCCGGGAGCGCGAAACGCATCATTGCAGGAAAGAGAATGCGGCGGAAGGTTTGCGAGCCCGTAAAGCCAAAAGCGGTAGCCGCTTCAATATGCCCTTTCGGCACAGTGAGAAACGCGCCGCGGAAGGTTTCGGTAAAGTAGGCACCGTAGATAAAACCGAGCGTGATGATACCCGCAACCATCGGGTCGATATCAAACTGCGCCATTCCCAGCGAATCCGTTAACACGTTGAGCGCCATTTGCAGACCATAAAAAATCAGCAGCATCAGCACGAGATCCGGCACGCCACGAATCAGCGTGGTGTAACCTTCAAACAGCATCGCTAGCGGGCGATTTTTGGATAGCTTTGCGCCAGCGCCTGCCAGGCCAATAATCACCGAGAGGATAACGGAGCTTAACGCCAGTTCCAGCGTGACGAGCGCCCCTTTAAAAATCACTTCAGAAAAACCGTACAGCATGGTGCGTATCCTGTCGTCAGTGTCTGCACAAACGGTATCAACGTAGGGCGGGTAAGCACGTGTCACCCGCCATCGTTTGTATTATCAGTGGATGGCGCTTACGCTTATCCACCCTACAACACTGTTAACCACCGTAAACATCAAAGTCGAAGTACTTCTTCGCTAACTTCTCGTAAGTTCCGTCTTTGCGCATTTCAGCAAACGCTTTATTCAGCGCTTCACGCAGCTCATTGTCATCTTTACGCAGCCCCATTCCGGTGCCGACGCCAAACAATTTGTCATCTTTAATGGATGGGCCGCCGAACTGATAATCTTTGCCGACAGGTTGTTTCAGGAAACCTTCGCTGGCCGCGACTTCATCCTGGAATGCAGCGTCAATACGGCCAGCCGTCAGGTCAGCGTAGATTGAGTCCTGACCCTGATAAGAGACAATTTCAATGCCTTTAGGCGCCCAATGCTCATTACCATAAGTCTCTTGCGTGGTGCCCTGCAGAACGCCGATACGCTTACCTTTCAGAGATTGAAGGGTGGGCTCAATCGTTGAGCCTTTGGCGACCACTAAACGAGAATCGGCTGCGTACAGTTTGTCGGTGAAGGCGATCTCTTGCTGACGTTTTTCAGTGATGGAAAGAGACGACATAATTGCGTCGATTTTTTTCGCTTTCAGGGAAGGGATCAGCGCATCCAGTGGGTTTTCCACAAACGTACAGTTTGTTTCGATGCGTTTGCAGAGTTCTTTTGCCAGATCGATGTCAAAACCCACTAATTCCCCTTGGGCATTTTTCGACTCAAACGGGGCGTAAGTAGGATCGGTACCGATACGTAAATTTTTAGGAATAGCGGCGAAAGCTGTAGAAACGCTGGAAAATGCCAGCACCAAAGAAAGAGCGATGATCTGCTTGTTCATAATTACCCTCGAAAAGACTGTTTTTATGCGCGATTGCTTTTTAACCGGATAAAATTGCACTTTCCATGCCAATTTATGCATGTGTTGATAACGTTTTTCAGTACGTTGGCGCGCTAAAAATGCGCATCAGTTTCATTCAAAAACACGCTGCACCAACGAGATGCAAACGATACACTTTTTTTGTGCATCAGCAAAAAATTGCACCATTAAAGTGCGTAATGACCTGGGTTAGTTTGCAATTCTATTCAGCCCGGCGGCACTAAAGTGCAGCCGGGCTACAGACTAAGGGATAATGTTATTCACCGTAAACATTAAAATCGAAGTACTTCTTAGCAAATTTGTCGTAAGTGCCGTCTTTACGCATTTCTGCCAGTGCTTTGTCGAAGGCCGCTTTCAGCTCAGCATCGTCTTTACGCATGCCAATCCCGGTGCCATCGCCAAAATACTGTTTGTTTTTTACAGAAGGTCCCGCAAAGGCAAACTCTTTTCCGGCAGGTTGTTTCAGGAACCCTTCGCTCGCGGCAACTTCGTCCTGAAATGCAGCGTCAAGGCGGCCCGCAGCCAGGTCAGAATAAATCAGATCCTGGTTAGCATAAGCCACAACGTCGATCCCTTTTGGATGCCATTGCGCGTTAGCAAAGGCTTCCTGAGTCGATCCCTGCAAAACACCCACATGTTTGCCTTTCAGGGAATCAATTGTTGGCTGAATCGGTGAGCCTTTGCTGGCGATCAGACGGGAATCAGCCGCATAAAGTTTTTCTGAGAAAGCAATTTCCTGCTGGCGTTTTTCGGTGATAGAGAGGGAGGAGATGATCGCGTCGATTTTCTTCGCTTTCAAAGAAGGGATCAGTGAGTCAAAGTCGAGCCCAACCCACGTACACTTGGTGTTAATGCGCTTACAAAGTTCATTCCCGATATCGATATCAAAACCGACAAAGTCCCCTTTCGCATCTTTAGAAGAGAAAGGCGCATAGGTGGCGTCCGTACCAATACGAACGGTCTGCGGGATTGCTGCATAAACGGTGCTGGATAACCCGAGCAGCAATGACAGAGCGAGAACCTGCTTCTTCATAGATAACCCTCAAGTTTACTGATCTTATTATGTGTAATGTCGTGTTGTGTTTGTTTAGTGCTGCGAAGCAGAGTTGCAGTTCCCATGCCACTTTTTCCTGCGTGAAAGAAAGTGCATGGTTTCATGTTAAAAAAAAGTTACAACACTGTCGCAGAATTGAAAGATAGCAGGTCTGGTGTGAGGGAAAAACATTAATGGTGGAAAATAGGGGATAAATGTTCTGGAAGTGATCGAGGTTACAAAATCGCCCCATTATGAGGCGAAAGGTTTTGTGATGCACCACACTGGCGCAACGGCTATGCCCCGTTCCAGCGCGTGAACAAGTCTTCCGGCAGCTCAATATCAAACTGATCGAGCACGCGGTTTACCGTCTGGTCGATAATATCCTGCACGCTTTGCGGGCGATGATAAAACGCAGGCATTGGCGGCATGATTACCGCCCCAAGTTCAGCCGCCTGCGTCATCAGGCGCAAATGCCCGAGATGCAGCGGCGTTTCACGCACACAAAGCACCAGCGGACGACGCTCTTTGAGTACCACATCTGCCGCACGCGTGAGCAGGCCGTCTGTATAGCTGTGAACAATGCCAGAGAGCGTTTTGATTGAGCAGGGCAATATGACCATGCCATGCGTCTTAAAAGAGCCTGAGGAGAGGCTGGCGGCGATATCACGGGCATCGTGAACCACATCCGCCAGAGCTTGCACTTCACGCAGGGAAAAATCTGTTTCCAACCCAAGGGTCTGGCGAGCCGCGTTGCTCATGATGAGATGCGTTTCGACATCGGGTAATTGTTGCAGCACCTGAAGCAGTCGCACGCCATAAATTGCGCCACTGGCACCTGAAATCCCAACAATTAACCGTTTCATATTGACGTTCGCCCAAGGAGTTTATCTGGGCTGACTTTGCCGCAAGATGGGCGGGGATGCAAGGAGTGGACGCCCTCATCTCACGGTTAAGGGAGAAAACCCGGACACCACCCCAGCCCTCCCCTTTCCAGGGGAGGATCTGGTAAGGGGGAGGCTGGGAGGGGGTCGCGCGAGGATAGTTTTACCCCTCGTTATGCATCTCTAAATTTTCCACTTCGTTTTGACGCTGAATCGCTTTCGAATCGTCATTACGCAGGGATTCAAGATACTCAAGGTATTCGTGATCCACATCTTTGGTGACATACACGCCGTTAAACACCGAGCACTCAAACTGCGTAATGTCCGGATTCTCAACGCGCACCGCTTCAATCAGATCGTCCAGATTCTGGAAGATCAAACCGTCGGCACCGATTAACTGGCGGATCTCGTCAACTTCACGACCGTGAGCAATCAGTTCGTTAGCGCTTGGCATATCAATGCCATACACGTTCGGGAAACGGATTTCTGGTGCCGCAGATGCGAGATATACTTTTTTCGCTCCGGCTTCACGCGCCATCTCAATAATCTGCTCGGACGTGGTGCCGCGTACGATGGAGTCATCCACCAGCAGAACGTTTTTATCGCGGAACTCAGCGCGGTTCGCATTGAGCTTACGGCGCACAGACTTACGACGCAGTTGCTGGCCTGGCATGATAAAGGTACGACCAACGTAGCGGTTCTTCACGAAGCCCTGACGATAAGGCTTATCAAGAATACGGGCGATTTCCAGCGCGATATCGCAGGAGGTTTCTGGAATCGGGATAACCACGTCAATATCCAAATCTTCCCACTCGCGAGCAATTTTCTCACCGAGCTTTTTACCCATCTCAACGCGCGCGCTGTAAACGGAAATTTTGTCGATGAAAGAGTCCGGGCGTGCAAAGTAGACATACTCAAACAGGCAAGGATTGCTGGTTGGGTTATCAGCACACTGGCGGGTGAACAACTGCCCTTTTTCGGTGATGTACACCGCTTCGCCTGGTGCGATATCACGCAGGAATTCAAAGCCCAGCGTATCAAGAGCAACACTTTCGGAAGCGACCATATATTCGGTACGGCCATCACCTAAATCGCGTTTCCCCATCACCAGCGGACGGATGCCGTTCGGGTCGCGGAAGGCCACCATACCGTGACCGATAATCATGGCCACGCAGGCATATGCACCACGAATTTGACGGTTGGTTGCAGCGATAGCGGCAAAAATGTTGTCGGCTTCCAGCGGATAGTTGCGGAAGTTATCCAGCTCGCTGGCGAAAATATTGAGCAGGATTTCAGAGTCGGAGGTGGTGTTAATGTGACGACGTTTTTCTTCGAACAGCTTCTGGCGCAGCTCGTGAGCGTTCGTCAGGTTACCGTTGTGTGCAAGGGTAATGCCGTATGGGGAGTTAACATAGAAAGGCTGGGCTTCAGAAGCACTGGAACTTCCTGCTGTAGGGTAACGCACATGGCCGATACCCATATTTCCCTGCAAGCGCTGCATGTGAATGGCACCAAATACATCGCTCACCAGCCCATTGGCTTTACGCAGACGAAAACAATTTAAAGCATCAATGGTGACGATGCCCGCGGCATCCTGCCCACGATGCTGAAGCACCGTTAACGCGTCATAGATAGACTGGTTTACCGGCATAAAACCGGCGATACCGACAATACCGCACATGTTGTCTTTTCCTCATTAAGCCACGAGCCCCCGCCTTATGGCCGGGGTAAGAAACTTGACGAGCTTTGCAGATAGTCAAAGAACCATCTGATGATGAAACTGAATTGTGGGATAAGCTGCGACTTTTGCCAGTCGTCACTCTTCGAAAAACCAGTGAACGTATCAAGAAAGAACAGAATGGCGGCGACGATCAGCGCTCCACGTAAAGCACCAAAACAGATCCCCAACACCCTGTCTGTACCCGACAGGCCGGTTTTCTCCACCAGCGCGCTAATCACATAATTGACAATCGCACCGACGATGAGTGTCGCGATAAACAGTATCGCGATAGCTATTCCATTACGTACCAGTTCGTCTTCAAAGCCAGTGAACCAGACTGACAGGTAAGTGTAGTAATGACTGGCGACAAAGAAAGCACAGCCCCAGGTTACCAGCGATAACGCTTCACGCACAAACCCACGAATAACACTAATCAGAGCCGAAAAGCCGATGACTGCAATAATGGCGTAATCTATCCAGACCATGAACAAATCCCACGACAAATCGCCCTGACGTCCAGTTCGGGGCGCATTCTAACAGAAAAAGAAAACGTTTGCGTAGGGATTTCCTTCCCTCGCGTAAATAAATAATGGCGTTGAAAAAATGCTCAACGCCATTAAAAAATTGCCTGTTGTTACCGGCTTTTGCTGGAAGTTGTAAGGTGGTTAAGCCCACGTGCCGCCCACCAAATTACCGCTTTATGGCAGATGACGCTTCGCTTATCCGCCCTACAAAAACCACTACGAACACGCTTTAGCGCGCCGTATAATTCATCACCACACCATTCAGACCGGAAATCGAATTCAGCTCGCTAAGAGATGATTTGAGTTTGTCTTTTGAAGCATCCGGCCCGACCAGAATGCGGGTAATTTTCCCCTGCACAGGTGTCGACGGTGACGTGTAAGCCCGGAACCCGGAAGCGCGAAGTTTACCAACAATTTCATTCACTTTGTCGGCATTTTTCAACGCACCGAGTTGCACAACGTAGGCTTGCCCGGTCGGGGCTTTGTCTGGCGTATCCTGCTTCACCGGTTTTTCTGGCTCAGGCGGTTCTTCGTTCATCATCGCCAGGCGTTCTTCGGTTTGATCCCTTTCTGCTTTGCTCAGCGGCTTTTCAGCAGGCTTCGGCTTTGCCTTCTCAACGACCGGTTTAGGCTTAGGCTGATCGCGGGTGACCGGAACTTCATCAATACCTGCCCCGCCGTCACTCGGTAGCGAAGCGATATCAAGCCCTGGCGCTGCGGCCGCACCTGCTCTCACCTCTTCGGCGGCCCCTTCCGGCGGCTGCGAAGGCAGCGCCTGCGTCGCCGCAGGCAGCATATCCGGTTCATCGGTATCACCCGGCTTAGGCACCAGAGGAATGGCGGCAAATTCATCCTGATAATGCTTTTTCTGACCATCAAGGATGCCTGGCAGGATAATGACCCCCAGAGCGACCAGAATAATGGTTCCGACTAATCGATTTTGAAACTTACTCGCCACCTGCTCTCTCCGCGTCCAGCGCTTCCATTACGTGGGCTACTGTGTGAAATGAACCACATACCAGCACGGTATCATTGTCTGTTGCTGCCTGCATTGCGCCAGCCCAAGCCTGGGCCACACTGTCGTAGACTTCACCCTGCCCCAGATGTTCAATCAACTGTTCAGCAGTGGCTCCACGCGGCCCTTCCAGAGGGGCACAATACCAGCTATCAACCTGAGGCGACAAACAGGCCAGCGTACCGGCGATATCTTTGTCATGCAGCATGCCGATAACCGCCAGCACGCGCCCACGTTTCGGTAACTGCGCCAGGCGCCCCGCCAGGTAGGCCGCCGCATGCGGGTTATGGGCTACATCAAGAATCACCAGTGGAGCCTGCGAAATAACCTGGAATCGGCCCGGCAGCGTTGCCTCTTTAATCCCTTGAATAATAGCGCCATTGCTGACATTTAGCTGGCTTGCACGCAGTGCGGCCAGAGCCGTCGCGGCATTTGGCTGGGGCACTAACGGCAGTGGAAGCCCCTTGAGTTCGCCCTGAGCATCTTTAAAACTCCAGCTAGTCTCATCGGCGTGCCAGGACCAGTCGACATCACGGCGCAGCAGTTGAGCGCCTTTTTCAGCCGCCACATCCGCAATGGTCTGTGGCATATCAGGCTCGCCCACCACGGCTGGTTTTCCGCCACGGAATACGCCCGCTTTCTCACGCCCGATGCTTTCGCGGTCAGGCCCGAGCCAGTCGGTGTGGTCAAGTGCAATGCTGGTTACAACTGCGACATCTGCATCAACAATATTGGTTGCGTCCAGTCGCCCGCCTAAACCCACTTCAAGGATAACCACATCTACTGCCAGTTGCTTAAACAGCAGCAAAGCCGAAAGCGTACTGTATTCGAAATAGGTCAGTGAGGTTTCGCCCCGCGCGGCTTCAATCTGAGCGAAAGCGGCTGTGTGGTACGCTTCATCCAGCTCTTCACCCTGCACGCGCACGCGCTCGGTGTAGCGCAGTAAATGGGGGGAGCTGTAAACACCCACGCTGTAACCCGCCGCCATCAACACCATTTCCAACGTGCGGCACGTCGTGCCTTTACCGTTGGTTCCCGCAACGGTAAACACCGTCGGCGCAGGTTTCAGCACATCAAGCGTGGCGGCAACTTTTTTCACGCGCTCAAGACCAAGCTCGATGGTTTTAGAATGGAGATTTTCCAGATAACAAAGCCACGTGGCCAGGGGCGACGTGGCTTGAGGGATTTGCGTTTTTTCCATGATGCCCGCTCTATCTACTTTTCAAGCTACGGTTCAAGAAAAAGGGCAGGACCTGTTCGGCCTGCCCTTGTTAACAATCAGGCCTCGTGACCTTCTTCCGGTGCTGCCGGAACCACAATCGGTTCACGCGGCGCTTCCGGATTCGGCGCTGGCTGATTTGTCAGTTTTGCCAGAACGCTTGCCAGTTTCAGGCGCATTTCTGGACGGCGAACGATCATGTCGATCGCGCCTTTTTCGATCAAGAATTCACTGCGCTGGAAGCCCGGCGGCAGTTTTTCACGAACGGTCTGTTCAATAACACGCGGGCCCGCAAAGCCGATCAACGCTTTTGGCTCAGCAATGTTCAGATCGCCAAGCATCGCGAAACTTGCAGAAACGCCGCCCATGGTTGGGTCAGTCAGAACTGAAATGTATGGCAGACCGCGTTCTTGCATTTTTGCCAGCGCCGCACTGGTTTTCGCCATCTGCATCAGCGACATCAGCGCTTCTTGCATACGTGCGCCACCGGAAGCGGAGAAGCAGATCAGCGGGCAGTTATCTTCCAGAGCCTGCTCAACGGCACGAACAAAACGCGCGCCGACAACAGAACCCATAGAACCGCCCATAAAGGCAAACTCAAAGGCAACTGCAACAACAGGCATGTTATAGAGCGTGCCTTTCATTACCACCAGCGCGTCTTTCTCACCGGTTTCTTTCTGGGCCGTTGCCAGACGATCTTTGTATTTTTTGGAGTCTTTAAACTTGAGAATATCTTTTGGCTCAAGCTCACTACCCAGCTCAAACAGCGAGCCTTCATCTAACAGGCTGTGCAGGCGATCGCGCGCGGACATGCGCATGTGGTGATCGCATTTTGGGCAGACTTCAAGATTGCGTTCCAGTTCGGCGCGGTACAGAACCTGGCCGCAGCTATCGCATTTAGTCCAAACCCCTTCAGGGATGCTCGCCTTACGGGTAGGGGTAATATTGCTCTTATTGAGAATTCGTTCAATCCAGCTCATTGATGACCTTTCTGCTTGAACCTGGTCGATGCCAGTTTTTCTGTGGCAGTGTGACCTGCCCCAGACCATAAATGGTGCTCATTAAAACATAACGGCCCGCGACTTTGGATAAAAAAGTGGTCGAACCGCGCGATGGGGTTACTTTTGCAGGCGTTTGGCTGCACGTTTGTGGCGAATAATCTCAACCACGCCCGGCAATACCGACAGCACAATAATCGCCACAATCAGTAATTTCAGGTTTTCCTGCACGATCGGTAAATCGCCGAACAGATAACCTGCGTAGGTGAACAACAACACCCACAGCAACGCACCGGCAACGTTATACATCGCAAAATGACGATAGGACATGTGCCCCATCCCTGCGACAAACGGTGCGAAGGTTCGCACAATCGGTACGAAGCGCGCGAGGATAATCGTTTTTCCACCGTGACGCTCGTAAAAAGCGTGGGTTTTATCAAGATAACTGCGACGGAAGATTTTTGAGTTCGGGTTGCTGAACAGTTTCTCGCCGAATAACCGCCCAATAGTGTAGTTCACCGCGTCGCCGACAATCGCGGCGATCACCATTAAAATAACCATGGTATGAACATTCAGATCGTTAGTTGGCAACGCGGCAAGCGCGCCCGCAACGAACAGCAATGAATCACCCGGCAGGAACGGCGTCACCACCAGGCCTGTTTCGCAAAACAGAATCAAAAACAGAATGGCATAAACCCAGACACCATACTGCGCGACCAACTCCGCTAAATGCACATCAATGTGCAGAATAAAATCAATAATAAAGCGGATAAATTCCATAGTTATCTACCTTTCTCGACTGGCGTCAGTCTGCCAAAAAAAGAGGCCCCATCGGGGGTTTAGGCAACGCAAAATGTTCAGGGTAATCGACGGAGACTAAATACAAGCCTTCTGCTTTCCCGGTCGCGGCGGCAAGCTTACGATCTTTCGCCGCCAGCAGCTCAGCCATCCAGTTTTCAGCCTGATTGCCACAGCCGATTTCCATCAGGCTGCCAACAATATTTCGAACCATGTGGTGCACAAACGCATTGGCTTTAATATCCACCACCACATAAGCCCCGTAACGCGTAACGTTGATGTGCATCAGGTTACGCCACGGCGTGCGTGACTGGCATTGCACGGCGCGGAACGAGGTAAAATCGTTCTCGCCCAGCAAGCATTGCGCAGCGCGGTGCATACGGTCGGCATCCAGTGGATGATAAAAATGCGTGACGCCTTGGGACATCACCGCCGGGCGCAGGCGCTGGTTATAAATGACATAACGGTAGCGGCGCGCCGTCGCGCTAAAGCGGGCGTGAAAATCATCCGGCACATTTTTAACCCAACGCACAGCGATGTCGCCAGGTAAATTCGCATTTACGCCAAGCGTCCAGGCCGCATCTTTACGATCCATGCGCGTTTCGAAATGCACGACCTGGCCTGTAGCGTGAACGCCTGCGTCGGTACGCCCGGCGCAGAACACGTTGATTGGCTCATCTGCTACTTTAGAGAGCGCTTTTTCAAGCTTCTCCTGCACGCTACGGACTTCGTTCTGGCGCTGCCAGCCGTAATATTTACTGCCGTCGTATTCAATGCCCAGAGCAATCTTGTGGATCGGGGTTTGAAGCAACTCGTCGGACATTAGTACATATACTCCTGCACTAATTTTTCTGCGGTTTTCACAGCCATCAGCGCGCCGCCGAAACGAACGTTATCGGCAACAGACCAGAATTGAATCTGCTCCGGCATACCATAGTCATTGTGGATACAGCCGATAGAAAGATGTGCGCTGCCGGAGGCATCAGAAACCTGCGTCGGGAACTGCCCTTCTTCTGAAAGCTCAATATCTTCAAACTGACCAAATGCGTCGCGGGCTTCTTCTGCCGCCAGCGGGCGCATCGCTTCGAAGTTAACCATTTGCGCGTGCCCGTAGAACACCGGAGCCTGAACCATGCTTGCAGAAATCATCACACCTTCATCCTGCAATACTTTACGCACTTCGTTCACCAGGCGGCGTGCAGCAGGAATGCTACCTTCCGCATCCGGCACCAGCGGCAGCATGTTGAACGCTAACTGGCGGCCAAACAGGTCTTCTTCTTCGATAGGCAAACCGTTAAGCAAACGCGCGCTCTGCCCGGCCAATGCATCTACTGCACTTTTGCCACGGCCAGAAGCGGCCAGTAAATTGGTGACCTGAATACGCGATAAACCACCTTGCTCGATCAGCGGCTTCAACGCGGTTAACAACTGGCTTGTCAGGCTGTCAGCAACGGCAACCAGATTGCGATTGCGGTATTCGCCCAGCACGAATGGATTCACATCCGGTACGACGAGCGGTACATCGTGTTCCATGGCGAACAGGCCGCTGGAGTCGATAACCAGGCAACCGGCGTTGGTCGCTTCTTCAACATAACGCGCTGAGGCCTCAACGCCTGCCACGAAGAAGGCGAGCTGAACCTGAGTCCAGTCGAATGATTCAGCATCCTGAACCATCACCGTTTTGCCTTCATAACGAATATTTTCACCCGCGCTCTCATTACGCGCCAGGGCATACAATTCACCAACCGGGAACTGGCGCTCGGCAAGCAGTTCAATCACAGCTGCGCCAACGGCACCCGTGGCACCTAAAACGGCAATATTCCAGCCTTCAGACATGTTGGTTTACTCCAGACTTAAATAGCAGTATCTCCCCGGCAGCACGCCGGAGAGATGAGAAGGATTGTTTAACGCACCGCGTGGAAGATGGCGCCAAAGCCTAGCTTTTGCAGCATAGTCGCCGCCGCTTCATCATCACACTGGATATACAAAGATGACCATTCGCGACGTTCCTGATAATTTTTACGTAATTTATCAAACTCACCGGGAATCCCCGCCACTTTACGCAGCGGCGCATCGTCGCGGCGCACATCATACACCAGATGCACTAGTCTTTTGAGTGTCGGCTGATCGAGCGGGCCATGCAGAGTAATGCGGCCAAATTCTGGAATAGGCAGCAAAGTGTCTAATGCCACCTGTTGGCGTTGCCCAATAAACTCGCTAAAGGCTTCAAACACTTGCGTGGTGCCACGCGCTTTGCCTTCCAGCGTGTAACCGGCGATGTGAGGGGTGCCAATATCGACTCTATCGAGCAGCGCAACGTTGAGCTCTGGCTCTGGCTCCCAAACGTCCAGCACGACGCTCAAGTCCTGACCGTTTTCCAGGCATTTCAACAACGCGGCGTTGTCGACAACCGGGCCACGGCAGGCATTAATCAGAATAGTGCCAGGCTTCAGGGCAGAAATCAGTTTCTCATCAGCAAGATGCAGGGATTTATACGGGCCGTCTTTAAACAGTGGCGTATGGAAGGTCAGCACATCGGCTTCGCGAACCAGTTGCTCAAGCGAAACGAAATCCCCTTCGTCACCGCGATCGGCACGCGGAGGATCGCAAAGCAGCGTACGAATGCCGAAGGCTTCGAGACGCGCCTGTAAGCGAGCGCCAACATTACCCACGCCGACAATGCCTACCGTGCGGTCAGTCAGCCTGAAGCCATCGCGTTCAGCTAACATCAACAGCGAGGAAAAGACGTACTCGACAACGGCGATAGCGTTACAACCGGGGGCGGCTGAAAAAGCAATGCCCGCGGCCTCAAGATAGTTTTCGTCAACGTGGTCAGTGCCCGCCGTTGCCGTACCCACAAATTTGATCCCTTTGCCGTCAAGCAAATCGGCATTCACTTTGGTGACCGAGCGCACCATTAATGCCTCAGCATCGGCAAGCTCAGATACCGGAATTGGACGCCCTGGCACTGCGGTAACATCGCCTAAGCGGCTAAACAATTCACGTGCATAGGGCATATTTTCGTCAACGAGGATTTTCACGTTAGCTACCTGTTCGGTTAATCGTCGAGAATAAGCCCGATAGTGTGCCATAATCTGGCGGCCTGGCATACTTGAGCCTGGGATCGACAAAGGATTTAACATTATGCAACCCATTCAGGGGGCAAGCGCTCGCCCTCCGGGGGAACCACCCTCCACTCCATCTGCGGCCGGCGAATTTCCGCTTTCGACTCAGCAACGTACCGTTCTGGAACGTTTGATCACGCGTATTATTGCGCTTAACCAGCAGCAAAGCGCTGAGGTGTGGGCGGGATTAAAACACGATCTGGGGCTAAAAAGTGAAGCGCCGCTATTATCGCGCCACTTCCCGGCGGCTGAACAAAACCTTAGCCAGCGCCTGACTGCCGCCCAAAATACACACGCCACGCGCCAGGTTGTTCAGCAACTTAGCGAGCTTCTGCCACAGGGGAATAATCGCCAGGCGGTGAGCGATTACATCCGCCAGCAGTTCGGCCAGACGGCGCTTAGCCAACTCACGCCCCAGCAATTAAAAAGCGTTCTGACGTTATTGCAAAACAACCAGTTGGCGATCCCGCAGCCGCAGCAACGCCCGGCAACCGACCGCCCGCTGCTGCCTGCGGAACATAACGCTTTAAATAAACAGGTTGCGAAACTGACCGCCGCTACGGGTGAGTCCGGGAAATTAATCTGGCAATCAATGCTTGAGCTTTCTGGGGTAAAAACCGGCGAGCTGATTCCGGCGAAGCATTTCACTTTGCTGACCACCTGGCTACAAGCGCGTCAAACGTTGAGCCAGCAGAGTACGCCGACTCTTCACACCCTCCAGGCTGCGCTAAAACAGCCGCTTGAGCCCGCAGAGTGGAAAGAGATTACGGATTATTCACAGCAGCGTTTCCAGGCTACGCCACAAACGCTGCTGACCACAGCGCAGGTGCAGGATATTCTGAATCAGGTCTTTTTGCGCCGGGCCGAGCGTCAGCCCGCAACGCTTGAAGTGCAGAATATTCAGCCGATCGTCAATCCACTTTGGGCGCCCTTCATCGAACCGATGAAGATGATCAGCGCCCGCCCAGGAATGGCGCTTATCGCGCTGATTGTGGTGATGATTTTGTTGTGGATAGTCATTTAGCAAAAAGCCACCCGACTACGGGTGGCTGCTGTTATTTCCGGAAAGCTACAAGCGTTACAACAATACCCACGCCCGCAGAAATCGCCCCCGCCAGGAAAACCGAAGGGTAACCCATTGAAGTGGCTAACAGCCCGGTCAGCGGGCCTGCAACGCCGTAAGAGATATCCTGAAATGCCGCATAGCCGCCCAGCGCCGTGCCGCGTACCTGGGCCGGAACACGTTTAACGACTTCTACACCCAGCGCCGGGAAGATCAGCGAACAGCCGCAGCCGGTTAACGCCGCGCCGATCAAAGCAACGCCCGCACTCGGAGCCTGCCACAGCAAAACCAGCCCGACCGTTTCAATTGCCAGTGACACAAGCGCCACGCGAACACCGCCGAACCTGTCAGGCATCCAGCCAAACAGCACGCGCATCAGCACAAACGCACCACCAAAGGCGGTAAGCGTGAAGCCTGCCCAGGCCCATCCGTTAGAGACAAAATAGAGCGAAACAAAAGTGCCAATCACCGCAAAGCCAACCCCCTGTAACGCCAGGCCAAGACCTGGTTTCCAGATAAGGCCAATCACAGCAAACAGCGACGGGCGCTCGCCTTTATGCGCAGGCACGGCACGAATCCCGCCGTTAAACGCCCACGCCACCACCGGGAGCGCAATCGTCGAAACACCCAGCGCGACAAATCCCCAGTGGCTATTAAGCAGTAGACCTAGCGGCGCGCCCGCGGCTAAAGCGCCATAAATAGCCATCCCCGTCCAGGACATCACTTTGCCGGAACGCGCAGGGCCAACTAAACCCAGACCCCAGGTAAGATTTCCGGTCAACAGTTGGCTTTCACCAAAACCCAGAATTAAACGCCCGACAATTAACAGGCCGAATTTCGCCATGGCATCAACAGGTAGTAAGGCCGCCAACAGATAGGCGACACCCGCAAATGCGCAGGCGCACATTCCCTGTAGCGTCGAGCGCTTAGCCCCCTGTTGGTCGGCAAGCCGCCCTGCGTAACCGCGCGTTAAAACAGTGGCGAGGAACTGAATCCCGACTGCAACCCCTACCATGGTGTTCCCGAAGCCGAGTTGCTGGTGAACAAATAGCGGAATAACCGGCAGCGGCAGGCCCACGGTCATATAGGTGAGGAACACCGCGAAGGTAATTCTGAATAAAGATTTATTTTCTGATTTGCTATTTTTGAGCTGAGAATCAATCAGTGCAGACATGCTGCTTACTCCATTTTCTTGCAGAGTAAGGCGAGGAAACCACCACGCCCTTCCCTCTGAACGTTCAGATTAAGGGTGCGTTGGTTGACGTTGAACGCTTACGCATTATCAGAAAGATAATGTTGAGGCGAGAATAGTGCCTTCAGGGATAGATGCTGTCAATCATTGCGGCCAGCAAAAAAAACGGGGCGCCTAAGGCACCCCGTTCGAAATAATCATGCGTATTAAAGAATTACGCTTTAACTTTACGCATTACCAGCGTGGCGTTAGTCCCACCGAAACCGAAGCTGTTAGACATAACAGTGTTCAGTTGACGCTCGGTCGTTTCAGTCACGATGTTCAGACCTGCAGCCTGCTCATCCAGCTCTTCAATGTTAATGCTTGGCGCGATAAAACCGTGCTCTAGCATCAGCAGAGAGTAGATAGCTTCCTGAACGCCAGCGGCACCCAGAGAGTGACCGGTCATCGCTTTAGTCGCAGACATTGCCGGTGAGTTATCACCAAACACTTCTTTGATTGCGCCCAGTTCTTTCACATCGCCAACCGGCGTAGACGTCCCGTGGGTGTTCAGGTAGTCGATTGGGGTATCAACGCCGTGCATTGCCATCTTCATGCAACGGACTGCGCCTTCGCCTGATGGCGCAACCATGTCTGCGCCATCGGACGTTGCGCCGTAGCCAACGATTTCAGCGTAGATGTGTGCGCCACGAGCCAGAGCGTGCTCCAGTTCTTCAACCACAACCATACCGCCGCCACCTGCGATAACAAAACCATCACGGCTTGCGTCATAGGTACGGGACGCTTTGTCCGGGGTTTCGTTGTATTTGGTAGACAGTGCGCCCATTGCGTCGAACTCACAGGCCATTTCCCAGCACAGCTCTTCGCCGCCGCCAGCAAATACGATGTCCTGTTTGCCCAGTTGAATTTGCTCAACAGCGTTACCGATACAGTGCGCAGAAGTCGCACAGGCGGAGCTGATAGAGTAGTTCACACCGTGAATTTTGAACGGCGTTGCGAGGCATGCGGAAACCGCTGAACCCATCGCTTTGGTCACAACATAAGGACCGACCGCTTTCAGGCCGCGCGGGCTACGCATTGCGTCCGCACCAAACACCTGAGATTTAGAAGAACCACCGGAACCTGCAATCAGGCCCACGCGAGGGTTGCTTTGATAAACTTCTTCTTTCAATCCAGCATCTTCAATCGCTTGCTGCATTGACAGGTAAGCATAGACAGAGGCATCGTTCATGAAACGGACCACTTTACGGTCAATCAGGCCGGTGGTGTCCAGTTTAACGTTACCCCACACGTGGCTGCGCATTCCAGAATCTTTGAATTCTTGAGAGAAAGTGATCCCCGGGCGACCTTCACGCAGAGATGCCAGGACTTCCTGCTGGTTGTTACCGATGCTGGAAACAATGCCCAGACCAGTAATCACTGCACGTTTCATTCAATACCTCTTCCACTGCACTATTTAGGATTTCGACAGGCACAATAGCGTACAGTTGTACGCCGAACAAGTCCGATCAGCCAAAATGGACTGAAATTTGCGCCGCTTCGCACACATCGTTATGATCCTTTCACCGCCTGCCAGACGAGTAACTTACGTGAAACACACCCCTATACAATCTGCCAACCTGGACTTCAATGAAGAGGGTACACCTGTATCCCGAGAGTTCGATGACGTGTACTTCTCTAATGATAATGGACTGGAGGAAACTCGTTATGTCTTTCTTGGGGGAAATCGTCTGTCAGAGCGTTTCGCAACCCACGAACGGGCGTTATTTGTCGTCGGAGAAAGCGGCTTCGGTACCGGCCTTAACTTTTTGACTTTATGGCAGGCCTTTGATGATTTTTGCAAAAATCAGCCGCAGGCCACGCTCAAACGCCTGCATTTTATTAGTTTTGAAAAATTCCCACTGACTGCAAAAGATTTAAGTGCCGCACATGCACACTGGCCGGAACTCGCAGAATTTGCAGCACAATTGCAGCAGCAATGGCCGCTGCCGATGGCTGGTTGTCATCGTCTTTTGCTGGCCGATGGACGCATCACGCTCGATCTCTGGTTCGGGGATATTAACGAACTGATACCGCAGTTAGATGACACTTTAAATAATCAGGTCGATGCCTGGTTCCTTGATGGTTTCGCCCCATCAAAAAACCCGGACATGTGGACGCCACAACTGTTTAGTGCAATGGCAAAACTGGCCCGTACCGGCGGCACTCTGGCGACATTTACCTGCGCCGGGTTTGTGCGCCGTGGCCTGATTGACGCTGGTTTCACAATGACTAAAAGCAAAGGCTTTGGGCGTAAGCGGGAAATGCTAACGGGCGTGATGGAAAAAGCGCTGGAAACGCCGGCACGCACACCGTGGTACGCCCGCAGTGGCGCGCAAGAAAAAGAGGTTGCCATTGTGGGCGGCGGCGTTGCCAGCGCCCTGCTTTCACTCGCTTTACTGCGTCGTGGCTGGCAAGTTACGCTTTACTGCGAAGACAGCGCCCCTGCCCTTGGCGCTTCCGGCAACCGTCAGGGCGCGCTTTACCCATTGCTCAATACCCACAGCACCACGTTAACAAACTTTTTCAGCACCGCATTTACTTTCGCCCGTCGCGTATACGACACATTGCCCGTGGAGTTTGATCATGACTGGTGCGGGGTGACGCAGTTGGGCTGGGATGAAAAGAGCCAACATAAAATCGATCAAATGCTGAGCCTTGAATTCCCTGAGCTACTCGCTCACGCCGTAAATGCCGAAACGGTTGCGGAACAATGCGGCGTAGAAACGGGTCACGGAGGTGCAACTTACCCCCTCGGTGGCTGGCTGTGTCCGGCGCAACTGACTGCGGGCGCTTTAGCGCTTGCGGAGAAAATGGGGCTAAAAACGCATTATCAACATTGTGTGGAAACGCTCATCCAGACGCCGCAGGCGTGGGAATTATCGTTTACTGAACACGCTCCGAAACAACACGCGGCGGTGGTTTTAGCCAACGGCTATAAAATTAATAAATTCACGCAAACAGAGAAATTACCGGTGTCTGCGGTGGGCGGTCAGGTCAGCCATATCCCAACCAGCCCCTCTCTTGCAAAACTGCGCCAGGTCCTGTGTTACGACGGTTATTTGACGCCGCAAAACCCCAATAATCAGCATCATTGTATCGGGGCAAGTTACCAGCGTGGCGTCGAAAATATGCGTTATAACGATGAGGATCAGCACTACAACCGTCAGCGTTTAATTAACTGCCTGCCGGAAATGTCCTGGCCGCACGAGGTGGACGTGTCAGCAGGTGAAGCACGTTGTGGCGTACGCTGTGCAACACGCGACCACTTGCCAATTATCGGGAGTGTCCCCCGCTATGAGGCAACGCTTGAAACTTACGCTACGCTTGTAGAAAACCACGATAACGCCCAAACCGCACCGGTTTATCCGAATCTGTTTATGCTTGCAGGGCTGGGTTCACGAGGTTTGTGCAGCGCCCCATTGGCGGCGGAGATTCTGGCGGCACAAATGAGCGATGAGCCGATTCCAATGGATAGTGAAACGCTGGCTGCGTTGAGTCCAAATCGGTTCTGGGTGCGGAAGTTATTGAAAGGGAGAGAAGTGAAATAGTCCGGCTCCGGACGCACTGACCCCCTCCCAACCTCCCCCTTGCCAGGGGGAGGAGTTTACGGCTCCCTCCCCTTGCCAGGGGAGGGTTGGGGTGGGGTCCGGACTCCGATCAATCCCTCACCCTACAGAGCGAGGGTGAAAATTAGCGCTACTTAAACTGCGCCTGCTGATACAAATTATCCCACATACCCAGCACTAAAGACTGGTCGCGTGGGGAAAGCTCACCGGCCTGAATCGCTTTTTCAAGGCCATTTGACACCGCAGTATGCAGCGCATCTGGACTATGATCTTCACCGTGCTCCAGCTCCGCTACCGCCAGAGTCAGATGGCCGCGCAGATAACCGCTGGCAAACAGTTCATCATCACTGGCCGTCTCAACCATTCCATCAATTAGCGCCAGAATGCGTGTTTCAAATTCCGCGATCATCGTACTTCCTCTTCATATGCAGGTGTTTAGTTTAAATCTTCCGGCCACGGGAACAGGTCTGCTGTTAACGGCGGCGTTTTATAAAAATCACGTAGCGCGGCAATTAAGCGCGCCGGGCGTGGAGGAATCCCCTGCTCCAGGTAAATCATCACCTGGGCGTGAACGCGGCGCTGGAACACAACTCTGTCTGGTTCAAAATCACCGCTCAGGTTGTCACAGCTAACGTTGAACGGAAAATTCGCCGCCACGCAGAACAGCCAGTCCAGCGCCTGAGGTTTCACTTCCACATCTTCGAACTGGCACTGCGTTTGCGCATCGCGCCCGTCCGGGCAATACCAGTAACCGAAGTCCACCAGCTTGCGGCGTTCAGCCCCGGCGATGCACCAGTGGGAAATCTCATGAATTCCGCTGGCATAAAAACCATGAGCGAAAACGATACGGTTATACGGCAGCTCTTCGTCTGCTGGAAGATAGATCGGTTCGTCGTCGCCTTTAATCAGACGTGTATTAAATTCGTCTTTAAAGCAGTTATCGAAAATATCGATAAGGTCTTGATAATGGTGTTCTGTCGTCATCGTCGCTGTAGTCATATTAAGCTACCCCCAACCAATGGAGGATCTCCGTTCCGTGGCTATCAAATATGAGTTTGGCACTCATCACCGCCGACACGATTACAATCATCGGACGGATCAGTTTTTGCCCTTTACTCAACACAAGGCGCGAGCCCATTCGCGCCCCTAAAAACTGCCCGGCCATCATCACAAAGCCGGTTCCCCAAATCACTTTCCCGCCAATAATAAACAGCAGTAAACCGCCCAGGTTAGACGTGGCGTTTAAGACTTTGGCGTGCGCGGTCGATTTGGCGAGGTTAAAGCCGCAAAGCGTAACAAACGCCAGCGCATAAAAAGAACCGGCACCTGGGCCAAAGAAGCCGTCGTAAAAACCAACACAGCCACCGGCCACCAGGGCAAAAGGCAAGCCATATAAACGACGCTGCCGATCCTCTTCACCCAGTTTTGGCATCAATAAAAAGTACAGCCCAATACAGATCACCAGCAGCGGCAGGATTTGGCGCAATACGTCTGATTTTACAAACTGAACCAGCAAAGCCCCGCTCGTTGAGCCAATAAACGTCATCAGAATATTCAGTTTCTGATCTTTCAGGCTCACCACTTTTCGGCGAATAAAATAGAGCGAGGAGGAGACCGAGCCACCACATGCCTGAAGTTTATTGGTTGCTAAAGCATGCGCAGGTGACATTCCCGTCGCTAATAACGCGGGTATGGTGATCAAACCACCGCCACCCGCCAGTGAATCAATAAATCCCGCAAGCAGAGCGACAAAAAACAGCGCCACCAGCATCAGGGGTGAAACCATAAACCATTCCATGAACTTATCCGTCAGAGTTCGTGATTATCCAACAATGCCTGACAAGAGGCGGGTAAAGGCGGTGGCGTTTTCTTTTTCGGCGCGCTACTTCCCGGCGGTGGCGGCGCAAACCAACTTTGCAATTCGGCACCACAGCCATCGCCTGGCGGCGGTAAAGGCTGATCTTCGCACTCAAGGCTATCTGCCGGGCAACGCAGGCGAACATGCATATGCGCCCGATGGGCAAACCACGGGCGAACTTTACGCAGCCAGTCGCGGTCAGCCCCGGCATCCAGACAAAGCTGTTGCTTAATCGCCGGATTGACGAAGATGCGCGTTACATCGTTGTCTTTCGCCGCGAGTTTAATCAGGCTGCTGATTTCCGGTTGCCACAGGCGCGGAACCACATGCTGATTGTCGCTGGCGACTAAATCCAGCGCTTGCGGTTTAAGCAACTGCGCCGAGGTCCAGCGCGCTTTAGGAAGTTGCAGGAAAATATCAACGTCCAGACCGCTTTGGTGGCTGGCGTGGCCTGAGTTAAAACGCCCGCCGGCCGCCATCCCCATATCGCCAATCAGCAATGTTCCCAAACCGAGCTGCGTTGTCTGGTTGCTCAAGCGCTGGATAAACATCACTAAATCCGGATGACCGAAATAGCGACGTTGATCCTGACGCATGACTTGATAGCGAGGATCGTTGAGCGGTAACGCATGGGCTCCCACAATGCAGCCGTTAGAAAATGCGCCGATGGATTGCGGGCTACCGGCAATCGGATGGCTAATTTTCTGCCACGGCGTTGCCGCAAAAGTTGTGGCGCTGACCAGCAGTGCCAGCAGCCCCACGAGCATTTTTTTCATCGCATTACCAGCGCGGCAAAGAACAATTAACGTCAGCATTTTGAGCACGCTGGCGCAGCATGTGATCCATCAAAACAATCGCTAACATGGCTTCGGCGATCGGTACCGCACGAATACCCACGCAAGGATCGTGGCGACCACGGGTCACCATCTCCACTTCTTCGCCTTCGCGATTGATGGTGCGCCCCGGAACCATAATGCTGGATGTCGGTTTCAGCGCCATATTCGCCACAATTTGCTGGCCGCTACTGATGCCGCCCAAAATGCCGCCTGCGTGATTGCTCTGGAAACCCTCTTTGGTGATTTCGTCACGGTTTTGGCTGCCGCGCAGGTTAACCACACCAAAGCCTTCGCCGATTTCCACCCCTTTCACCGCATTGATGCTCATCAGCGCGTGGGCGATATCCGCATCTAAGCGGTCAAACACCGGCTCGCCAAGACCCGGCGGGACGTTATCTGCCACCACGGTCACTTTCGCCCCGATGGAGTCGCCCTCTTTTTTCAGCGCGCGCATCAGTTCATCAAGCGTTTCGATTTTGTCCGGATCCGGGCAGAAGAACGGGTTCTGTTCAACCTGATCCCAATCTTTGATTTCCAGCGGCACATCGCCCATCTGCGTCAGGCAACCACGGATGGTAATACCGTATTTATGCGCCAGATATTTTTTAGCGATGGCACCTGCGGCAACGCGCATAGCGGTTTCACGCGCCGAAGAACGGCCACCGCCACGATAATCGCGCACGCCGTATTTTTGTTCATAGGTGTAATCCGCATGCCCCGGACGGAACACGTCTTTGATAGCGCTGTAATCCTGCGAACGCTGATCGGTATTTTCAATCAGTAAACCAATGCTGGTTCCCGTCGTCACTCCTTCAAAGACACCGGAGAGAATTTTCACCTGATCCGGCTCACGACGTTGCGTGGTGTAACGGGAAGTCCCTGGGCGGCGGCGATCGAGATCGTGTTGCAAATCAGCTTCGGTGAGGGGAATGCCCGGCGGCACGCCGTCAACAATACAGCCCAACGCGATACCGTGAGATTCACCAAACGTTGTTACGCGAAATACCTGTCCAATTGAGTTTCCTGCCATCTTCTGTCACGGCTCCTTACCGTTGTCATTTTTCGTTGTGTTGTGAACAAAAGAAGACGGGCCATAAGGCCCGCCAGCACAGATTAATCTTTGTAGATGCTGAAATGTTCACGCGCGTCGATCAGCTGCGATTTGGTCAGCATAAAGACGCCGTCACCGCCGTTGTCGAACTCAAGCCATGTGAACGGCACATCAGGGTACTGCTCCATCAGATGTACCATGCTGTTTCCGACTTCACAAATCAGCACACCGCCATCGGCGAGGTAATCCGGGGCGCATGCCAGAATGCGACGCGCCAGCTTCAGGCCATCGCTGCCTGCAGCCAAACCTAATTCAGGCTCGAAACGGAATTCACCCGGCAGGTCAGACATATCTTCCGCATCCACATACGGCGGATTGGTGACGATAACGTCGTACTGCACTTTTGGCAGGTCACGGAACAAGTCTGAACGAATTGGCGTGACCTGGTTTTCCAGACCGTGCTCAGCGATGTTCTGCTCGGCAACCGCCAGCGCATCGAGAGAAATATCGACCGCATCCACTTCTGCATTCTGGAATTCATAAGCACAGGCGATAGCGATACAGCCGCTACCGGTGCACATATCCAGAATATGCTGAGGTTCGTTATCAAACAGCCCTGCAAAACGGTTGGTGATCAGCTCACCAATCGGTGAACGCGGCACCAGCACACGCTCATCAACATAAAATTCGTGGCCGCAGAACCAGGCTTTGTTGGTCAGATAAGCGACCGGGATGCGCTCATTGACGCGGCGAATCACGCGCTCAACAATACGGTGACGTTCGCTTGGGGTCAGACGCGCGGTGCGCATGTCTTCAGGAATATCCAGCGGCAGATAGAGGCTTGGCAGCACTAACTGAACGGCTTCGTCCCACGGGTTATCGGTGCCGTGGCCATACCAGATGTTGGCGGCGCTAAAACGACTGACTGCCCAGCGCAGCATATCTTGAATGGTGTGCAGCTCATTTACTGCCTCATCGACGAAAATTTTATCCACGTTGCCCTCCGCAGGCCGTTCGCGCTAATTCAATAATCGATTAGTTTGCCATGAAGGCCGCGACAAATCAGCATTTCAATCACTGCCATTGTGGGGAAAATTGCGTTTTATTTAGTGATGGACGGCAAACCAGGTAAACTGGTGAGATAGCGAATGCGAGACGAGAAACAAATGAAAAAGAAAACTCCGCTCAGCGTAGATGACAGGAATCTTTTCCGTGATTTGATGAGTGGCACAAAAAAATTGGCCCAGGACACCATTGTGCACCGCCCCCTGCGCAAGAAAGTCCAGGAAGTTCCGGTAAAACGACTGTTACAAGAACAGGCCGACGCGAGCCACTATTTTTCCGATGAATTCCAGCCCCGCCTGGCAACGGAAGGCCCGACGCGCTATGTGCGCGAAGACGTCAGCCATTTTGAGCTTAAAAAAATTCGTCGCGGGGATTACTCGCCCGAACTGTTCCTCGATTTGCATGGCCTGACGCAGCTACAAGCGAAACAGGAATTAGGGGCGCTGATTGCAGCCTGCCGTCGTGAACATGTCTTTTGCGCCTGCGTGATGCACGGGCATGGCAAACACGTTCTGAAGCAGCAGACGCCGCTTTGGCTGGCGCAACACCCACATGTGATGGCGTTTCATCAGGCGCCTAAAGAGTACGGCGGAGATGCGGCCTTGCTGGTGTTGATTGAAATTGAAGAGTGGCTGCCGCCGGAGTTGCCTTAGTTTTGAGTGTTCACCATGTCTCCGAACAAGTGTTCAGTTCCCGTGCGTTCGGCTTTTCCATGCAATTACAGCTAACGATGAACGTATCAAGGGCGTTGCTGCAAAATCTGAAGCGATACTGTGTCAGAGAAGGGGCAGTTAGCTCCTCCACCTGGCAAGGGGGAGGCTGGGTGGGGGTCATTTATTTCTGACACTGACTAGCCAACACCATAAATACAAAAAGAGCCGCATTGTGCGGCTCTTTTGTTCATGCTTACGGCTTTCAGATAGCTTTAGCGACCTTCAAATTGCACGGGCTCATTTGCCAGTTGAACACCCCTTTCCCAGTTTCAGGATCAAGAGTGACATTAGCAATGGCCGAGGTACTGAACATCGGCGGTGTCTCTTCTGGGCAGAGCTCAGACACCAGATAGCCGACCAACGGCAAGTGAGAAATCACCAGTGCCGATTCAACCCCTTCATTGGCGAGCGCTTGTAAATAGCAGCCCACCAGGCCCACATCGCCGCACGGCGTCAATTCCGGCAGAATGTCTTCTTTACCTGGAAGAGGCAGTGCTTCCCGCACAACATCCAGGGTTTGTTCGGCTCGCAGGTAAGGGCTCACCAGAACACGTTCGATATCCACAACCTGATCTTTCAACCAGGTCGCCATAACACGGGATTCATCACAGCCACACTGGGTGAGTGGACGTACCGAGTCGCTGGCGGCATCGAGTGCTGCGTCGCCGTGACGCATGATAAAAACTTGCATATTGCACCGCTTTTGTTAACCAGGAATGCTTGAATCCCCCTAAAACCTGAGAGGAGAAATTCAGCAGCCGGGCATTGTGCCTTATCCGTACATCGAATGAAACGCTGTTTTTTACCTCAATGGTGCAAGTATAGTCAATCACTGTTTACTAAATGACCGACCAGCATCCATTCACCGAGTCATAAACTCATGTTTCTTTGACTACAACTTCCTCTCTGGGGTTCACTCTTCCCGGAACTTTCGTTGACCTTCCACCATTTGTAAAAGTCCATCGCAGGGGGCAAAACGCTCCCCGTACTGACTGGCCAGGCGTTGCAATTGCGCGACGACTTCACTCGCGCCCAGAGTATCCATATAACGGAACGGGCCACCGAGGAACGGTGGGAAACCAATGCCGAACACGCCACCGATATCACCATCGCGAGCGTTGCGAACCACACCTTCGTCAAGACAGCGAGCAGCTTCATTAAGCATCATCATGACACAACGTTGTGCGATCTCTTTTTCTGCCAGTTGCCCTTTGGGCGAAACGCCTAACAGAGTATAAATTGCAGGGTCTACCTGCTTTTTGCTTCTACTCCCTTTCGCAGGGTAAAGATAGAAACCTCGCCCATTTTTTCTACCTTTGCGATCGTCGTTCAGTATTGCTGCAATATTTTGCGGGGCGGCAAAACGATCGCCATAAGCATGCTGAAGTATAGGACCAATTTTAGTTCCCACATCGATTCCTACCTCATCCAAAAGTTGGATTGGGCCGACGGGAAAACCAAACGCTACCAGCGCATTATCAATTTTATCGACAGGTTCCCCCTCCACCAGGCAACGCATCGCTTCGTTAACGTAAGGAGCCAGAATACGGTTGACGTAAAACCCAGCGCTGTCGCCAACCACAATCGGCGTTTTGCCCTGCTTTTTAGCCAGCGAAACCGTTGTGGAAATTGTTTCTGCGCTGGTTCCTGCGTGGGGAATAACTTCCACCAATGGCATTTTATCCACCGGGCTAAAGTAGTGCAGGCCAATTATCTGTTCTGGCCGCGCGGCGTTTGCCGCTATATCGGCGATAGGCAGTGAAGAGGTATTTGAGGCAAAAATCGTATGCGGCGCGGCATTTTGTTCAATTTCCGCCACCATCTTTTGCTTGAGAGCGAGATCCTCAAAAACGGCTTCCACCATAATGTCACGGTTATGGAAACCCTGGTAATCCGTTCCGCCGGAGATGCGCGCCATTTCGCGCTGGCGCTCCGCCGCTTTCATATGGCGATGACGCACTTTTTTATCCAGCAGATCCCAACTGTATTTCAGGGCGTGATTAATGCCGTCATCATTAATATCTTTAATACGCACCGGCAGCTTGCCTTTCGTGGCGGTGACAAATGCGATACCGCCGCCCATCAATCCGCCGCCTAATACACCCACCGCGTTTATCGGGCGCGGTTGGGCATCGGCCCCGTGCTCTTTTTTGAGTTCGGTACTGGCAAAGAATAGGCCGCGTAATGCCGAGGATTGAGGCGTCATTGCCAGTTCGCCAAAGGCTTTCGCTTCCGCCTCGTAGCCGCTAAAACTCCCCTGCCCCAGGCCCGTTTTTATCACATCAATAATGCGTTGGGTGGCAGGATAATTTCCGCGCGTTTTCTGCTCGGTTTTTTTACTGACAACATTAAATAATAGGGTACGGCCAAGCGGCCCGGCCAGAATCCGCTCACGAACCGGCAATGTGCGCGATGGCTGGCGCCCTTTTAAGACGCGCTCAACGGCCGCAGCCAACAAAATCGATTGCGGCACCACTTCATCCACCAGCCCCAATTTTAGCGCCTGGCGCGGGCGTAGCTGCTTGCCCGTCAGAATGATATCCAACGCATTGCTGACACCAATCAAACGCGGCAGGCGCTGCGTGCCGCCGGAACCGGGCAGCAAACCCAGTTGCACTTCAGGCAGCCCGAGTTTGGTTTTTTCATCATCAGTACAAATACGTGAATGGCATGCCAGCGCTAGCTCTAGCCCGCCGCCGAGGCACGCGCCGTGAATAGCCGCGACAACCGGAATGGGCAGGGCCGCAATTTCCGCCATGATTTGCTGGCCTTGATGCGCCAGTTTCTGTGCCTCAAGCGCCGTCTTACACTGGGCGATCATGTTGATATCTGCGCCCGCAATAAAATTATCTGGCTTACCTGAGATAAAAATCAGGCCTTGCAGCGCCGAATTGTCGCGAATTTGTTTGATGATATTGTGCACTTCAGGCCCGAAAGAGGCTTTCAGCGTGTTCATCTTTTCGCCCGGCACATCAATAGTCACCACGGCAATGTTATCGAGGCGAATATGTAAGTTGAAAGCAGAAGTCTGTTCCATTATTCAGCCTCCAGAACCATTGCGGCACCCAAACCACCTGCGGCACAGGCGGTCACTAATCCAAATCCACCGCCACGGCGGCGCAGTTCATGCAGCGTTTGCGTAATCATGCGTGCCCCCGTTGCTGCAAACGGATGCCCGTAAGCAATTGAGCCGCCGAGTACGTTGAATTTGGCATCGTCCACCTCACCCGTCGCATGAGTGCGGCCTAATACATCCCGAGCAAAGCGTTCGCTGGCCAGCATTTTCAAATTGGCAAGTGTTTGAGCGGCAAAGGCTTCGTGCATATCAAAGAGGGTGAGATCGTTGAGCGTGATACCTGCCCGCTCCAGCGCCAACGGTGTTGCCCACGCCGGGCCGAGCAGCATGTCTTGCCAGACATCTACGGCGGTAAAAGCATAGCTGCGCAAATAGCCGAGCGGCTTTAAACCTAACTCTTTGGCGCGCGATTCCGTCATCAGAATCACCGCAGCGGCACCGTCAGTTAACGGTGTGCTGTTGGCCGCCGTAACCGTGCCGTGTTTTCGGTCAAACGCCGGGCGCAGCTTTGCGTAATCGGCAATCGACGAATTTTGGCGAACGTTATTATCTTCACTGAAAGGCTGGCGATAAGGAGGAATAAAGGCGGTCATGACTTCTTCAGCCAATTTACCTTCTTTCCAGGCCATTGCCGCTTTAGTGTGAGACCGGTGCGCCAGCGCATCTTGTTGTTCCCGGGTAATGCCATGCGTTTTCGCCATTTGTTCGGCGGTATCGCCCATTCGCAACCCGGTGGAATATTCAGCCACCGCAGGCGGAACGGGGAGGAAATCACGCGGGCGCAGGCGCGAGAAAAGTTTTAGCTTCTGCCCAAGCGTACGAGCCTTGTTCGCATCAACCAGTGTGCGCCCAAGTTTTTTACTGACGCCAATCGGCAAGACGGATGAAGAATCTGCTCCACCGGCAATTCCGGCGCGAATAGTGCCCGCCATTAGACTTTCGGCGACGTTCGCCACCGCCTGGAAACTGGTCGCGCAGGCGCGGCTCACACTGTAGGCGTCGGTATGTACGCTCATGCCCGTGCCGAGGACGATTTCACGTGCAATGTTAGGCGCTTCCGGCATCTGAACAACCTGGCCGAAGACCAGTTGTTCAATAATTTCAGGGGGGATTTCGCTGCGTGCCAGCAATTCGCTGACCACCATATTACCGAGATCGACTGCGGGAATGCCGTGAAATGCCGTCGCCTGGCGGGCAAACGGTGTGCGTAAACCACTGATGATGGCAATGCGGTCGCCCTGACGGGTGACCAGCGGAAGTGCCTGACTCATAACGCTCCCCTGTTCTACCCGGCATACTTCAAATTGTGGGGGTGTTGGCTACACTCACAAACCCCAGTCACTTACTTTAGTAAGCTCCTGGGGATTTGCGCCCTCGCAGCCTACACACAATCTGAACTATTTGGGTATAAAATTTGTAAATGACCATTAGTGGTCTGACCTGATCACAGTTTTAACTAAAAAGTTACAATCAGCCAACTGGGGGAGTAAAAATTTGGGAGGGGGAACACGCTTTGAGAAGAGATAAATGACGCTCTCAGAATAAGAGCGTCGATAGAAATTAACGTAGGCCGAGCTGGAAGATCATGGTTTCAGCCTGGCAGCTGAAAGTGAAGTCGATATCCAGACGCACGCCGTCAGCTTCTTCGGTATAACGCGGAACAATCTGGCAAGGCTCAGATTCCGCAGCGCGGGCTTTCTCGCTCAGCGCAGCCAGGGTTTCGTCTGCTTCTGCACGGGTAGCGAAAACACGGCTATATGTGGCTGTGCAGTCAGTGTTGTCGATGATAGAACCGACATCAATACAGCAGCAAACCGGGGTTTCATCAGCACTGTTCTTACTCATTTATGATTTCCTCTGTATTTCGCGTTGACCAGGATTAAACAATTCCTGCCTATTTTACGCTCCCCGTTGAAGCGACTCCAGCCGTTAATCTTGTTGAAATCTGTAAGTGACGCAAATCACACTTAAAAATGATCCAGAACAAGATTCACTGATTTGGGTATGTGACCCATCAGGCGATTTTGCCAAACAGATCTCGTTTCGACGATCAAGTTCGAAAAATGTTCGAAACATACTTGCAACAAACTATCTGGTCAGACCTATACTCTCGCCACTGGTCTGCTTTCTCTGTAACAGATCAGCCCCTACTATTCGCGCTCCTGTTACGGTATGTAACATTGTTTGTATAAAAATAAATCTATTATGAGGTTTTGGTCATGAGCCAGAAAAACCTGTTTACAAAGTCAGCCCTCGCGGTTGCAGTGGCAATAGTCTCATCGCAGGCGTACTCAGCCGGCTTTCAATTAAACGAGTTCTCTTCCTCTGGCCTTGGCCGAGCTTACTCTGGGGAAGGTGCAGTCGCAGATAATGCGGGCTCCGCCAGCCGTAACCCCGCAACGATTATGATGTTCGACCGCCCTTCATTCTCTGGCGGTGCAGTATTTGTTGATCCGGACGTTAATATTTCTGGTACTTCTCCTTCAGGCCGTAGCACCGATGCGGATAACATCGCACCGACGGCCTGGGTTCCAAACCTCCACTTTGTTGCGCCTATTAACGAACAATTTGGTTGGGGCGCTTCAGTTACCTCTAACTATGGTTTGGCAACAGAATTTAATAACGATTACACCGCAGGTTCTATGGGCGGTAAAACCGACCTGACGACGCTGAACCTGAATCTGAGCGGCGCATACCGTTTAAACAATAACTGGAGCTTCGGCCTTGGTTTTGATGCGGTTTACGCTAAGGCGAAAATCGAGCGTTATGCAGGTGATTTACCACAGTTGATTGCGGGTAACCCATCGTCACCTCTGACACCAGCACAGCGTCGCGCCATCGGCTCTCTGCCTGGCGACACCCAAATCGCGCACCTGAAAGGTGATGAATGGGGCTACGGTTGGAACGCCGGTATTCTTTATGAAATCGATAAAGACAACCGCTACGGTTTCACCTACCGTTCAGAAATTAAAATCGACTTCGACGGCGACTATAAGAGCAACCTGCCTTCTGCCTATAACCCGCTGTTGTCTAACTTCGGCTTACCGGCTGGTACCAACGGACAAACTGTCCCTGGTTCTCTGACCCTTAACTTGCCTGAAATGTGGGAGCTGTCTGGTTATAACAAAGTGGCACCGCAGTGGGCCATTCACTACAGCCTGACTTACACAAGCTGGAGCCAGTTCCAGGAGCTCAAAGCCACCGGCAACAACGGCCAGACGCTGTTCTATAAAGATGAGAGCTTCAAAGATGCGTACCGTATCGCTTTAGGTACCACTTACTTTATGGATAAAAACTGGACCTTCCGCACCGGTATCGCATTTGACGATAGCCCGGTTCCGGCAGATAACCGTTCCATCTCCATCCCGGATCAGGACCGTTTCTGGATCAGCGCCGGTACCACCTACGCGTTTAACGATGATGCATCTGTAGACCTGGGCGTTTCCTACATGCACGGTCAGCACGTTGAAATCAACGAAGGCCCTTATACCTTCCAGTCTGAAGGTAAAGCCTGGCTGTACGGCATGAACTTTAACTACGCATTCTAATCGTTAACAGTGACAAAAAAGGCGAAACCTCGGTTTCGCCTTTTTTATATCTCGCTTATTGATTACTGCGAGTCGATATCTTTTAAATCATCCTGAATCACTGCGGCATTCGGGTTGACCTGCGGTGACAGTTTACCGCCGTTAGCGATAAAATCATGACGCTGGAAGTACGCCTCGCGCACCAAAATGTACGGATCGCTCGACTGTTTCAGCAAGCCGTCAGAATCCAGTAACTGGGCACGGGTTTCAATCCCTTCGACCGTCCATTTACCGATAGACATCGGCCATGTCAGCCAGGAGAGCAGCGGATACAGCGTATCGGCGTAATCACCACCTTCCTCGCGCAGCGTGAAACTGCCGTAGAAAGGCAACTGCACATAAGGCCCGTAACCCACGCCGTAATGCCCCAACGTCGAACCAAAGCGGTGCGGTTCTTCACGCTGCAGTTTCGGGTTCGCCATGCCAGCCACGTCGATAAAACCGCCCATGCCCAGAAGCGTGTTCAGGAAGAAGCGCGTAAAGTGCACCATCCCCTGATAAGGGTTGCCCTGAATGAAGAAGTTAACCATGGTCGCGGGTTCTTCCAGGTTGCTGGTGAAGTTACTCAGCCCATTACGTGCCGGTTGCGGCACATAATCACGCCATGCAACAGCCACCGGGCGCACGACATACGGATCCAACACATTAAAGTTGAAGTTGTACATTGTGCGGTTGAACCCTTCTAAGGGATCCGAACGCCCTTGTGGTTGTGTCTCGGCCGAACTCGCACACCCTACTAAAACGGTCGTCGCCAGTGCCAGCCCGGTCAGGCGGAAATTCATATGTCTCTCCCTGTGATTATTGCTCTGCGTTCTCAACTTTTTTGGTGTCATCCTGACCCGCCTGTGCAGCTTTGGCCTGTTCGATGCTTCTTTGCACCACAGCCCGACGCTGATCGTTTGCGGGTAAGACTTGCAACATGATTTGCCATGCACCAATAGCTTCGCGGTAATGCTGTTGTTCAAAAGCGTTGAATGCCAGCAGGCTTAATACACGAACATTTGTATGGTCCGCTTGTAGCAATTCTCGCAAAAGATCCCCACCCAGTTGGTTATCTTGCGGATCGCCACTGCGGGTCAGTACTTCAGCATAGCCCAGCTTTACATTACTGTTAGTGGGCGACAGTTTATACGCATGGGCAAAGGCTTGTGTAGCAGTAGATGCATTATTCAGAACCATAGCAATTCGCCCGAGCATCATCCACCCCTCAATATTGTCAGGTTCATGCTGCAAACGGGTGCGCAATCCAAGGCCGAGATTAGCCATTTCAGGCATGTTCAGCGGTTCAGCTTCAGGATCCAGTGCGCGCTGTAGCAATTGCGGAGTCTGATTTGAGACTTGCTTCCAGGCTCGCACCTGCTGCCAGTCGGAAGTGTTGAGATAAACGCCCACGCTCACCACAATCAACATCACCGCTCCGGGAGCAAAAAACCAGAAGTGCGCTTTTTTGGAGATAACAGGACGTTCTTCGTTTTCCGCGTCGTCACTGAAATAGACCCGCCGCTTACGGCTTCGCATCACAATCACACCCGCGCCACCGAGAACAAACAGCAGCGGAAGCACCCACAAAATAACGGTGGCAGGCGTTAACGGGGGCTCATACGTGACGAAATGGCCATAACGCTCGACCATATAATCAATAATCTGCTGCTTCGTTTTGCCCTGCTGCATCAGCTCATAGACTTTCAGACGCATGTCAGAGGCAATCATCGCGTTGGAATCGGCAATGCTGTTGTTCTGGCATTTTGGGCAGCGTAATTGCTCGGTCAACTGGCGGAACTGCTGCTCCTGCGCTTCATCTTTAAACTGAAAAGTGTCTATGGCCGCCAATACATGAAATGAGAACAGGAATGCGACGATGAATAACCCGATGCGTTTCATGCGCCTGCCTCTTTATTGTATTTGTCCCACAGCGGCTTCAGCTCCTGCTGCCAGACGCGATCGTTCAGATCTCCCGCATGGCGATAGCGAATGATCCCTTTCCCGTCGATCAAAAACGTTTCCGGCGCGCCGTAAACACCGAGATCCAAGCCTAACATGCCATTGCCATCAAACAGGCTCAGCGCATAAGGGTTGCCTAACTCATTCAGCCAGTTAATGGCTTTACGGCGGTCGTCTTTATAGTTCATCCCTACTACGCGAACGCCCTGCGCTTTGAGACCGTTAAGATACTGATGTTCAGCGCGGCAGGTCGGACACCAGGTTGCCCAAACGTTTAACAGCAGCGGTTTTCCATCGGTCAGCACCGCCTGGT
Organism: Buttiauxella gaviniae; assembly: GCF_040786275.1. Taxonomy (NCBI): domain Bacteria; kingdom Pseudomonadati; phylum Pseudomonadota; class Gammaproteobacteria; order Enterobacterales; family Enterobacteriaceae; genus Buttiauxella; species Buttiauxella gaviniae. The sequence goes on from NZ_JBFMVT010000002.1 coordinate 592,251, forward strand.
CGTAGGTTTTTCCTGGGTTTTCCAGGGACTCAAGACGGAATACCGGCACCGATTTCCCAACTAATGCCGATTCAAGATTCGTCGGGTCATCGCCCTGCGCATTACGCGCCAGTTGCCAGAGCAACATGGCCGCCAGCAGCAAAAACAGCACCAGCGGGATAAATAATATTTTGCGATTCATGCGGCCTCCGGCTCGTTTTTACGCTGGCGATAACGCGGGTCGAATAAGCAGAACAGCCCGCCGAGCGCCATCAAAATCCCGCCCGTCCAAATCCAGCGCACAAAAGGTTTGTAATAGAGGCGAACCGCCCAGCTTCCGTCATCTAATTCTTCACCGAGTGCGGCGTAAAGATCACGCGTGACGCCGCCGTCAATGGCAGCTTCGGTCATCATCGCCCGGTTGCTGTTATAGAAGCGCTTCTCCGCATGCAGCGTGGCTTCGGGTTTACCGTTGCGCGTCACATCGATAATGCCGACGCCGCCCCGGTAGTTCGGGCCAACCAGCTCATGCACATCGCGGAACACAAAGTGGTACTGATGAATATCGATACTGTCGCCCGCTTTCATGCGCACATCGCGTTCAATGCTGTAATTCTGGCTAAAGGCGATACCGACAACCGTCACCGCCAACCCCAGGTGACCCAACACCATGCCCCAATGGCTGCGCGGAAGTTTCCATAAACCTTTGAGTAGGCCATGGCGATGTGTCGCGCGCTCATACACTTCCATCAGCGCCAGCACAAACACCCACACCGCCATCAACAAACCGACTGCCGTCATCGCCTCAATGCGGTCTTGCATCAGCCACGGCAGGATAAGGGAAAGCGCGATGGTCATCGCCACCGCAATCACCAGCCTTTTAACCAGTTTTTGCGGTTCATCACGACGCCAGCGCACCAACGGGCCGATGCCAAGCAGCAGCGCAAACGGGGCCATCAGCGCGGTAAACATGGTGTTGAAGAACGGCTCGCCGATAGAAATACTGCCCAGGCCAAGCTGTTTATGAACCAGCGGCAAGAGCGTCCCCAGCAACACCACTAACATGGCGGCAATCAACAGCACGTTATTCCCCAGCAAAAAGGATTCCCGCGACCACAAACTATTGCCCACGCGCGACCGGACTTTGCTGCCTTTCACCGCATACAGCAGCAGCGAGCCGCCAATCACAATCACCAGGAATGCGAGGATAAACATGCCCCGCGCCGGGTCGGAAGCAAAAGAGTGCACCGAAACCAACACGCCGGAACGCACCAGGAAAGTCCCCAGCAAACACAGCGAAAACGCCGTAATCGCCAGCAGCACCGTCCAGGCTTTAAAGCTGCCGCGTTTTTCTGTCACCGAAAGTGAGTGGATGAGCGCGGTCCCCGCAAGCCACGGCATAAACGAAGCGTTTTCAACCGGATCCCAGAACCACCAGCCGCCCCAGCCTAATTCGTAATAGGCCCAGGCCGACCCCAAAACAATGCCGACGGTCAAAAATGACCAGGCGGCTAACGTCCAGGGACGCGTCCAACGCGCCCAGGCAGAATCCAGTTTTCCCGCCATCAGAGCGGCAATAGAAAACGCAAAAGCCACGGAGAAACCGACATACCCCATATACAACAACGGCGGGTGGAAAATCAGGCCAATATCCTGCAACAGCGGGTTCAGGTCGCGCCCTTCAATCGGGTAATCCGGCAGCGTGCGGGTGAAAGGATTCGAGGTGAAAATGATAAACAGCAGGAAACCAAAGTTAATCATCCCCATCACCGCCAGCACGCGAGCCACCGCGTCTTGCGGCATACTGCGGCTAAACAGCGCCACGGCAAAGGTCCAGGCACTCAGCAACAACACCCACAGCAGCAATGAGCCTTCATGAGCGCCCCAGGTCGCAGCCACGCGATACCAGACCGGCAACTCGGTATTTGAGTTATTGGCGACATACAGCACCGTGAAATCATTCACAACGAAGGCGTTGACCAGCACCAGGAAACTGGCGCACAGCGTGATAAACAGCGCCCATGCCAAAGGACGGGCGGAAGCCATTAATCGCGAGTCACTTCGCTTCACGCCCCACAACGGGTAAACACTGAGTAACAATGACCAGCCAAGCGCCAGACAAAGCAAAAAACTGCCTGTTTCAGGCATCATGAGGCGTTATCCTTATAGACCTGCGGCGCACGTTTATGGTTTTTATCCATCGCCTCTTTTACTTCCGGCGGGGTGTAATTTTCATCATGCTTCGCCAGTACTTCTTTGGCTTCAATCTTATTCCCCTCTTCAAATACGCCTTGCGCCACCACGCCCTGCCCCTCGCGGAACAGGTCAGGCAAAATACCGACGTAGCTGACATCAACCACGCCGCTGGCGTCGTAAATTCTGAAGGTCACTTTCAGGGTTTGGTTATCACGCTTCACGCTGCCCGGTTGAACCATGCCGCCGACGCGTAAACGCTGGCCGGGTTCCGGCAATTGGTGGCTTTCCCCTTTGCCATACAGGATTTCACTCGGGGTATAGAACAGGTCGATATTGCTGCGCAGCGCATACAACACCAGAGTGAGGGTTAACCCCAGACCCACCAGCACCGCCAGCGCCAGATACAGCCGATTTTTACGACGAGTATTCATTCAGTTCCCTCTGCTTGTCGTGCCGCCTGAATACGTCTTTCCCGCGCTTTTTGACGCGTGACCGCGTGTAAAATGGCGCGGCGTTGCCAACGGGTGTACAACACCAGGGCCAGCAAGGGAATGAAGGTCAGCGCAACGGCCAGCCAAACGTAAAACGCATAGCCGCCCATGGCAAAAAAATCATTCCAGTTTAAAAATGCGCGCGTCATGCCTCTCTCCCTTTATTGGCAAGCTCCATCACCCACGGGCGACGCTGTTCCTGAAGAAGAATAAGATTGCGCAGCCGCATCAGCGTCAGCGTGGCAAACAGCATCAGAAAACCGAAGATAGTCAGACGCAGCGGGGTGCGCATTGAAGGGTCGATGCTTTGCTGCATATTGGTGGAACCCTGATGCAGCGTATTCCACCACTCCACGGAGAAATGGATAATCGGTAAATTCACCACGCCCACCAGCACCAGAATGCCCGCCGCACGACCGGCCAGGCGTTTGTCATCAAAAGCGTTGTACAGCGCAATCACGCCGATATAGAGAAACAGCAGCACCAGCTCGGACGTCAGACGCGCGTCCCACACCCACCAGGTTCCCCACATCGGTTTGCCCCACGCCGACCCGGTAACCAGCGCGATAAAGGTAAACACCGCCCCGACAGGAGCCATCGCCGCCACGGCGAGATCAGACATTTTCATCTGCCACACCAGGCCAATAAATGCCGCGACCGCCATCGAACCGTAGATCCCCATCGACCAGATAGCCGCAGGAACGTGCAGATACATAATGCGATAGCTCTGCCCCTGTTGATAATCTGCGGGCGCAAAACCAAACCCCCAGACACAGCCAGCCACTAACAGCCCGGCGCTAATTAGCGCGAACCACGGCACAAAAAGCCCGCATATCTGGTAAAGCCGCTCGGGTTTAGCGAGCTGATGTAACCATTTCCACATAATTATTTGCTCACGAAATCATAACAATGGTGGATGACGCTTCGCTTATCCACCCTACAAGATATTGATAGATCTTATTTTATGTAGGTCGGGTAAGGCGCAAGCCGCCACCCGACATAATTCTTTATTGCACACTTACGCGCAGTGCCGCCGCCGTCGCAAACGGGCTTAACGTGGCGCTCCCCGCGAGCAGCGCCCCAAGAATCGCCAGATAACCATCAACAGGAAGATGCATCGATGCCGCGTCCATTGCCGCGGTAGCAAAGATTAGCAGCGGAATGGTTAACGGCAAGACCAGCAAACTCAAGAGCACACCATTGCGCCGCAGGCCGACCGTAAGCCCCACGCCGGGTGCGCCTAAAAAACTCAGCGTTGGCGTTCCCAATAGCAGCGTCAGCGCCATGACCTGCCAGCCGTAAAAATCCAGACCCAGCAACAAAGCGGCGAGCGGCGAGAGAATCAGCAGCGGCAAACCTGTCACCACCCAGTGAGCGGTCACTTTCGCTAACACCACCGCGGGCAAAGGGATGGGCAACAGCATGAGCTGCTCAAGGGAGCCATCCTGAAAATCATCGCGGAACAGTCGGTCCATCGCTAACAATGAGGCCAGCAGCGCCGCCACCCAAATCACGCCCGGCGCAATGCGCGCCAGGAGCTGCGATTCAGGGCCAATCCCCAAGGGAAACAACGTGATAACGATCAGAAAGAACCATAGCGGGTTAGCGATTTCCGCCCCTTTGCGGAACACCACGTGCAGTTCTTGCAGGAAAATGCGGCGCATCATGCAAATCTCTCCTGCAAGTGAATCTGGCGAACATTGTCCACGGCAAGCGGCTGGTGGGTGGTGAGTATCACCATGCCGCCATTTTCGGTATGGCGCTTGAGCTGCCGGGTGAGTTTTTCCACGCCCGCAACGTCAATGGCGGTAAAAGGCTCGTCGAGGATCCAGAGTTTGTGCGCACTCAGCCACAAACGCGCCAGCGCAACACGGCGCTGCTGCCCGGCAGAAAGTTGGTTTACCGGAACATCCTCGAACCCCGCCAGGCCCACTTCAGTAAGCGCTTGCCAACGTAGATTTTCCGCACCTTCAGCGTGGTAAAAGCTGAGATTTTCAAAGGCGGTGAGAACGGTTTTGATGCCGGGCTGATGCCCAAGCCAGAGTAGATCCTGATGATACTGATAGCGGTTGCGCGACAACGTTTCCCCTTGCCACTTCACCTCGCCCTCCTCGGCCTGCGCAAGCCCCGCCAAAATCCGCAGTAACGACGTTTTGCCTGCGCCATTTTTCCCAGCGATTTGCACCATTTCCCCCGGACGGACGCTAAACGACAACTCGCTAAATAACACGCGGTCATCACGTACGCAGGTCAGGTTAATCGCATCAAGCATTTGGGGAGCCACTCCTTGTCTCGGGATGCAAAATCATAACACATCATAGTCTTTGCTCCAGATTGGCTACCGCAGATGCGGTACTCCAAAAGAGGTAATCCTCACACATAAGATCAAAATAAAGTCGAATTCCCGCGCCTGGCAGGGAATCGCGTAAAAAGCCGCTACGCTTAATGGAACAAGTCACGCATGAGTAACCTAAAAAATGGATGAATTAAAAGAAGAGAAAATCGACAAATCAACCGATGAGATTGAAGTCGAAAGTGACGAGAAAGATCACGGAGAAAAAATAGAAGTTGATGAAGAGCAGCTCCCCTCCCGGGCAATGGCCATCCACGAACATATCCGCCAGGACGGTGAAAAAGAGCTGGAACGTGACGCAATGGCATTGCTCTGGTCAGCCATTGCCGCAGGCTTATCAATGGGCGCATCGCTGCTGGCAAAAGGGGTCTTTCACGTCAATCTGGATGGCGTTCCCGGCGGTTTTCTGCTGGAAAACCTTGGCTACACATTCGGGTTTATCATCGTCATTATGGCGCGTCAGCAACTGTTCACCGAGAACACCGTCACCGCCGTACTCCCCGTGATGCATAAACCCAGCGGGATAAATTTCCTGCTGCTGTTACGTTTATGGGGCGTGGTTCTGCTGGGTAACCTCATCGGCACCGGTCTTGCGGCGTATGCGTTTGAATATATGCCCATATTTGACGAGCAGACGCGTGATGCGTTCGTTACCATCGGCATGGAAGTGATGCACAACACGCCGGGAGAAATGTTCGCCAATGCGATTATTTCCGGCTGGATAATCGCCACCATGGTGTGGATGTTCCCGGCAGCGGGATCGGCAAAAATCGTGGTGATTATCATCATGACATGGCTGGTTGGGCTGGGGGATTTAACCCACATTGTGGTCGGCTCCATCGAAGTGCTCTACCTGGTCTTTAACGGTACCATTCACTGGAGTGATTTCTTCTGGCCGTTCGCCATCCCCACGCTTGCGGGCAACATTTGCGGCGGTACCTTCATCTTCGCGCTGATTAGCCATGCCCAAATTCGTAACGATATGAGCACTAAGAAAAAAGCCGAGGAAAAAGCCAAAGCGAAACGTAAACAAGACGTCGAGGGTGGCAAAGAGAGCGACAAAGGCGAAAAGCAGGCGCGACGGGCATAAAACTGGTTACGTTTCAGGCAAACAACCTGCAAGCCCCTTAACGCGGCCCTAAAAGCGGGTATACTAGCGCCCTCATTACCCGCCCGCACTGCCCGGCGGGTATTACGTCCTCTTAGTTAAATGGATATAACAAGCCCCTCCTAAGGGCTAATTGCAGGTTCGATTCCTGCAGGGGACACCATAATCCTTTTTAAAAACAATTACTTACATCCATTTTTTGTAGGTCGGAAAAGCGCAGCGCCTTCCGACGATACGGTGCAAATCGTGGATAACGCTGTCGTTTACCCCTCCACAAATTCTGCCTTTATCTCAATTTTGCGAGTTCCTTCGCACCTCAAAAATGCAACGTTGTAATCGCTATTATTCTACTTGTCACCTGCAAACCCGCAGGCGTATTCTTTCTGTGCACCAGCAAAATCTGGTGCCGGGCGTAGGAACCTGGTTTTCTCAAAGGCGATATCAAAGCGTTAGCATCTTTTTGATTGTCGCGGCACCAACACACCTTTATCCTTATCAACGGTGGCGCTGGTGGGGCAACCTTCGGGTTGGCCGATATCCTTTGAGGTCGGTTTCCTACCCTCATTAGCGCCGCCACTCCGAGCGTAGGAACTCCGGTGGTGACGATGTTCACACTCATTGGAGATTACTAAGATGATGTCAGCTCAACACATTTCTCAGACGCAGTTTAATAACGCCCTGCTTTCCCCGATCACCGCCAGCATGGATCTGTTCCAGCTTCTCGACGTCTGCGAATCACTTGCCGATGAACTGATCGAGTGCAAAACCGACACCGAACAGCAAGCGTTGTGTGGCCGCCTCGCCCACTGCCTGGACGTAATGAAAACCACGTTTAACCAGCCGCTACCGGCGTATCTGGTGGAGCGTCTCACCGTCGAAAAAGAAGTCAAAATACAGGTGAATCACGACTCAGAAATACAGCGCCAGTATTGCTACGCGCTCACCCAAACACTCTTGAGCCGCGCTCACACCGTTGAGGTGAATCGCGCATTAACCGGCATGTTGTTTGAGCTGATTAACGAACTGGTCGAGGATTTACAGGCCCCGCGCTTTTTACGCGGTTAGGTAAGATTTTGTTGGCGGGCAGCAATTTGCGGCCCGATCTCACAATCTGGCACAGCCTCGCCTGTTAAGGGTATAATTCTGACTATTATTCCATTGGTTTCAGAAACGAATATGACAAAGCTAACGTTACAAGAGCAGATGCTTAAAGCTGGATTAGTCAGCAGTAAGAAACTCGAGAAAGTACAAAGAACGGCTAAAAAATCTCGCGTTCAGGCCCGCGAGGCAAGAGAGGCTGTTGAAGAGAATAAAAAAGCGCAAATGGAACGTGATAAGCAGTTGAGCGAGCAGCAAAAACAAGCCGCCTTAGCCAAAGAATATAAGGCTCAGGTCAAGCAGCTTATTGAAATGAACAGGATCGTTATTGCCAAAGGCGATATTGGGTATAACTTCACAGACGGTAATGTGATTAAAAAAATCTATGTGGATAAAACGACGCAAACTCAGTTGATCAATGGCCGTCTCGCTATTGCACGCCTGGTTGCGGAAAATGGCCGTGATAGCGAATACGCCATTATCCCCGCAAGCGTTGCCGATAAAATTGCCCAGCGCGATGCAAGCAGCATTGTATTAAACAGCGAGCTGAGCAAAGAAGCACTGGACGAAGATGATCCGTATGCTGATTTTAAAGTGCCAGATGATTTGATGTGGTAAGAAAAATTTCTCTACGCTTAACCAGGGGCGATGGACTGTAACCATTGCCCTGACCTCCAAAAGCCGTATAGCTGGCGGCCTTTATCGTTTTTCGCTCCATCCAAAGTAAACCTTAAATGAAGAGATCTTTTTTCGCCGTGCGCTGTGATAAGCCATTGAGCCCGCTGGAAGTGAGTATTTATCGCAACTATCGGTTTATCCACGCCGCCCGTATTGCTATCGCGTTTGTGCTGACATTCCTGTTTATCAGGATGTTGAATTTACCCGATCACTCCTGGCCGCTGATTACCCTTGTGGTGGTGATGGGGCCGATTAGCTATCTGGGGAACGTTATCCCACGCGCCTTTGAGCGAATGGCGGGAACCCTGACCGGTGCCGTTTTGGGCTTAATCGCTTTGCGCATCGAAATGTATTCCTTGCCTTTGATGATGGTGTGGTGCGGGTGCGCGGCGTTTTTATGCGGTTATTTAACCATGAGCAAGCGCCCGTACGCCTCGTTGTTGATTGGGATAACTCTCGCGGTGGTGAGCAGTGCCCCCGCCGGGGATATGCAAACCGCATTGTGGCGCAGCGCCAATATTATTCTTGGCTGTGTTCTGGCGATGTGTTTTACCAGCATTTATCCGCAGCGGGCGTTTATCCACTGGCGTATTCAGCTCGCTGCGTTTTTAAATGATTTTTCAAAAATTAGCGCAACGGGCTCCTCACATAATGTGATTACCCGCCCTGACCTGACGAAGCTCCATACCAAAATTTTGAGCCACGTGGTCAAGATGCGCAGTTTGATTACGCCGGTCAGCAAAGAAGTGGGGATCCCTAAATCTACGCTGGAAGAAATTCAGTTAATCATCCGCGATATGGTCGCCGTGCAGCGCTTCCAGATTGATGCGCACTGGGCAACACGCGGAAGCCGTTTTCTGCTGGTGAATTCACGCACGCTGGCGGATGTGCAGGAGATGACGCAAAAAACCCTGAAAGCACTGGCGCTGGCGTTGCATGAAGGCAATCCAACCCCTATCGCGGCTAACAGCGAACGCCTGAATGAAATCACAGAAGAATTACACGACTTGCTGAACGCCCATGAAGGCAATGAGGTGGTGGAGAGCGCCATTCACGGGTATGTATGGCTGAGTATTCAGTTGGCGGTGCAGCTTGAAAAGCTCTCGGTGTTAATCACCAATGCGCTGATAGAAAAGAAATAAGTTTCGACTCTATTTTTCCGCAGGCCCTGTTAAAAAGAGCCTGCGGGAAGTGCATTATTTGTGGATTTCGAACGATTATTACCAGTAATACTTGAGCCCGGCGCTGGCAGAAAGCGCCTGCTCGTTAGCGGTGCTGCTCTGCATTCCGGCAAAAATCTGAACGCTATTGAGCAATATATAGTTAATATTCAAACCGTAATCGAAACTGTTGCGGTCAAATTCAGGTGAATCAAGGGAAATATCTTGCCCGCTCAGATTGGTCGCCAGGGTCATATCACTGATATTACGCGAAACCACTTTGCTGACCTGCGCCCAGGCCCCGACGCGTAGCGCATCGCTCACCAGATAGTTAACCCGCGAGCCCAGAGCGACACTGCTCTGCTCCCCCTTCATGCCGCTGACATTCACCCCATGAAGATTATCTTCATCCACGCCATCGGTGCGCGAGCGGTCATATTCCACGCTGGCATAAGGTGTCACATCCACTTCATGCGGCAACTCGAAAGTGTAACCTGACTCGAGATAGAGGGTCGAACTGCTGATGTCGGTATTCGATTTCTCGGTGCTCTGCGAGCCATTACTCATTACCGGGCGCTTAATGTCGGCATTCCCACGCTGGTAAATCGCAAGGCCATTGATATAAAACGATGCGGCGTCGTACTGGGCGTAAGCGCCAAATCCGTCCTGTTTGCCTTTCAGGCTGCCACCGTTTCTGTCGAGCGTAACGTTCATCTCATTTTTATTGATGAACCCACCCAGCAATAAGGCATGACTGACACGACCATCCATTCCCAGAGAGGTGTTGTTGGTTGTACTGGTGACCTTATTCCACCCGTCCGGATGGTACTGGTTTTTCATGTAGTCATGGGAGGTCCACACGCCTGGCGTGGCCTCCTCCATTCCGTCCATCGCGCTTAAACGGTTGGCGACGGTTTGCGTCAGGCGGTTTTGCTCCGCCAGCAATACGGAAGGCAGTTCGGCATAAATCACTGCGGAATGGCTGTCCACAATGTGCTGCACGGCGTCACCTGAAGTGGATGACTGAAGATTAGCCGTGTAATCCAGCAGTTGCTGTTCATTCGCGGTTAACACCGCGCCATTTTGTTGTCTTTGCGCAACGGCATTTGCCGCGGCGAACATGCTGTCTACCACTTTGGCCCCGGCTTGCGACAACGCATCGCCCGCCCCTACGGCATCCTGAGCAGAAATTTGTGTCACATCAAAGTTAACGTTGTCCGCCGCGTAAGTGACGCGATCCACCGCCAAAAATTTGCTGCCGTTGACCTGGCTGAATTGCCCCTGCACTCGCTGAGCATGGAGGATGTCGTAATTACCGCCGGTGACGAAATTCTTGTTCACCAGATTTACGGTGCCGTCCAGTTCAGCATTGCCGTTAATCTCAAGCTGATGGCTAATATAGGCATTTAACACGCCGTCGTGGCTTTGTGTGTAATCCCCATTGACGGTCAGCGAGCCCTGAGATAAATCTACCGTCCCGTTATTGTGGGTTGAGCTCACCGCACCTGAACCGGATAATATGCCCTGCGGAGCAATAGTAACGCCTCCCCCGTTGATGCTGCCGGAAACCAGAAGCGTGCCCTGATTTACCGTGGTGTTGCCGGTGTAACTTTCGTTACCTGCAAGTTCCAGCACACCGTTGCCACTTTTAATCAGGCCCGCGTTCCCTGAAATATCATTCCCAAAGACATACTGTGAATCAGGCACCTGCGCATTGAAATCCCCAAACAGGGAAGAAAAAAGTGCCGGGCCGTTCTCGGCGCGGGATGCGTTTAATTCACCCCAGCCAAAAGTGTCATTGTAAGGTAAACCTGAATATGAGCCATCTGGCAGGTAGTCGGCGGTGGTTAATAAGGTTTGTTTCACCTGACTTGCTGTCATCCAGGGGTATTTATGCCATACCTCTGCGGCGGCAGCCGTAACCTGCGGTGCAGCGCCTGACGTCCCGTAGAAATTGATATAACCGTTATTATTAAATTCACGAAGCGGCCCGGTCACGTATTGGCCCGCCAGGCACCAGGCTGCGGCGCGTCCACAGGCGTTACTGCCTTTAATCTGGCCATTCTCATCAAGGCCACGATAGAGTTGTTTATTATCATCAATCCCCACCGCCGTAAGCAGCCCATTGGCTATCGTGTTATCCACTAACGGCGTCAGGCTTTCCGCCGCGGGATCTAAGCGCGCATCATTCCCGGCAGAAAAGACAATTAAGCCGTTGGTCGCAGCCAGGTAACGTAATACATGTGTGGCATTTGAGTTCGCCTCATAATGATTATCACTCCCCCATGAGGCATTAAATAAATTCACCCCATAGTGGTTATGCAAATCAAGAATTGCGGCCATTTGATCGTTAATTGCTGAATGGCCCTGATGATCGTTAGAGGTTTGGGCTTCATATAAATCAACGTTCTGGCTACCGGTATAAGTTCCCTCATCCCCGTTGCTGGCAAGAATTTGCGAAACATAGCTCCCGTGCCCGGCAACGTCCGTCGTCGCGACTGACGGCGAGTGGGTAATATCATCAGGGGTATATACGCCGGAGCCAAGGTTATTTCCTTGCCCCACATAACGTAAAATATGGCTGACTTTTCCCGCAAGGTTACTCAGGCTTTGATTAACACCCGAATCCAGCACGCCGACTTTAACGTTATTATCTGCTGATGCGGGCGTCTGAGCCTCAGGTGTTTTAAGCGGAACATTATCTGGCGGTATATTAACTGGCGCATTCACTGCCTGAGAAGAACTCCCCCCGCCACCTCCTCCACCGCCACATGCAGTTAACACAAATAAAACAAATAGAGAAAGATTTTTGCGTCTGAATATTTTAATCATCATTATTAATGTATATTTTTGGATATTGTTTTAGGGTTATAAAAAGACGGCATCGCGTTTAAATAAAATAACTGACGACGCGATTGCGGCCATTATGCTTCGCTTCATACAGCATTTTATCGGCTTTATTGATAAGCCGTTGGTAGTCAGGGTGGTTATCAAATTCCACCAGGCCTGCGCTGATAGTCACCTGGAATGAGGTATTCACATCCACTTCAATAAGCTGGCTACTGATAAAATTACGCAATCTTTCCATTAGAATTTCTCCCTGAGAAAGATTGGTTTCCACCAGTAGCATCATAAATTCTTCGCCACCGTAGCGGAACACATAATCGCTGCTGCGGGTATGTTCATGTAACCAAACCGCGATGCTTTTTAATGTATTATCGCCGACGCTATGCCCGTAATTGTCATTAATTTTTTTGAAGTGATCGACATCCAGCAGTGCCACGGTGAATGGCTTACCTGAGCTGACTGATAAGGCAATTTCGCGGCGCATGATGGTAGGAATAAAGCGGCGAGTGAGCAGCTTCGTCATCGGATCTTTGCCGTTTTCACTCTTCACCAGGTCTTCAAAAATTGAGCTTAGGATCATGCTCAACTGCTCTACGTCCTGCCGTAACAGGCGCAGCAACTGGATGCGATGCAAAGGTTCCGGGGTTTGAGCGGCAAATTCGGTGGTAATTAATCTGTCGATTTTCTGCATCAACAACTCAATCTTTTTAATTAATTCCGGCTGCCTGAAAATATGCTGGCCTTTATGAGAGAACCACAAGCCAAACTCAGAATCGCCCAGTAACACGCGCTCTTCGAAAGGAAGCTCGGTCGCAATATTATAGATAAACTGATTTTCCCAGTTTTTCAGGGCACCGACCTGGCGCTCACGTTCCACGCTGACATCATCGTAAACCGTCAGCAGGCGGAAATGCTCCTGATCGTGCATCATTTTCTGGTGCGACGGGGTATAGGCGATGGTCATGACTTCAATCGCAGCATCAATAGCCATTCCGCTAAAAAAGACCGCGTCATTAATTTCTTCTGCGCTGATGTGTTGCTTGTTCAGCAATAACTGGAAAAGATCGTGTTTAAGTTTTCGCGCGCCGCGCGCAACCAAATCAATAGGCAGACCGATGCGCGCATGCACCTGGCCCACTTCCCGTTGGTGAGTAATTAATTCCGATAAATCTTCACGCGAGCTTCCAAGAACTTTTCTCAGCCATTTTCCCATGCTGAGGCTCAGTCGCTCTTCGACCTGAGCCGTATTCAGAAATAACTTCGCCTGTTCATCCAACAGCATATATTGATAATATGCGTTAACCAGTTGTTTAATTTCCTCATCGCTCAGCGAGATAAGGATCTGGTGCGTAGCATTGTTTGTATTATCAATTAACAATTGCCACTCATTTTTAATGATGTCGTAATTAAGCGGTTGGATATTTTTCATAGGCGTAACATTTAATTTCACGAATATTATTTTTATTTGAAAGCAGTATGCTCGAGCCAAATAATATATCACGCCTGTTTTTTATATAATATTACCGCCGTACTTATGTCTTTAAAATTTCATTCCTCTTTTGATTTAGATTGGCGCATTGCCATTGCCGCACTCGCCACGGAAAACAGAGCAATGATCCAGGCCATTGTCCAGGGGGTGCCATCGCTAAGCCATGCCAGCAGCAAAGATGAAATAATTCCGCTGCCATATTGTAGCGAGCCCATCAACGCGGAGGCGGAACCCGCCACATTCGGTACCGCGTCAAGTGCGGCGGCGGTGGATGTCGCGGCAATAATGCCGTTCATTGAGAAGAAGACAAAAATGGCCGCCAAAATCAAAATCAGCCCCCCAATCTCTAAGCGAGTAACCAGAGCCAAAAACAGCGCCGCACAGGCCGCCGCAAGTGTCGCTACTTTAAGTAAGGCTTCCAAAGAATAATGTTGAACCAGGCGGCGGTTCACCATGCTCATGCCCATCAGCCCAACGATATTCAGTGCAAATATCCAGCCGTAATGCTGAGGCTCTACGCCAAAATAGGTGATGTAGACGAACGGTGAACCGGTAATAAAGGCGTATGCCGCAACATAATAAAACATCAGACATAAGGTAAAGCGCATGAATTGGGTGTTAGACAGCAGCGTACGGTAATTCCGGAACGCGCCGGGCAGAGAAGCCTTAACCCGCCTATCTTCAGGTAATGTTTCGGGCAGCCAGAATAAAGAGATCAGCATCACTATGCCGATCGTTCCCAGCAGCCAAAAGATAGCGTGCCACGAGGTGATTTTAATCATTTGACCGCCAAGCAGCGGGCCGGCAATGGGCGCAATCGCCATGATAATCATCAGCGTGGAAAGCATTTGCGCTGCACGAGTACGGCTAAACAGGTCACGAATCATAGCCCGCGCAAGCATTGGCCCGGTACACGCCCCTAAAGCCTGAAACACGCGCCAGAAAACAATCTGCGAAATTTCCTGAGAAAGTGCGCAGCCCACGGAGCCGATAATAAATAAAGCCATTCCTATAAACAGCGGTTTACGGCGGCCAAAATGGTCGCTTAATGGCCCCCAAATCAGTTGGGCAATACAAAAGCCGATTAAAAAACCGGTGATGGTTAGTTCCGCATCACCGTGAAGATCTTTCGCCATTACGGGCATGGCGGGTAAATAAATATCGGTCGATAACGATGTGAATGCCATCAAAGCACTCAGAATAATCACAAAAGAGAGGCTGGCCGTTTTGCCAGAAACGGTCTGCACGCGAGGTTGGGAATCAGTCATAAAAATCCAGTGAACATAAGGAGATAAGCCTATGTTAGCGGGTGGCGATTAAAAGATAATGAGGCATAAAAGGATAGCCATCATGAATGATATTCATAAATGCGTTCGTGAAAGTTTGTTCTATGCTTTATGTCTGAGTAAAAAACGGCAACAGGAGCCCAGTATGAGCGATCAGAAAAACCACCCTGCCACAGGTAACACACCCCATTCTGATGAGTACCCTTCACCGCCGTTCGAGCATCAAAAGCAGCCTTTCCCAGGTCTTGCCGGGAAGATGATCCCCCGCCCTGACCACGGTGAAACCTCCTATAAAGGCAGCGGCCGCCTTGCCGGTAAAAAAGCGCTGATCACCGGCGGTGACTCAGGGATTGGCCGCGCGGTGGCCATAGCATTCGCCCGTGAAGGGGCCGATGTGGCGATTAACTATCTTCCTGCGGAAGAAGAAGATGCCAGAGAAGTTATCGACCTTATTCGCGCCGAAGGACGCAAAGCGGTGGCGATTCCCGGCGATATTCGTGATGAGTCGTTTTGCCAGAAGCTGGTTAAACAAACCGCGCATGAATTAGAGGGGCTGGATTTGCTGGTCAATAATGCAGGCCGCCAGCAGTTCTGCGAGTCCATTCTCGACCTGACTACCGAAGAATTTGATGCGACGTTTAAAACCAACGTGTACGCCATGTTCTGGATAACCAAAGCGGCGCTAGAACACCTGCCGCGCGGGGCATCCATTATTAATACGTCCTCTGTTCAGGCTTATCTTCCGAGCGAAATTTTGCTGGATTATGCCCAGACCAAAGCGGCGATTGTGGCGTTCACCAAGTCGCTCGCCAAACAATTGGGGCCAAAAGGCATCCGGGTTAACGCTGTAGCTCCCGGCCCGTACTGGACTGTTTTGCAATGTTCCGGCGGCCAGCCTCAGGAAAAAATCGAGAAGTTCGGCGCATCTGCACCGCTTGGCCGCCCAGGGCAGCCTGCGGAAATTGCGGCAATGTATGTGACGTTAGCGTCTCCTGAGTCGAGCTTTACGTCAGGCCAGGTATGGTGTTCTGACGGCGGGACCGGCACGCTGTAATTGATTCGCGCCAGAGCGGACTGCTCTGGCGTTAATTATTTGGCCTCAGGAATAATTGAGATATGGCCGTTGCGCTCGAGTATGGCAAATTTGATTTCATCCAGACGCGTTATACCGTGGTCAATTCGCGCCATCAGTAAAATATCATCACAGGAAATATCCGCCTTTTTCATTTTTTCCTGAAAGAGATACCCCTTTTCCACCAGAATCACCGGGGTGCCATCCAGTAAATCATCCGCACCGGGCAGATATTTTTTAATCATGCCAAACAGCATATCCACCACGATGAGTGTGACAATCGTCAGCATGGCGCCGGTGACGGAAAAGTCATTGCCCAATAGCGCCTGTTGCGTGGCCTCACTGATAATCAGCAATAATATCAAATCAAAAGAGGTCATTTGCAGGAGCGCACGCCTGCCGGCAATTTTAAACACCACCATCAGGATCAGATAAATCGCAATCGCCCTTAATACCATATCCATTGTTAAGCCACCTCAGGGATAGATGAATTGCTGGAAGGTTATTTCCGGCCCGTTATCGATAGCAATGGTGCTTTTAATGGCCCCGATTTTCATCGGCGTCAGGCTTAACCACAATGTTTGCTCAGACCCCACGGCAGGCTGCGGATATTCAAGAATCATTTTCCCATTCAGGCTGTACATTTTATCCGGCTGCGGTTGCAGCGTATCGATGCGATAGCCCTCCATAAAATCCCCGGCAAGCACAATACGGTTACGCTTTCCTGCGGCGGTGACCGAGGTGATTTTCATGTCCATATCGCTCATCAGGCGATTGAATTTTTCGTAATGGAGAGTCAGAGAGCGATCGTCATTTGCAAGGGTGGATTCGCTCAGGTAGCCACGGGAGAAAGCCCCGACGAGGGCGGCAACCACGATCAGTAACAGAAAGGCAAAGCCAATGCGCCGCAGCAGAAATTCGAAATTCAGCCAACGCGGTTTTTCTACTACGGGTGAAGATTTATTGGCGGGCGTCGTTTTCATTTTTAAATCCGGCCAGAGAAGGGAGTGAAGCTACAACGTGCGCGATAGGCGCTAAGTTGCTGTTTTGAAGTCTAGTCAACAGCCGAAACGTCCGCCACCGTGTCGGTTGAACTCAGTCACTTACGGTTCAGCGAAAGGCCGCACCGTGATCCCCTGCTCTTCCAGTAATTTACGAATTTGATACGCCATTTCGATAGCCCCCGGGCTGTCACCATGTACGCAGATTGACTCAGCTTTTATCGCCGTGAATGAGCCGTCAATAGAGGTGACGCCCCCTTCAGTAATCAATTGCAGCATGCGCTTTGCCACAAGCTGCGCATCATGTAAAACGGCCCCCGCTTCACGGCGTGAAACCAGGGTGCCATCGGCATAATAGGCGCGGTCGGCAAAGGCTTCGGAAATGGTACGCAGCCCTTTTTCCTGCGCCAGCTCCAGCACGCGAGAACCCGCCAGGCCGACCAACGGCAAACGAGGATTAATTGCCAGAATGGCATCAATAACCGCCAGCGCCTGCCGTTCGTCATGAGCAATAGTGTTATAGAGCGCACCATGCGGTTTTACGTAACGAACTTCCGTCCCCGCCGCCTGCGCAAGGCCTTGCAAGGCACCCATCTGATAAATCACATCGGCGGTTAATTCGTCGCTCGCCACGTCCATATTGCGGCGGCCAAATCCGACCAAATCAGGGTAAGAGACGTGCGCGCCGATGGAAACGCCTGACTGTTTAGCCAAACGCAACGTAGATAATAGACCCGCAGGGGAGCCCGCATGAAAACCGCAGGCGACGTTAGCGCTGCTGACAAGTTTCAAAATGGCGGCGTCATCGCCCATCGTCCACGCGCCAAAACTCTCGCCTAAATCGCTGTTTAAATCTATTGCCATACCCATCGCAGCCCCTGTCCTACCCACTTAGAGGTGTTAATTATAAGTGACTTACATCGTGTTACCTCTTTTATCTGTCGAATCATAATCCACGTCAATGATTAGGTTTTTTCTTAGTTCCTCCCTATATAAAATGGCGGATTATGCACGCGCCTGATACAGGCATTTCGCTTCGGCGATGACTTCTACACTTTTAGGTTGAACAGCAATGAAAAAAATAATGTTGATGATGGTGATGGCTGGCGCACTGGCGGGTTGTAGCTCTCCTGCTCAACGCATGGCTGAATGCCAGGCTCAGGGCGTAAGCAAAGATACCTGTTATCTTGCCGAGCAAAATCGCCAAAACTCCATCAATAACGCTGCAATGAAGCAGGCGATGGAAAACGCGCACGACGCGGTTAAGTAAGTTAAACAAACCTGCCGTGACTCAGGCCCGCACGGGCCTGTTCTTCTCTCAATCTCTTTCTAACTCTATTTCTCAAAATCACCTCATAATACGTTGAATTTTGGCTGCTTTTTCAGCAAGGCGTCATGCGAAATGTAAAGTTTAAAAAAGATCATTCTGCCGATTTGTAGACGCTTGTATTTGGCCTGAAATGGAGAGTACATTAGCGCCGACTTTTAACGATTCAGTTGATGAATTTTAGAGATATACCTGCGCTTTAATGGGGGCGGGTATAAATGTGCGCGGATACGCACGGAGCGAGAAACGTGAAATATTTCATGATGGGCATGTCGGTCATTTTGTTATTGTGGGTCGGTACGTTTGTGATGATGATCGAATAGAAGAACTCATAGCAAGCAGATAAGAGAAACAGGAGCCCCGAGGCTCCTGTTTTCGTTTTAGTCGACAATATCTGTAGAGGATTTCTGCGACGTTGGCAGCAAACCATCGGCACGGAACATCGATTTAATCCCGCGCACGGCCTGGCGAATACGATCCCGGTTTTCAATTAAGGCGAAACGCACATGCGTATCGCCGTAATCACCGAACCCAACGCCGGGCGAAACACAGACCTTCGCCTCCTGAAGCAGTTTTTTGGCAAACTCCAGCGACCCCATTGCCGCGTACTGCTCGGGGATTTTCGCCCACACATACATCGAGGCTTTCGGGCACTCCACCATCCAGCCCGCCTCATGCAGGCCTTTGACTAAAACATCGCGGCGGCGTTTGTACTGTTCAGCAATATCCCGGACGCATTCTTGCGGCCCTTCCAGGGCGGCAATCGCCGCAACCTGTAACGGCGTAAATGTGCCGTAGTCATGGTAGCTTTTGATTCTGGCGAGCGCGCTAACTAACTCTTTGTTGCCCACCATAAAACCAATGCGCCAGCCTGCCATATTGTAACTTTTCGACAGGGTAAAGAATTCAACGGCGACGTCGCGTGCGCCAGGCACTTCCATAATCGACGGCGCTTTCCAGCCGTCATAAACGATGTCGGCGTACGCCAGGTCATGCACCACCAGCACGTCGTAACGTTTTGCCAGGGCGACCACTTTTTCAAAAAATTCCAGCTCCACACACTGCGCGGTGGGGTTCGACGGGAAACCGAGAATCATCATTTTCGGTTTCGGATAGCTTTCGCGAATCGCACGTTCCAGCTCGGCAAAAAAGTCGACGCCTTCCACCAGCGGCACCGAACGCACCTGCGCTCCAGCGATGACCGCACCGTAAATATGAATGGGATAACTTGGGTTGGGTACCAGCACCGTATCGCCATGGTCGAGCGTTGCCAGCATCAGGTGCGCCAGCCCCTCTTTCGAACCAATGGTCACGATGGCTTCGCTTTCCGGATCGATTTCAACGTCGTAGCGATCTTTGTACCAGCGTGAAATCGCGCGGCGTAAGCGGGGAATGCCTCGTGATGTGGAGTACCCGTGCGTATCTTCGCGCTGCGCGACCGTGCAAAGTTTTTCGACGATATGCGGCGGCGTGGGGCCATCTGGGTTGCCCATACTGAAATCAATAATATCTTCGCCACGACGGCGCGCCGCCATTTTTAGCTCAGCGGTGATATTGAACACATACGGAGGGAGACGATCGATACGCGAAAAACGACGCTTTGGACTGGAGTCAGCCATAAATTCCTCTGATTAACGTGAGCGCCCGGACCGTCCGAGCGACGCTGCCACACGGTGTGGCCTTTTCAAAATAGCCTGAATAAAAATCACCCGTCCAGAGGCGAAGAGAAATATTTTTTAAACATCATAAAAGAGGATGCTTCATTTGAAGCCAACCCCTATTTTATTTGATAGGACTGACTTATATTAACCATGTAGCAACAACCCCATAACTTAAATACCGATGACGTGGAGCCTTGCCATGACCCTACAAATTGATGACTTACCGCGTGCAATCCGTGAGATAAAACAAAAACTTCGTCATGACTTGCCTGATTACAAAGCCGTTTTTGAACAACTCGAAGGCGATATGCGCCGCCAGATCGACGCCATACGCGACGAACTCGCGCGGGGTGAAAATCCTGTTCCACAAATCAACGCCGATGACATCGTTAACCATCGCGTAAGCGAGCAACAAAAAGCGCTGATTCGCCAGCGTGGCTGCTGCACCATCAAAGGCGTGTTCCCTCAGTCTCAGGCACAAGCCTGGAATGACGAAGTGGGAAATTATCTCGAACGGAATAATTTTGTAGAGAAGCTCAAGAACGCGGCAGAAGATAACTACTTCGGCACACTTGCCGAAAGTAAGCCGCAGATTTACGGCATTTACTGGTCTAAGCCGCAGGTGGAAGCGCGTCAGCATGCGCGGATGAAAGCGGTGCAGGTTTTTCTGAATAATTTATGGGAAACCGAAAGCAACGATAAACAGCATTTCGACCCAAATCGCGTGGTCAGTTACGCCGACCGTACTCGCCGTCGCCCGCCGCGCTCCAACTCTTTAGGGCTTTCTCCGCATGTAGATGGAGGCTCCGTTGAACGCTGGCTGGATGAGAATTTCCGCCATGTGTATCGCCATGTTTTTTCAGGTGAATGGAAAAATTACAACCCGTTTGCGGCAGAAGGTCGCACCGAAGTGCGGGAGTTTCCATCCCCTGCGGTCTGTTCCATGTTCCGAACTTTCCAGGGCTGGACGGCGCTTAGCCCGCAGCGTAAGCACGGCGGTACACTGACTTTGCTGCCGGTTGCCAACGCGATGGCCTATATTTTACTGCGTGCTTTGCAAGATGACGTGCCGGAAGAGTCACTGTGCGAAGCGAAGCCGGGGCGTGCGCTTTCAATTAACGAGCAGTGGCATCCCCTTTTATTAACTGGGATTTCCTCAATTCCCCATATGGAAGCGGGAGACACCGTTTTCTGGCACTGCGATGTGATCCATGCCGTAGAAAATGAACACCTTGGCGAGTTCGACAGCAACGTTATGTATATCGCCGCCGCGCCGTGGTGCGAGAAGAACGCAGCGTACCTCGAGCGTCAGTGGCCTGCCTTTGTGGAAGGTAAATCACCACCAGATTTTGCGGCCGATGACTTTGAGGTTGATTTTAATGGGCGTGCGATGCCCGATGATTTAACACCTGCCGGACGTGAGCAACTGGGCGGGAAGTAGTTAGGTTTGGACCCCACCCCAGCCCTCCCCTTACCAGGGGAGGGAGCAGATTTTTAGCTCCTCCCCCTGGTAAGGGGGAGGCTGGGTGGGGGTCTTTGCCGAATCTGGCGCATTTCTGGTAACCGCTCAGTAATTTCCTTATCATGCCCGTTCCATTCTTTGTCACGCGAGTTACCCGTGCACGAAATATTTAATATGCTGCTGGCGGTATTTGACCGTGCGGCGCTGATGCTTATTTGCTTGTTCTTTTTAATTCGCATCCGCCTGTTCCGCGAGCTGTTGCATAAAAATGCCCACACGCCCAAAGAGTTATTAGCGGTCACCGCTATCTTTTCCATGTTTGCGCTATTCAGTACCTGGTCTGGGGTGCATGTTGAAGGTTCACTGGTTAACGTGCGCATTATCGCGGTAATGGCGGGCGGGATTTTATTTGGCCCGTGGGTCGGCGCTATTACCGGGATTATTGCGGGACTTCATCGGTATTTGATTGATATAGACGGCCTCACCGCGGTCCCTTGTCTGATCACCAGTATTGTTGCCGGGGTTATTTCCGGGGTGATTAATCGCAAAATACCGAAAGAACAGCACTGGCGCGTGGGGATTATGGCTGGAATGCTGTGTGAAACCATGACCATGATTCTGGTGGTGCTGTGGGCCCCTACCGTGTCGCTTGGCATCGATATTGTGTCGAAAATCGGTATTCCGATGATCCTCGGCACCGTTTCCATCGGTTTTATTGTGCTGCTGGTGCAAAGTGTGGAAGGCGAAAAAGAGGCCAGCGCCGCGCGTCAGGCTAAACTGGCGCTGGATATTGCCAATAAAACGCTGCCGTTATTTCGTAATGTGAATAGCGAATCGCTGCGCCAGGTCTGCAATATTATTCGCGAAGATATTAAAGCCGATGCCGTAGCGATCACCGATATCGATAAGGTTTTGGCCTATGTCGGTTTTGGGGAAAATAACTATAAGCAGAATGACGCCGATATCAGCCCGCGTACCCAACTGGCGATTCGCGAAGGGAAAATCATCATTCGCAATGACGATGAAGCCTATCGCACCCCTGAAATTCACTCGCTGATTATTATTCCTTTATGGGAAAAAGGGGTCGTCACCGGTACGCTAAAAATCTATTACCGCCATGCGCACCAAATTACCTCTACGTTGCAGGAGATGGCGGTCGGCCTTTCGCAGATTATTTCCACTCAACTGGAAGTGTCTCGCGCCGAGCAGTTGCGGGAAATGGCGAATAAAGCGGAACTGCGCGCGCTGCAAAGCAAAATTAACCCGCATTTTCTATTCAACGCCCTGAACGCCATCTCCTCTTCTATCCGCATGAATCCCGATACCGCTCGCCAGTTGATTTATAATTTATCGCGCTATCTGCGCTATAACATTGAATTAAAAGACGATGAGCAGATCGATATTAAGCAGGAGCTGTATCAGATTAAGGATTACATCGCCATTGAGCAGGCACGATTTGGTGACAAACTCACGGTGATTTATCACATTGATGAAGAGGTGAATTGCCTGATTCCAAGCCTGCTGATTCAGCCCCTGGTAGAGAACGCCATTGTTCATGGGGTTCAGCAGTGTAAAGGCAAAGGCGTGGTCACTATTAGCGTCGAAGAGAGTGGCAACCGGGTGCGCATCTCGGTGCGCGACACCGGGCATGGGATCGATCCGCAAGTCATTGAGCGTGTGGAAAACAACGAAATGCCGGGCAATAAAATTGGTCTGCTGAACGTGCATCACCGGGTAAAATTACTCTATGGCGAAGGGTTACATATTCGTCGACTTGAGCCGGGTACCGAGATCGCGTTTTACGTTCCTCACGCGGCCACTGCCGTTCCGCCGCTATTGTCGCAACAAGGAGGAAATCCATAAAAGTTATCATCGTAGAAGATGAAGTTCTGGCGCAGCAGGAGCTGAACTGGCTGATTAAAGAACACAGCCAGATGGAAGTAGTCGGCACGTTTGATGACGGCATGGATGTCCTGAAATATCTTCAACATCATGAAGTTGACGCCATTTTTCTCGACATCAATATCCCTTCATTAGATGGCGTTTTGCTGGCGCAAAACATCAGCAAGTTTGCCCATAAGCCGTTTATTGTGTTTATCACCGCCTGGAAAGAGCACGCGGTGGAGGCGTTTGAACTGGAAGCGTTCGACTATATTCTGAAACCGTATCAGGAATCGCGCATTATTGGCATGCTGCAAAAACTGGAAGCAGCCCACCAGCAGCAGAATGTTCCCGCATCGGGAAACACGACGAACCGCGAAGCGCTGACGATTAATCTGGTGAAAGATGAGCGAATTATCGTTACGGATATTAACGATATTTATTACGCCGAAGCGCACGAGAAAATGACGTTTGTCTATACGCGGCGCGAAGCCTATGTGATGTCGATGAATATCACCGAGTTTTGCAACAGGTTGCCGGAAAGCCACTTCTTCCGCTGTCACCGGTCGTATTGCGTGAACCTGAGTAAGATCCGCGAAATAGAGCCGTGGTTTAACAATACCTATATTTTGCGCCTGCGGGATTTGGATTTTCAGGTGCCGGTGAGTCGCAGCAAAGTAAAAGAGTTTCGCCAGTTGATGCGGCTGTAGAACGTAATGTCGGATGTCGCTACGCTAATCCGACCTACGAAAACCACTGCAAATTTGCTTAACGTGTTACAGAATCTGCCCGAGCGTTTGACGCAAATGCGCGCCCGCGCCCAACAGACCCGGCTGATCGTGAATAATCAGGTATACCGGGATGCTTTGGACATACTCTTTGAAGCGCCCTTTGTCCTCAAAACCGCCGCGGAAACCGGAGGCTTTAAAGAACTCAAGGAAACGCGGCACGATACCGCCCGCAATGTACACCCCACCAAAGGTGCCCAGCGTCAGCGCCAGGTTGCCACCAAAACGCCCCATAATCACGCAGAACAGCGACAGCGCACGACGGCAGTCGGTGCAGCTATCTTCCAGCGCTCGCTCGGTAATATCCTTAGGTTTGTAGTTTTCCGGCACGCGCCCATCGGACTTAACAATGGCGCGATAGAGATTGACCAGACCCGGCCCCGAAAGCACGCGTTCAGCAGAAACGTGGCCGATTTCAGTGCGCAGCTCTTCGAGGATAATCCCCTCTTCTTCACTGTTTGGCGCAAAATCGACGTGACCGCCTTCTCCCGGCAAACTTACCCAGCGTTTATCAACGTGCACAAGATGTGACACGCCAAGCCCGGTGCCCGCGCCGTAAACCGCGACCGGTTTACCTGCAACTGGCTCACCACCGCCAAATTTGATCAGATGCTCATCCTTAATCATCGGGATGGCCATCGAAACCGCCGTAAAATCGTTGATGATTTCCAGATGTTCAAAACCGAGGTTTTTTTTCATCTCGGCAGTTGAGAATGCCCAGGTATGGTTGGTCATCGCCACCCAATCACCGGTAATTGGGCAAGCTATGGCGATACAACCGTCGGTCACGCTGACATTGTGCTCTTTGAGATAATGCACCACGACCGCTTCCAGACTTGGAAAATCAAGACCCGAATAGGTTTTTGCCTGGGTGATGTCACCATTTTCAACATTGCACAGTGCCAGACGCGCATTGGTGCCGCCTACATCTCCCACCAAAGCATATTTTGTCATTCTTCCATGGCTCCGCTAAAGTCAAAATAAGTACCGGCATCACTGTAAAATTAGCCAGCCTAAACAACAACGACCAGATGAGGCTCGCCTTGGGATTATAGATCTACATCACAGATTAACTTGAACGTTTCAGCGTTGTTTGCAAAGCGGCAGGATAATTTATCTGGCAGACTGTTTTGCGCGGCGATTTGCGCGATAAAAATTTTGAGTAAGGAATAATCATGCTCCATCCGCGAGCCAGAACCATGCTGGTGCTTTCTCTCCCGGCACTGGTCATTGGGATCTTTTCTAGCCTTGTATTGATTGTGGTGATGAAAGTCGCCGCCGTTTTACAAAATTATTTATGGGTGTCACTGCCCGCCCGTTTTGATCTCGATATGAATTCCCCGATGTGGATTTTATTGATGCTCACGGCTACCGGGATTGCGGTTGGGCTGGTGATTCGCTATATGCCAGGCCATGCGGGGCCCGATCCGGCAACCGAGCCGTTGATTGGCGCACCGGTTTCCGTCATGGCGCTTCCAGGCCTGATTATCGCGCTGGTGTTGGGGCTTGCAGGTGGCGTTAGCCTCGGGCCGGAACATCCCATTATGGCGGTGAATATCGCGTTGGCCGTGGCTATTGGCGCACGTCTGTTGCCACGCGTTGGCGCACTCGACTGGACGATTCTCGCCGCTGCGGGAACCATTGGCGCTCTGTTTGGTACACCTGTCGCCGCAGCCCTGGTCTTTTCCCAGACGCTGAACGGCAGCAATGACGTGCCGCTGTGGGACCGGCTTTTTGCTCCGCTCATGGCCGCCGCCGCAGGGGCTCTCACCACGGATTTATTCTTTCATCCGGACTTTTCCTTACCGGTGCTGCAATACCCGGAGATGCGCCTGGTCGATATCTTTAGCGGCGCGGTGGTCACCGCTATCGCTATTGCGCTCGGCATGGTGGCCGTCTGGTGTTTGCCGCGCGCGCATCGCTTAGTCCACCAGCTAAAACATCCGGTGCTCATTTTGGGCCTGGGGGTTTTTTTGCTGGGAGTATTAGGCCTGATTGGCGGGGAAGTGACCCTGTTCAAGGGGCTGGATGAAATGCGTCAGTTGGTTGCGGGGCAACATTATTCTGTCGCTACGCTTTTCATGTTTGCGGTAGTCAAACTGGCTGCGTTAGTGATTGCCTCAGCCTGTGGTTTTCGCGGCGGGCGTATCTTCCCGGTGGTCTTCGTGGGTGTGGCGCTTGGGATGATGCTTCATCAGCATGTCGAAGCGGTTCCGGCAGCGATTACCCTCTCCTGCGCCATCCTTGGCCTGGTGTTGGTGGTCACGCGCGATGGCTGGCTAAGCCTGTTTATGGCGATGGCCGTGGTGCCGGACATCAAACTGATGCCGCTGCTGTGCATCGTGATGCTTCCCGCGTGGCTGCTGCTCGCCGGTAAACCGGTGATGATGGCCGAAAAGCCAAAACCTTAGTTTTTGGCGGCGTTGCGTCTGGCAAGCGCCGCCGTTACTGCCTGCAATAACTCCGGTATATCCTGTTTAGGCAGAACGACCTCCACAAGCGAGAATCGTTCTGCTTTTGCCACTTTCTGCATCACCTCTTCAAGCTGTAT